>CAXTAP010000097.1:0-12222 GCA_964241965.1 uncultured Mucilaginibacter sp.
TCAGGATTCCCTGCTTGAATGATGAATCATCCTTTAAACAGTTCCCTAAATTATTTTGTATATACCGCATATTTTTCGCGTTTAGCTTCTACCGGTGTCATTGATTTAACATCCCTGCGCTTAATCCTTGCATTAAGCTGTTTTGCAGCCAAAGTTTGTTTGTTGTTTACAGTAATTAAATCATCATCGGAGTCAATTTTTATCCAGCCGGTTTTATCAGCAATATAAAAACTGCCGTCTATGTTGAATAGCACATTTTCATTTCCAGCTTTTGCCTTGGTTAATTTGTCATCAAAATCTTTTTGCGCTTTAATCTTGGTAAAACCGCTAAGTACATCGTAATAATTTAAACTTCCGCTATGCTCAACCAAATCAGAAAACGGCTTAATTTCCGATTTTAACTGCCGCAAGCCAAAATATTCTACTGCGTTTGTATTATTTGACAAATCGCCCCAGTTTTCGCGCTGCGAGAACGATTCGAATCCCTCTTTTTTAATTTTGAATTTAAAGTTTATAGCACCGGGTTTCTCATAATTGATTGTTATTTTGAAGTAACCATTCTCATCAGTGGTTCCAACTATTCTGTTTTCAGCATCATAAACATTAGCCGCCTGTATAGGTAACAGTGTTGCTGCATTAACTACTAAACCCGCAATGTTGATGTTTCTGCCTGAAACGGGAGAAAATGACAATAAAAAAACTACAAGCAGGGCACTCAGGCTAATAATTTTAAAATTTAACTTGTTCATTGTGTGTAGATTAAAGTGAATATACAAATTTTAAGCATAACGTTGTTTAAAATACCTTATTGCACAAAAAAATTTCATTACATGAGTTTATAATTATATATTATAATGAGTTTTGTAATTTATAGGCCTGGGATGAACTACCAAGACTTACAAGGTGGTGACGGCAGCCAATTCGCTTACTTATGGAATACCGCCTAACTAATTTTTGTACGCTCATAAATAATATTAAACCCGCTCTAAAGTAAATATTCATTATATTATTAAATACTCCGGATCATTTGCCCTCAAACTTTTTAATTGATTCGGGCGTAACGGGCGTAAAGAAATTAACGAGGTTGCCATCAGGATCGCGGAATAGAAGAGACCGGTTGCCCCAGGGCATTGTTGTTGGCTCCTGCACTATACAGGGTTCGAGAAATTCAGCGAGCCTATGGTATTCCTTGTCCACATCAGGCACTTTAAATTCTATGATAGCCGTTCTGTTTTCCGCCGCTTTTGCCACATGGTCGCCGCCAAAGGCTTGCAGAGTACGGGTGCTTCCTATAGCTAATGTTGCGGCCGTGGTTTGCAGCTCCGCAAATTCTGAAGTGTAAAAAGTAAGCGGGCTGCCGGTGATGCGGGCATAAAATTCTGCCAGACGCTTAACGTCTGTAGTAATAATTCTAACAGAGATGAGATTCATAATCAACTTTTATATTTTTATATTATTAAAAAACCGGCACAGGCTGTTTTTGCGCTGTTGCCACATTTATAAAGTACAAAGGTCAATTATGATTAAGACAAGGGTATGTCAGGGGTTATAGAAATTTTTTCGCTTTTCTGCCAGGTAATCCGTCAAGGTTAACCGGTGCGGTTTAAACGTTTCCTGCAATACAGTAATACTACTGATCTTATCCAGGCGGAACATTCTGAAATCGTTTCGCAATCTGCAATAGGCAATCAGCAGCCAGTTCTCCTCCAGGCTGAAATAAAAGGCGAATGGCTCTATACAGCGGGCAGTTGTTTCCTTCTCTGTTTCATAAATAATATTTAATACGAGCAAAGAGGTAAGCGCATTCTGAATGAGTATCAGGGAGTCAGTCGCGGTACCTTGCAAGCCGATCGGGCTAACTGAAATTCTGCTGGATATCATTTGCGTTTTTTCCTTTATTGGAGATGTTAGCACGGCTTTGATTTTTTGAATAGCCGAAGCGAACTGTTCATTGAATGAGCTGTCCTTGCTCTTCAGTACAAGCATTTCTGCAGTAACTAAAGCGTTGGCCTCGCTCTCGGTGAACATAATGGGCGGCAGCCGAAACCCTTCCATCAATGTATAACCCTTCCCTTCTTCTGTGATGATGGGGATGCCCGCCTGCTCTAAGGTTTTCATATCCCGGTATATTGTCCGCACACTGACCGAAAATTTATTGGCTAATCCGGTTGCTGTCATGAGCCGCTTTGTTTGTAAATGAGTTACAATAGCGGTCAGCCTTGAAATTCGTTTAAGATCCGTATCTTTCATGTACATAAATAATATCAGGCCGCAAAATTAAAAGTGATTCTATAATTTTAAGATATTTATAAGCTGCCATCCTCTGCCGGAGCAGATTTATAATCATAGTATGAAAGAATTGATTAAAGACGTTTATAGTTTAGCGGCTTAGCGGGGTATTATCACCTGTATTGGCCCGGGCTTAAAATTTCAAATTTGAAAACTTCAGGCCTGCAATCGTCTTGCCTTTTCCGCCCACAACAATTATTTAACCACAACAACATCCCAACATTTTTAGTAATTTTGCAGCACGAATGACGACTGCGGGATTGGATTTTAATTTGCTGGGGCAGGATTTGGTGCTGCTGCCCGAAAAGGCGATTTACTGGAAACAGCAACGGGCCCTCATAGCGGCCGATGTGCATCTGGGCAAGGTGGGGCATTTCCGCAAGGCGGGCATTGCCGTGCCGCCGCAGCTGGCGCAGGATGATTTAACGGCGCTCACCCGCCTGATCAGGCAGTATCAGCCGGAGCAGATTATTTTTCTGGGCGACCTTTTCCACAGCGACCTCAATGCCGACTGGAATTACTTTGCCGCCTGGCGCGATCAGTTTGCCGGGGTGGCTATGCATCTCATCATCGGCAACCACGACATTATTCATGAAAAGTATTATCATCAGCTCAGCATCGGCACCTGTGAGCAGCTGCACGCCGGCCCCTTTCTGATGCTGCACCACCCCCTTACGGGCGATGCCCTGGCGCAAAGCAGCGGCTATGTGCTTTGCGGCCACATACACCCTGGCGTACGCCTGGTGGGCAAGGGCCGGCAGGATATTACGCTGCCCTGCTTTACCTTTGGCGCCCGGCAGGCCATATTACCCTCGTTTGGCAAGTTTACCGGCCGCGTTGCCATCCGGCATCTGCCCACCGACTATGTTTTCGGTGTATTGCAGCACCGGGTGATTGCCATGTAAATGGTGCCTCAGGTAGTAATTGATTTCAAAGCTTAAGCGGCTGTAACTTACATCGCGCGCAATAATGTGCCAGCTGCCATCAATCAGGTAGTACGTGGGCATGGTAGTAATCACCCAGCTTTGTACATTGGGCGAGTTATTGCCCTTTAAATCCGAATACTGGGGCCAGGTAAGGTGGTCGTCTTTAATGGCAGTGGTCCACCAGTCGCGCTTGTCGTCCAATGATATGCTGATGATGCCTGCCTTACGGGTATCAATGTTTTTCAGCAGGGTGCCAATCATATCCTGGTGGTTCAGGCGGCTTACTTCATTGCCGGCTCTCCAAAAATCAACTACATAAATCTGCTTATCCAGCGCAGCCTGATCGAATTTTTTACCTCCGGGCGTTACCCCCTGAATATCCGGCGCGTTTGCGCCGGGCAGTAATTTAACCAGGGCGGCCAGCTTGGGGCCTATCTCCCGGCCCTCATCGCTGCTTTTGGCTGCCGGGCTCATTTTCTGATAGATGGCATAGTAGGGCGCGGGGTCGCTCTCATAATCCAGCTTATCCATCAGGTGGGCTGCAATGGCGCTTTGAGGGTGCTCGCGCATAAAGGTCTGGAAGGCTTCGAGCGTGGCCTTTTCCTTTCGCCGGTTAGCCTCATACAGCCGGGCCATCAGGTTGGTGTAAGCTGCTTCGGTGTGTGCCTTCTTGCTGTTGAGCGCCGCATTCAATTGCGCAATCAGCGTTTCAGTAGCGCCTACGGTTTCATCATAGGCGGTGTAAAAGGCTGATAGGTCCTGCTGCGTTTTAGAGCTGCTGGTAATTTTCGGGTATTTATCAATGTTTGCCGCTTCGGTTTCTATGGTATATTTTCCCGGCTCCAGGTACACCTCAAAAGGGTCGCGCCTTACTTTGGTATTGGCATTATCCATAAATGCAATATGGTAATAGCCGGGCGCTTCCAGCTCGCCGGCGGCATGGAAGCTGCCGTTGGCAATCTTTTCGCTCCACAAATCGTCCCTGCCGTTTTTTACCATAAAAACCCCGTCCTTTAACCCGGCGGCATGCCCGCTGAAATCAATATGGCTGGAAGTGCAGGCCGGCATGAAGCCTGCAATCAATAAAAGCGAAAAGTATTTCATGTATAGATAAAGTTTACCGGGTTCAAAAGCATCATCATCGCTTTTACCTTCCTCATCGGGCAACGCTCAAAAGCAACGGGCAGATATGCAATGTGCCGTAACGCTAAAAATACGCTGTAATTTGTCAATATCAAAATGCATAAATTTTTAGAACGTTTCTAAATAGCTAATAACCATTCAATAACGATAGCTACCACCTCGGCTTTTGGGTTATATTAAATATTTTTGCGTAATAAATCTATTTATAATGAGTGAAATAAAACAAACCTTTAACTCATCATTAGGAAAAAAGCTGATCATGGCTTTAACAGGCTTGTTTCTGTGTATCTTTTTGATTGTGCACCTGGGCGGTAACCTCCAATTGTTCAACCACGATGATGGTTACGGCTTTAATGTGTATGCTAATTTTTTAACCCATTTTCCTCCCATTGAGGTAATATCCTATCTGCTGTATGCCTCCATCCTTATACACACGGTATATGCTATCATTTTAACTACCATCAACCGCAAATCAAGGCCCATCAGCTATGCAGTGCACACTCAATCGCCGGTGTCGTTCTCATCAAAAAACATGGGGCTTTTAGGTTCTGTTCTGTTCCTGTTCATCGTTATCCACATGGGCGATTTCTGGTATGGTTACCATAACGATAAAAAATTCGGCTTCAAGGAGTACCGCACTGATTTATCGAGCGGCAAAACCACAGCTAAGGATTTTAAGCCCACCTCGCCCGATTTTGAAAAATCGGTATCTACCGAGGGCAACTTTGAGGTGGTGCGCGTTAAGGATCTGAACGCCCGCGTTGCCAAAAGCTTCAGCCACCTGTGGTACGTAGCATTTTATGTAATTGCTATGGGCGTTTTATCATTTCACCTGCTGCATGGCTTTCAAAGCTCGTTTCACACCCTGGGCTGGATACACCGTAAATACAAAGGCATCATTTACTTTATCGGTACTTGGGTGTTTGCCGTTATCATTCCGCTGGGTTTTGCGGCCATGCCGGTTTTTTATTATATTATTAGTCCAAACAAGGCGCTGTAAAACGCTTATCAAAATACTATCCACATGAATTTAGATGCTAAAATTCCCGAAGGCCCATTAGCCGAAAAATGGAGCAAGCATAAATTTAACTTAAAGCTGGTTAACCCGTCCAATAAGCGTAAGTACGATGTTATTGTGGTAGGTACAGGGCTGGCCGGCGCCTCGGCGGCGGCATCACTGGCCGAGCTGGGTTATAATGTAACCTCCTTCTGCTATCAGGACAGCCCGCGCCGGGCACACTCCATTGCGGCGCAGGGCGGTATTAATGCCGCCAAGAATTACCGTAATGACGGCGACAGTGTTTACCGCCTGTTTTACGATACCATCAAGGGGGGCGATTACCGCGCCCGCGAAGCCAACGTTTACCGCCTGGCAGAAGAATCAGTGCATATTATTGACCAGTGCGTGGCACAGGGCGTACCCTTTGCCCGCGAATACGGCGGCCTGCTGGATACCCGCTCTTTCGGGGGCACCCAGGTATCGCGCACATTCTATGCCCGCGGGCAAACCGGGCAGCAACTGCTGCTGGGTGCATACTCTGCCCTTAACCGGCAGATCCACGAGGGCAAGGTAAAGATGTACACCCGCACCGAAATGCTCGATCTGGTGGTGGTTGACGGCCATGCCAGGGGCATTGTAACCCGTAACTTAAAAACCGGCGAAATCAAAACCCATGCCGCCCATGCGGTATTACTGTGTACCGGCGGTTACAGCAACGTATTTTATTTATCAACCAATGCGGCCGGCTCCAATGTAACGGCGGCATGGCGGGCGCACAAGCGGGGCGCGTTCTTTGCTAATCCCTGCTTTACGCAGATTCACCCAACCTGTATTCCGGTAACCGGCACGCACCAGTCCAAATTAACGCTGATGTCGGAGTCGTTACGTAATGATGGCCGGGTTTGGGCGCCTAAAACCAAAGAAACAGCAGCCAGGCTGCGCAAGGGCGAAATCAAGGTAAGCGATATCAAGGAGGAAGAACGAGATTACTTTCTGGAACGTAAATATCCCTCCTTCGGTAACCTGGTACCGCGCGACGTAGCTTCGCGCAATGCCAAGGAAATGGTAGATGAAGGCAAGGGTGTTGGCGGTTCGGGCGTAGCCGTGTTCTTAGATTTTGCAGAGGCAATCCAGCGTTTGGGCCATGATACCGTGAGCGCTAAATATGGTAACCTGTTTGATATGTATTATCAGATTACCGACGAAGACCCTTACCAGATGCCGATGCGCATTTATCCGGCCGTACATTATACCATGGGCGGCCTGTGGGTAGATTATAACCTGAGCACCACCATACCAGGCTTATATTCCCTGGGCGAATCCAATTTTTCCGATCATGGTGCTAACCGCCTGGGCGCTTCAGCCCTGATGCAGGGACTGGCCGACGGCTACTTTGTAATCCCTTATACTCTGGGCAATTACCTGGCCACCATTGGCCCTGCCCCGGTCAATGATAAGCACCCGGCCTTTGCCGAGACTAAACAGCAGGCTGAGGCGCAGCTGAAGAAGCTGCTATCCTTAAAAGGCACTAAAACCGTAACCGAGTATCACCGCGAACTGGGCCACATCATGTGGGAGTACTGCGGCATGTCGCGCAGCGAGGAAGGACTGACTAAGGCCAGGGGACTGATTCAGGAGTTGAAAGAGGATTTCTGGAAGAATGCCATTGTAGCAGGCGAAAACGAAGAAATCAACGCTTCCCTTGAAAAGGCCGGGCGTGTGGCCGACTTTATTGAGCTGGGCGCCCTGATGATTGAAGATGCACTGATGCGCCGTGAATCATGCGGAGGCCACTTCCGGGTAGAGTCACAAACCCCCGAAGGCGAGGCCCTGCGTGATGATGAAAATTTCACCTTTGTAGCGGCCTGGGAATTCCAGGGCGAAAATCAGCCTGAAAAACTGAACAAAGAAGAACTGGTTTACGAGAATGTTCATTTAACGCAAAGAAGCTATAAATAATTTGGTGAGTTGTGAATAATGAATTGTGAGTTATAATTAACATTCTTACTTGCAATCCGCTACTCACAGTTCACTACTTACAATTCACGATATGAGTAACGCAAACGGATTAATGAATTTGACGCTGAAGGTTTGGCGTCAGAAAAATGCACAGACTGCTGGCAGGTTTGTTACTTACAAGGCGGAAAACATTTCGCCTGATATGTCATTCCTCGAAATGCTGGATGTGGTGAACGAAAGTCTCACCCAAAGCAAGGATGAACCCATATATTTTGACCATGATTGCCGCGAGGGCATCTGCGGCAGCTGCTCCCTGTATATCAATGGCCGGCCCCACGGACCGAAACGTGCTATTACTACCTGCCAGCTGCACATGCGGAGCTTTTACGATGGGCAAACCATTACCATTGAGCCCTGGAGGGCAAAGGCCTTCCCGGTCATTAAGGATTTGGGGACCGACCGTTCCGCCTTTGACCGTATTCAGCAATCGGGCGGTTACGTATCAGTAAATACCGGCGGCGTACCCGATGCCAATGAAATTGCCATTCCGAAGGTGATAGCCGATGAGGCCTTTAACTCAGCTACCTGTATTGGCTGCGGCGCCTGTGTGGCTGCCTGTAAAAATGCCTCAGCTATGCTGTTTGTATCGGCTAAAATTTCGCAAATGGCCTTGTTGCCGCAAGGGCAGCCCGAGCGTTACCGCCGGGTACAAACCATGGTGGCTCAAATGGATGCCGAGGGCTTTGGTAATTGCACCAACACCGGTGCCTGCGAAGCCGAGTGCCCCAAGGAAATTACGCTGGTAAACATCGGTCGCATGAACAACGATTTCTTCAGCGCCAAGCTGTTCCGCGAAGAAGAGGTGGCAGATACTGCCCGCGAGGCATAATACATTTGTGCCACAGGTAAAACAATATAAAAAGGCGGCTTGATAAGGTCGCCTTTTTTGTTGTGTGCCAAATATGACTGTTTGTAAGGCAGCAAGCCGATAATATTTTCGTCCGGCTGTTTATCTTGCATTTTAAAAAAGACTTAGATTACTATAAAGCTTAAATTTCATCCGGGATATTTTATAATGATGGTATTGCTGCTGATCACTGAAGGATTGATCGCTGCTTACCTGCATGATGCCCTGATACGCCCTTACGGCGGCGATTTCTTGGTAGTTATTTTGATTTACTGCTTTGTAAAGAGTTTTCTAAGCACTCCGGTAACAATTACGGCCATTGGTGTGCTGCTGTTTGCCTACGCTGTTGAATTTTCGCAATATGTACATATTATCAACCGGCTGGGCTGGGAAAAATCCAAAATGGCCCGTGTACTGATGGGCACCTTTTTTTCGTGGACAGATATGCTGGCTTATACACTGGGCACGTTGCTCATATTGGTTGCTGAGGCAATACGCCGAAAGTATAATTCTGTACAAATGGCCGGATCAGAGCAGCACTGAACGGTATCTATCTTACAGTAAAACACATGGAATATTTTGTAAAAAAAGGTTCAATCGTCAGAGAGATATGGAGCAAGGCAGATACCATAATTTTTATTTTTGCGGGATCGGCCGCTGAGTTTGCCCTGAATAAGGCGGTGGATTGGTTGTACTTTACCGGCCGCATCCCCGCCGACCCGATAGGCCGCCTGTTTTCTACAGTTACCTATGCCCGTAAAATCGTGTTTTCGGAAACGGACGCAGCCCACCAGGCGATCGACCAGATTACAGCCATCCACAGCGCAGTAGAAAACAGCCGTAACGCAAAGATACCTGAATGGGCTTACCGCGATGTACTGTTTATGCTGATTGATTATTCCGTACGGGCGTTTGAGTTGCTGGAACGTGAGTTAACAGCGATTGAAAAGGAAGAAATTTTTGAAGTGTTTTCTCGTATGGGCAAGCGTATGCACATTACCGGCCTGCCTGCTGATTACGCTGCCTGGCAAGCCATGCGTACGGAGCACCTGGTTCAAAACTTCAGCTACAGCCCCCTTACAAAGGATTTGTATTTGCAATACAGAAAACATCTGGGCCCGCTGCGCTACTGGCTGTTGCGGCAGGTACAAGCCGCTTTAGTACCGCCGCAGGTAAACCAGATGCTGGGCTTAGGGCGCGGCAGGCTGTTAACACCCATTTTGTTTGTTTATAAAATGAGCCGTACTTTTAAGCTGCAGCGGGCGGCCAGAGGTTTGCTTTTACCCCAGGCTTACAAAGCGCAGGTTGAAGGTTTAGATTCAAAATTTGTACCCGGCGAAAAGGCGCTGGCGCAGCATCAAAACTATGAATAATCTTCAGGTACGCTATTACCCTGCTCTTGTTTGCGGCACACAGTACAGCATTTTTCGAGGCTTGTCATCAAGCTGATGTTCTGCCTTCGGCATAAGCCTTTACATCCTGCCGGGCGGTACCCAAACCATCAATGCCCGATTCAACTACATCGCCGGGCTTTAAGTAAACCGGAGGCTTAAAGCCCAGGCCCACACCAGCCGGCGTACCTGTTGATATTACATCGCCGGGCAGCAGCGTCATGAACTGGCTGATGTAAGAGATGAGAAACGGTATCTTGAAAATCAGGTCGGCCGTATTGCCATGCTGCATTTGCCTGCCGTTTACAGTAAGCCACAGGCGGAGATTGTTTACATCGCCAAGCTCATCCGGCGTAATGAAAAAGGGGCCGAGCGGCGCAAAGGTATCACAGCCCTTACCCTTGTCCCAGGTGCCGTTGCGCTCCATCTGGAATGCCCTTTCCGATACATCGTTGTGCAGTGTGTACCCTGCAATGTAACCGGGTGCATCCTCTTCACTAACATAAGATGCCTTTTTACCTATCACTACTGCCAGTTCCACCTCCCAATCCGTCTTCTCGGCATTTTTCGGGATGATGATGGCATCATTTGGCCCGGCAAGCGCCGTGGTGCTTTTCAGGAAAATAACCGGCTCAGCCGGAAGCGTGGCATTGATTTCCTGCGCATGATCGGCATAGTTAAGCCCGATACATACAATTTTTGATGGCCGTGCTATGGGGCTGCCTAACCGCACTTCTTTATTAACCGGCGGTAACTGGTGGCGATCAGCTTCTAAGTGTTCGCCCAGCCGCTGCAAGCCTTTGTTCTCAAAAAAGGATTCATTATAATCAGCAAAAAATGATGATACATCATAGTACTTATCCCCAATAATCACCGCAGGTTTCTCGCGGCCGGCTTGTCCGTAACGTATCAGTTTCATAATTAAATCAGGCTTGATACAAATATCAGCGAATAGTTTAACCCCTTAAATGTTTTGTTTAAAATAAAAGCTGAACAAAAATCATAACTCAGCCATGCGCTGAATACATCTGGTCAATTATTACGCATAGCAAATTCAGCATTCATTAAAAACTCCTCTGTATGCTCATTAAATACAGCAAAACATTTGTATTTTGCTGTATTTAATTCCTTAAAATAGCAGCCTGAGTTAATTATCATGAAATATCTGGTTATTGCCGCATTTTTGCTCAGCAGCATAAGCGTTACAGCACAGCCTGCGCCCAAGCCCTATGGCCCGCTGCCCTCACAGCGGCAGCTTCAATGGCAGGAAACGGAATTGTATGGCATTATACATTTCAGCATGGCTACCTACACTGACAAAGAGTGGGGCTATGGCGACGAAGAGCCGGCCATTTTTAATCCGTCACGCTTCAGCGCCGAACAGATTCTGAGTGCCGCAAAGGCCGGCGGTCTTCGGGGAGTGATCATTGTTGCCAAGCACCACGATGGTTTTTGCCTCTGGCCTACCGCTACCACGGCGCACAATATCAGCCGGAGTCCGTATCAAAACGGGCATGGCGATTTAGTGAAAGAATATCAGCAGGCCAGCAGAAAACTGAAGATGAAAATGGGTATATATTGCTCGCCCTGGGACAGGAACAGCGCCCTATACGGCAGGCCGGAATATGTGACGGAAGTGTACCGCAAACAATTGAAAGAACTTTATCAGAATTACGGCAGCTTATTCATATCGTGGCACGATGGGGCTAACGGGGGCGATGGCTACTATGGCGGCGCCCGTGAGGTGCGGAAGATTGACCGTTCATCCTACTATGGCTGGCCCGTTACCTGGGGTATAACCCGCGCCATGCAGCCGGAAGCGGCCATATTTGGTGATGCTGGCCCTGATGTACGCTGGGTGGGCAACGAAGAAGGCCATGCCGGTGAAACCTGTTGGGCCACTTACACTCCCCGTGCGCCCGATGCCGGTAAGGAACCGGCCAACGGCTATGTAATTTCCGAAGAGGGTACTGAAGGCACACGCAATGGCAAATTCTGGATGCCGGCAGAGTGCGATGTGCCGCTCAGGCCGGGATGGTTTTACCACCCTGCGCAGGACGGGCAATCAAAAACTCCCTACCAGCTGCTTGATCTGTATTATAAAAGCGTGGGTCGGGGCGCCTGCCTTGATCTGGGCCTGTCGCCCGATCAGACCGGGCGGCTTACCGCCGGGGACATCAGCATACTCAAGCAGTTTGGCGGGCTCGTTCATCAAACCTTTGCGGTAAATTTAGCTAAGGGCGCTACGTTTACTGCAAGCAATGTACGCAGCAGCAGCCCGAAGTTTGGCACTGCAAAGCTGACCGATGCCGACCGGTACTCTTACTGGGCAACGGATGATGCCATTACCCGCCCCAAACTTTTCATCAGCCTGCACGGCAACAAAATATTTAATGTAATACGCCTGCGCGAAAACATAAAACTGGGGCAACGCATTGATTCGGTCAATGTTGAAGCTTCACTGAATGGTAAATGGACCCTGATAGCCAGGGCAACATCGGTAGGCGCCTGCCGCCTGCTGCGCCTGCCTCAAACCATAACTGCTGCAAAACTCAGGCTGCACATTTATGCGCCGGTATGCATTGCCTTGAGCGACTTTGGCCTGTT
>CAXTAP010000098.1:0-12032 GCA_964241965.1 uncultured Mucilaginibacter sp.
GCCTATAAATTTTAAAAATTTGAACATAAAAAAAGCCTTTCTGTTTGTGCATCGCTGGCTCGGTTTTATATCCGGGTTGGTGGTGTTTATAGTGAGCATCACCGGCTGCCTGTTTTGCTTTCAGGATGAAATACAGGATGCCCTGTACAGCTGGCGGCATGTTGAAATGCAGCATAGGCCTTATGTTCTGCCATCGGCGCTTAAGCAAACTGCGCTGCGCGCTTATCCGGAAGCTACGGCCGGGTATATTTACTATTATGGCAAAAACCGCCCGGCCGTGGTGCTGGCCGGTTTGCCCGGCGGCAAATTGCAGTATGTTTATATCAACCCCTACACTAATAAAATACTGCATACAGAAGATCCGGCCACTAATTTTTTTACCATTGTTGAATTTATACACCTGTACCTGCTGCTGCCTGCCAGAATAGGGCAGCTGGTGGTAGGTATATCGGTTATCATGTTTGTTATATTGCTGATTACCGGTATGGTGCTATGGTGGCCCAGGCGAAAAGCAGACCGGAAGCGCAGCTTTACCATTAAATGGAACGGCCGCTGGCGGCGGGTTAATTATGATTTGCACAATGTGCTTGGTTTTTATGCCTGTGCTGTTGCGCTGGTACTGGCTGTTACCGGGCTGGCTATCGCCTTTGACTGGGCGCGCAGCGGGATGTACCTGGCGGCTAACGGCGGTAAAAGCTTTCCGCAGGAAAAAGCATATCCAAAATCCGACTCGTTAAATAAAACAGTAATCGCTGCACAGCCGGTAATAGATAAAGCTCTCATTGTTGCACAGCAGCAATCGCCTGATGCGGCCATGTTTTTAATTGGTGATAATGCCGGCCCTGCAGGTACGGTGAGCGTTACGGCCTATCATCAGTCATTACACTATGGGCACAGTGATTATTATTATTTCGACAAATACACCGGCCGGTTACTGCAAACGCTTCCCTATGCTAAGAAAAGCGCCGGTTTAAAGCTCAACGATATGAATTATGATATTCATGTAGGGCAGATACTCGGCTTGCCGGGTAAAATAATAGCCTTTATGGTGAGCCTTATTGCTGCCAGCCTACCGGTTACCGGGCTGCTTATATGGCTCGGCAAGCGCAAAAAGCCCAAAAGTGCCAAAGTAAAACATGTAGTTGCCCGCCGGGCGCAGGGGCCGCCGGCCGGCAGCGTTAAGCGCAGGGTTATTATAAGTGAAAAGAAGAACTGATACAATGCAATCAAATTTTATTGTACGGATTATCAGGAATGCCTGATTTTGAAAATCAGCGGCTCTGATGACCGTTTGCGCAAGTGGACAACTTCCTCCTTTGCTTTATGAAGTAGCTGCTCTATCAGTTTCCGGAGCATTTATAATGAAATCATACTGCTTAATTAACCAGCACCAATTTGCCGAATTGTGCTGAATCGCCCATTTTATCAATCGCCTGCTGTGCCTGCGCCATCGGGAATACTTCATCCACCACAGGTACAATTTTGTGTTCGTTTACAAACTGCAGCATGGCCTTAAATTCATCGGGCGTACCCATGGTAGTGCCCATAAGCTGCAGTTGTTTCCAAAAAATCTGCCTTCCGTTCAGTTCAGGGATGTTGCCGGCCGTGCCGCCAAAAAATACAATGCGGGCGCCGGGGTTGCATAAATCGGGCAGTCTGGCAAAATCGGGGCCCAGGGCGCTGTCAATAATTATATCAAAGCCGCCCGCCATCTGCTTCAGTTGCTCAGCCCAATCCTGCGCTTTGTAGCTCACACCTGCCGCGGCGCCCATTTGCCGGGCCCTTTCTATCTTTTCGGGCGAGCCGGAGGTTACAAACACCTGACAGCCGGCAGCCACAGCCCATTGCAGGCTAAAGCTGCCTGTACCTGCGCCTACGCCCACAATAAGCACCTTGTCGCCCCGCCTGGCACGGCCTTTGGTAAACAGCGCCCGGTAAGCGGTTAAGCCCGCCAGCGGAATAGCGGCGGCCTGCTCCCAGGTTAAATGGGCAGGTTTCCCGGCCAGATATTCGGTTTTTACTTTTACATACTCGGCTAAGGTGCCATTTTCCGGCAAGCCTAAAATCTTGAATTCCTTTGCCTGATATTCCGGGTGCTCCCCCCAGTCATGACCGGGATTGATGATGACCTCCTGGTTCAGCCACACTTTACCGGCATCATCAGCGGCCTCCGCCACAATGCCGGCCCCGTCTGACCCTAAAATGGTTGGATATTTAATACCGGCATACTGGCCAATGGTAATCCAGTAGTCACGGCGGTTTAACGCGGCAGCCTTAATCTGCACCAAAACCTCGCCTGCCGCCAAAACCGGTTTCTCCGCATCCTGTAAAGTTAAAGGCTGATCCTGGCCTGTCAGTACTACTGCTTTCATAAAAGTCTGGTTATTTTGTTGGGTTAACAAGTTCCGGGTAAAATGGTGTTGCAATTAAGCGCACGGGTTATGTACCAGTAAAAAACAATTACCGGCAGGGCGTAAAAAAAGCGGTAAGTTGTCAACTTACCGCTTTATTATAAATAAGATCAATATTAATCAGGCAATAGCCTTAGTGTAAAGCTCATTAACATGATTCCAGTTAATTACATTCCAGATGGCTGCCAGATAATCAGGGCGGCGGTTCTGATATTTCAGGTAGTAAGCATGTTCCCAAACATCAATACCTAATATCGGATGGCCTTTAACGGTTATTTCAGGCAGGTCCATTAAAGGGTTGTCCTGGTTAGGTGTTGAGGTTACCGCCAGCTTTTTATCAGGAGTAACTACCAGCCATGCCCAGCCGGAGCCGAAACGGGTGGCTCCGGCATCGCTCATCTTGGTTTTCAATTCTGCAAATGAACCAAAGCTGCTGTTAATGGCTTGCGCCAAAGCGCCTGAAGGCTCACCGCCGCCGTTTGGCGAAAGCAGCGTCCAGAACAGCGTATGGTTATAATGGCCGCCGCCATTATTGCGCACCGCAGGCGGGTATTTGGAGATATTAGTTACAATCTGCTCAATGCTTTCACTGGCTTCGGGTTTGCCCTCCAGTGCTTTGTTCAGGTTAGTAACATAAGCCTGGTGATGCTTGCCATGATGAATCTCCATGGTCATTTTGTCAATGTGTGGTTCAAGGGCGTCGGTAGCATACGGTAACGCCGGTAAGGTAAATGCCATAACAACTATATTTAAAGGTTAAAACAAAGTAGTAGTGCAAATATAAAGTCAGCTTACTGATAATTGTTCAGTTTAATGTTAACTTTTAAGGCGTTTTTGCTTGAAAAATTCTTTAATCAGCTGTCCGCACTCATTTTCCCTTATTCCGCCGGTTATCACCGTCTTGGGGTGAGTTACCTGCTGGTTTAAGCGCCCGAAGCCCATGCGGGTATCATAAGCCCCGAAAACAATGCGCCCCACCTGAAACCAGTAGGAGGCGCCCGCACACATTACGCAAGGCTCCAGGGTAACATACAAAGTACAATCTTTTAAATATTTGCCGCCCATATAGTTAGCGGCGGCGGTAAAGGCCTGCATCTCGGCATGTGCCGATACATCATTAAGGCGCTCGGTTAAGTTGTGCCCCCGGCCAATAATTTTACCCTGGCATACCACAATGGCCCCGATGGGGATTTCATCTTCCGCCAGCGCCAGCCTGGCCTCGCGCAGGGCCTCGGCCATAAAAAAATCATCCGGCGAAATGGCAGGCTCGTCATCGCCAAAAGTTACATATCTCATTAAATCAATTTGCTTCCGTCAGGTACCGGCTTGTCGATAGATGCCAGCACAATTTCTCCCTGTTCATCCGCAAAGCCCGTTACCAGAAATTCCGACATAAAGTTGGCAATCTGCTTCTTCGGAAAATTGATGACACCGATGATCTGCCGGCCCGGCAGCTCCTCCCTGGTATAGTGCCGGGTAATCTGTGCGCTCGACCAGCGGATGCCATGCCTGCCAAAATCAACCTGCAGCTTGTAAGCCGGTTTGCGGGCCTCCGGAAAATCAAGCGCCTGCAGAATTGTTCCGGCGCATAGCTCCACTTGTTCAAATTCGGCCCAGCTAATGGTTTGCATGGTGGCAAAGATAGGGAAGGCGTGCTAAAATATATCCGGTAGAAGGATACTTTTCAATATGTTTTTGATGAAAATTGTATCAGCAGAACACAAAGGGGAGCTTCTCAGCTGCGCTCATCATCGGCAATCAGTAAAGCATTTGTTAACTTTGTATCAGTGCATAACGCTACGCAAACACCCATCCTCTACCGCAAAATCATCCACATTGATATGGATGCCTTCTATGCATCGGTGGAGCAGCGCGACTACCCCGAATACCGGGGTAAACCGCTGGTGGTGGGCGGCCTGCCCCAAGGCCGGGGCGGGGTGGTGGCCACGGCCAGCTATGAGGCGCGTAAGTTTGGCATCCGCTCGGCTATGTCATCTAAAAAGGCTTTGCATCTGTGCCCTCATGCGCTGTTTGTAAGGCCGCGCTTTTCGGTTTACAAGGAGGTTTCCAAACATATCCGCGAAATATTTGGCCGTTATACGGACTTAATTGAGCCGCTCTCGCTGGATGAGGCTTACCTGGATGTTACCGAAGACAAGCAGGGTATTGGCTCCGCCATGGAGATAGCCAAACAAATTAAGCAGGCTATTTTTGATGAGCTGCAGCTTACGGCATCGGCAGGCGTATCGGTCAATAAATTTGTGGCCAAAATTGCTTCGGATATCAACAAGCCCGACGGGCTGAAATTTATCGGGCCGTCATCCATTGAAAAATTTATGGAGCAGCTGCCGGTAGAAAAATTCTTCGGCGTAGGTAAGGTAACCGCCGAAAAAATGAAGAAGATGGGCCTGCACACCGGCGCCGATTTAAAGCAGCTTACCGAGCAGCAGCTCATACAGCACTTCGGCAAGGCAGGGCGCTTTTACTATCACATTGTGCGCGGCATTGATAACCGCGAGGTGCAGCCTCACCGCGAAACCAAATCAATGGGGGCCGAAGATACCTTTGCCTATGATTTAACCACCCTGAAGGAAATGCAGGCTGAACTGCATACCCTGACCCAAACCGTTGCCGAACGGCTGCAGCGGTATGAGCTAAAGGGCCGCACACTCACGCTGAAAATCAAGTACAGCGATTTCAGGCAGATTACCCGCAGCCAATCCTTTGCCGCAGGTATTTACAAACCGGAGGATATTCAGGAGGCAGCTTATCAGCTGATGCAGGCTGCCTTCCGTGAAGACGATAAAGTGCGCCTGCTGGGCATCTCGCTGTCGAACTTTAACGAACCGGTCATCAGGGTAAAAGGGCAGGCCGAATGGCAGCTGCGGCTGTTTGAATAATTGGGCTGTTACGTGGCTTGCCTCAGCACCCTCGGGCTTATTTACTACCTTTGCCGCATGGTAGAAGTCATCCTGAAGAAAGGCAAGGAAAAGGCAGTGCTGCAGCGGCATCCCTGGGTGTTTTCGGGCGCTGTGGAAAAAATAAAGGGCAAGCCGGCCAGCGGCGAGGTTATCCGCCTGGCAGATGCGCAGGGTAAGTTTCTGGCCTACGGCTTTTACAATCAGGCATCGCGCGTGGCCGTGCGCCTGCTGGAGTGGCAGGAAGATGTTACCGTTAATGAGGCCTGGTTCAGGGCCAGGGTAGCTGCCGCTGTTGCCAGCCGCGGGTCTGTTTTGCAGGAAGGCGTTACCAACACCTGCCGGCTTATCTTCAGCGAGGCCGATTACCTGCCGGGGCTGATTGCCGATAAGTACGGTGATTACCTGTCGCTGCAGATACTCACTGCCGGTATAGAGAACCATAAAGCCGTCATTATTGATGAATTGCAGCGCCTGCTGCAGCCTGAAGGTGTGTTTGATAAAAGCGATGCCTCCTCAAGGGCGCACGAGGGGCTTGATACGGTTAATGAGGTGCTGGCCGGCAGCCCGCCGCCCGATTTGGCAGAGGTGCAGGAGAACGGGATTACTTATGGCATTAACATCGCCGAAGGGCAAAAATCCGGCTTTTACTGTGACCAGCGCGATAACCGCAGCATTGTGGCGGCCCATGCCGCAGGTAAAAAGGTATTGGATTGCTTTAGCTACACCGGCGGCTTTACCCTGAACTGCCTGCAGGCAGGCGCCGCACAGGTAACCAGTGTGGATAGTTCGGCGCTGGCTATTGAAACCCTGAAGAAGAATATGGAGCTGAACAGGCTGGATGCGGGCCGGCATGTGGCCATACAATCGGATGTGAACAGGCAGCTGCGGCGGTTTAAGGAGGAAGGCGAGGTGTTTGACCTCATTGTGCTCGACCCGCCCAAGTATGCGCCCTCCCGCTCAGCGCTCGACAGGGCCTCGCGGGCCTATAAGGATTTGAACCGTATTGCCATGCAGCTGCTCAGCAGCGGCGGGCTGCTGGCCACCTTCTCGTGCTCCGGGGCAATGGGTATGGACTCCTTTAAGCAGGTGCTGGCCTGGGCCGCGCTGGATGCCGGCAAGCAGGTACAGTTTATTTACCAGTTCTGCCAGCCCGAGGATCACCCGGTGCGGTCGTCATTCCCGGAGGGGGAATACCTGAAGGGCTTGCTGTGCCGGGTAATTTAGCCCGATGATCCTTTTAAGTATAAACTGTTAAAAGCGTGTAATATCTTCATTATCAATAATCAGTAATATCATTATAACATAAGCCATTTGACCCGAACATTGACCTGTAAGCCTCATGAAGACAGAACTTGAAAAGATGCTGGCCGGCGAGCTGTACATAGCTGCCGATGATATGCTGACCGCCATGCGCCTCAGGGCACGGCAATTATTTGCGGCCTACAATCAGCTGGGGTATGATGATACCGCCGGGCGGACTGGTTTGCTAAAGCAGCTGTTGGGCAAATGCCCGGCTACCATTGATATTCAGGGACCCTTTTACTGCGATTACGGCTGCCATATTTTTGCAGGCGAAAATCTGTTCATCAACTTTAACTGCGTAATACTCGATTGCGCCTATGTTACCTTTGGCGATAATGTGGCGCTGGCTACCAACGTGCAGATACTAACGGCGTATCACCCGGTGCAGGCATCCGAGCGCATTAAGGGGCCCGAGCTGGCCGCGCCCGTTACCATCGGCAATAATGTATGGATTGGCGCCGGCGCCACCATTTGCCCCGGTGTTACCATTGGCGATAATACCACCATTGGCGCAGGCAGCCTGGTAAATAAAAGTATACCGGCCAATGTGGTGGCCGCAGGTAACCCCTGCAAGGTGATACGCAGTGTGGAACCCTGATTTTTGATGATGTGTTAATTTACAGTTAATCAGCTGGCGCGAACTTGCAGATCGTGACCCCGCCTGAAAGATAAAAAATAAATTATTAGCTTAAATGCTTAAAAGCAAGTAACAGGAGTGCAGTGTGCATGTATGTATAAACCATTGTCTGGTGGGGTCACGAGCGGCACGCTCGCGCCAGCGGAGGAGAGCAGCAAAGGGCTGCCCGCTGCCGGAAGTTATCTGCTCCCGAAACAGGTATGGCCGGGCGCAGGCGGACAAGTAGCCGCAACATGTTTCAGGTGTTTTACGCGAAGCAGCTGAAACACCCGGCTGGCGCGAACTTACAGCTCATGATTCCGCCTGAGAGGCAGCATTGCATAAATAAACCGGATGCTATATGGTGAGTGGCAGGGATTGCAGTTTAATAGTTACAAATTGTTATTCAGTAAGATCACGACCTTCAAGCTTGTGCCAGCAGGAAATTATTTAGGAGCGATGACATGCAATAGCTACAGCATTTAGGCCTCATATTTTAATTAAGATTCACTAAACCTTCCGGGCCTGTAAGGCACTAAAGTGGTATCGTCCTGTCCGTTCAGCAACTCGGCAGCAGCAAGTCTGCCTGCCAGGGCAGCAAGCGTTACGCCGGTATGCATAACCGCTAAATACAGGCCGTTGATATCCTCTGTTTGCCCGATGATAGGCAGGCCATCCTGGGGTATGGGCCGCTGGCCTGTTATTACTCCTGCAAGTTTAATTTGCCCGGTAACCTGCCAATGGATTTTAATTTTTTCGAGTGTGCGTTGCGCTATGGCCTGCGGATTGTTTTCTATTGATTCATCTATATAATCCTCTGCGGCCAGAGTCAGTGCAGTTGAAGCAGCGCGTATTTCCATAAGCGGATTGGAAACAATATGATTTACAAACTGGTGGCTGGTATAAAACTTCATCAAAATGGCCGGCGATATATCAATTGGCAGAATTAAACCCAGTGACCGGCATAGGGCAGCCGTGCCGGTTCCCGCTGCTAAAACAACAATATCAGCACTTATAATACCAGTTGAGGTAATTACTCCTGTAACACGTGTTCCGTTAGTGGTCAATGATAATACTTCATTACCTGGCTGAACATCGGCGCCTGCTTCGCGGGCGGCCTCAATTAATAATGCTGCAGTCAGCGCAGGATCAATCGTGCCTTCCTGCTCCAAAAACAAGGCGTGGGCAGGTGCAGTTTTTAAATTGGGTTCGAGCAGGTATATTTCCTGCCGGTCAATAAGGCGTGCCATAATTCCGGCGTTGATAAGCCGGCTCGCAATTTGTTCAGTTTCCTCCAAGCGCGTATGCCAGGTTAAGGCACCCGACCAGTTGACGCTGAGCCGACCTTTTAACTCATTTTCCAGTCTATGCCAATCGGCAACGGCCTGTTGCCGCAGGTTAAAGTAGGCTTCCGGTATATCATACCCGGCCGTGATCCAGGCAAATGATTGTTCAGTTACGTTGCCAGCCAAGCCGGGCGCTTTATCAAGCAATGTAACACGTGCATTCTGCCGCGCCAGATGGTAAGCCAGGCTGCTGCCTACGATGCCAGCACCTACAATAACTAAATGAGGATGCGTAAAGCTCATACAGCTATACATGTTAGAATTTAAAGATAGACAAATAAATGCACTTGTTTCAGCCTAAACATGGCGTGTTACACAACCATCTACTGGTCTGGATATTTCCTTCAAGCTCGAAAAGCAGCTTATTTCACTCTGCATTAATCATGCACTAAGATGTAATCACATCATTATTTTAACAGTGCAAGATCATTTGATAACCAACCAAATCCCATGTTCACAACTCAGCATATTCTGCCAAAATAACTGCTTATGCGTAATCATGTCAGGTTACACAGCTTAAAGCCATTTGATTAAATCGTTCATTTACAATGAATTGCCAAAATCCTGTCAGTGTTCATGAACGTTCATGAACGTTCACGGGTGTTCACGCCTCCGTGAACGTGAACACCTGCGGGCTCAGGCATGAGGCACCCTCTGCCTGGGCGGCAAAAGTTTACCTGGGTTCGTGCGAGGCTAAGGTCTCAACTTGCGCGCGTTTGCAACACGTGCTTAATTCTGTTTGGCGTTTGCAACGCCTCTCCGCTTGTGTGTTTCTAGAAACGGGCGTTGCAAACGCCGACAGAGGCCACGCTCGTTGTAAATGAGCGTGAAAATAAAACTTTTACCATAAGTTTGCGGATAGTGATAATATCCGCAGATGCCCGCATATTTATATATTTGATCACATCTTATCCGGAGAATTTATGAAGTGTGTACTGATATTAGTGCTTAGCACCTTTGTTTTAAAGATTTCTGCCCAGCAACTCAATCCGATTAATGTGGGCGAGTCCTTTAATATTCAATCTGCTGTACTTAAAGAGAATCGAACTGTTCTTATTTATCTTCCTGAAGGATATAAAGAATCTGTTGCAGCTTACCCTGTTGTTTATCTGATGGATGCAGAAACACATTGGCTTCATACCGGAAGCACAACCGGATTTCTTTCTTTGCTTGGGGAAATACCGAAGGCAATCGTTGTCGGCGTTATTAATACCGACCGGGCCCGCGATATGACACCGCATCCGGCAGTGCCGGATAAAGACTTTCCGGGTGGCGGCGGGTCAGCCCTTTTTCTAAGCTTCCTTAAAGATGAGCTCAAACCTTACATCCAATCGCACTACCGTACGCAGCCGTTCAGTGTCTTGGCAGGAACCTCCCTATCCGGTTTGTTTGTGGTTAATGCCTTTATTACCCATCCGCTATTATTCAATGCCTACTTTGCGGCCAGTCCCTCTATGTGGTGGGATAAAGGGGCAGTAGTAGGGCGTGTCCAGAAAGCATTGCAGCAGCCTATCTATCACAACCGGTTTCTCTTCATCAGTCTTTGTAAAGGCGATTCTAAAGAGCTGCAAGATAAAACTCAAGCTGTTCTTGAATTGTTAAAGCACCGCACACCCGATTCATTGCACTCGCAATATTTTTTCATTTCTGATGAAAATCACAATTCTTCTCCTTTAAAAAGTTTTTATGCAGGTTTTAAGTGGCTTTACCAAGGGTGGCCGCCGGGCGAAGGCATAACTACCCTTGCAGCAATGACCAAACATTATCTGGCATTATCGCAGCAGTATGATTATGCCATTCCCATCCCTGAAACAGATATTAATAATTTGGGATATAGTTTATTATTCTCTGAAAAAAAACTTGAGGCCATACCTATATTTAAATTAAATACTGAAAAGTATCCACGTTCAGCAAATGCCTGGGATAGCCTGGGAGATGCCTATAAATTGAATGGCCAGTTAAACTCAGCTCAGGCGGCTTATGGCAAAGGCTGTGAAATAGCTACTCAAACCCATAATATTAATGCTGCCTCTATGTGTGGTAATCTCGAAAAAATAAATCAACAGATAGCAGAAAAAGCTAAAAAATAAACAAAATTACCTGTGGCAGGTCCTGTTTCAAGCATTTTTATCCTGTTACTTCGGCAAATGCGCTGCCAGCGCTGCATTGGCCCTTTTAACGGCCAGTTCCTCCTTCCAGTCCATGTAGCGGTTTTTGTACCGGCGCTTCATAAAGTTGTCAAAGTTGCGCTGTATGGTCAGGTTATACAGGCTTTTGGCCTTAATGGCCCATGATTTATCCCAGGCGCGCAGCGAAATGGAAAACGAGCCGTCCAGGTACTTCATCCAGTGCCAGTAGCCGGTGGGCATAAACAGCGTATCCCCGTGATCCAGTATGGTTTCCTGCCCCTCAATGCCGTTAAGCGCCGGGTACTTGCTGAAATCCGGGTTTTCAATGTCATAATCCTCCAGCGCATAGGTAGCAAACGGGATGCCGTACAGGCGTTCCTTCCACTTATAATCAAACAGCATTACATGCTTGCGGCCGTTAAAATGGGTATGAAAAATATGCGCCAGGTCAATATCATAATGCAGAAAGGTAACCGAGCCGGCGCCGCCGAAAAACATGTTGGGGTACTTATCCAGAAAGCCGCCCATCAGGTCGGTAGGCGAGCGATAATCGTCCAGCAGCCTGGGCGCATGCTTAATGGGGTCAAATAAGAAGATGCGCAGGTCGGTCGGGCCCTTTTGTATCAGGTCAATATAATCGGCAAACTTCATCTCCGCAGCCGAGGCGTTGATGGGCTTGGAGGGGTCGGCCTTAGAGCTGTCGTATAAGGGCACTACCTGGTCGCCCACGGCCTCCTTCAAATACTCGAAAGTCCATTTTTGCAGGGCGGGCCAGGTTTCGGTAGCCTTGCGGATCACCAGCGGTTTGCGCGGGTTGAGGTAATTGCCGATAAAATCTTCCCTGGTAATATGATCAACCCTGTCAATCTGCGAAAGAATCAAGCCCATGTTCATAATTAATTAACATGCAAAATTAATTAAAAACACCTACTAACCCTAATGGGGCCGGGGGTTAATTTTTTGCCTGCAAAAAAGCCCGGCGCTTTATTGCAGCCGGGCCTCAACTTATATAAAAATGCTAATCAGGGCTTAATTAGGCATCAGCACAGTATCCACTACGTGGATTACGCCATTGCTTTGAAACACATCGGCAATGGTAATGGCTGATTTGCCGCCTTTTTCATCAACCAGGTACAGTTTTTTACCCTTGCCCATTACGGTTAAGGTGCCGCCCTGCACAGTGGTTAACGTAGCCTTGCCATCGCCGGCCTTAACCTGCGCCATCAGCTCGGCAGCGCTCAAACGGCCGGCAACTACATGGTAGGTTAAAATTTTGGTTAAGGTTGCCTTATTTTCCGGCTTTACCA
>CAXTAP010000099.1:0-12001 GCA_964241965.1 uncultured Mucilaginibacter sp.
AATCAGCGCTTTATCAACAGTAATGTTGTAGCTGCCTAATAGCCGCACATACATGGGCTTGCCCTGCCGGGTCACTAAAAAAGTCATCAGTACCGATTTCTTTTTGGTGCCCGGCTTACCTGCCGGCTGCTGGTAATGCACCTTCTTTTTAAGGTAGGCAGTAAATGCCGCATCGCCGCCCGGGTATTGAGGGCTTTGAACTTTGTGCAGGTAAGTATACTTAGTACCGTTTGCTAATACACAATAACCTGAAATAAACTGACCATCGCGATAGATGTCGGTATAAGTTACTTTATCTGCCGGGTAGCTGCCATGCCATTCGCCGTCCGGCCTTCCGTTTTTTACATTGCCTTCTTCGCTTAAAGCACCGGTTGCCAGGTTATAATCTACAAAATGCCCGTTCCCGTCGGTAACTGTCGGTTTGCCGGCAGAGTCGCTGCAGCTCAGTACCCTGAAGTTGGCATCATAGTTTTTAGTGGTCAGGGTATCGTAGTTTAATATAGCGTGCAGTTTTCCGTTGGGATAATATAAATAACTGGTGCCTAATACGGTACCATTGCTGTATTCAACCACCGCCTGCCGCCTGCCGTTCAGGTAAAAGCTGGCGCATTGGCCGTCTAATGTAATGGGGTCAATCGTAGTTGATTTACCTAAAAGCTTGTGCACGCCGCCACTGGTATAAAAGTCGGCTACGTTAAAAAGGGTAGAAGCCGAGTCGGGCGGCGTAACTACACGGATAAAATCGGCACTATCGGCATTGGCTACTTTAGTTCCGTTGTATTTGTAGTAAAATATGGTTTTAGTTTGTGCAAAGCCGGTAACGGCTGCAAATAAAAGAGCAATAGAAAAAAACAGCTTCATGCTTGGTATTAATTAAGGGTGGGCAAAATAATAAATTTTTGAGGCTCAAACTAAGCAGAAATGGGTGAATAATGCGATATTATTTCTTGTGATGCCAGGCAGCAGTTTTAACCCGGGCGATGCAGGTTTAACAGCGCTTGCACCACTGCCTCAAATATGCGCCGGCCTGAATAATTTAAACCTGAATTTACGGTGGGCGCGGCTATTAGCAACTGAGGCATTTTTAAACTCAATGTTAAACCGCGAGCCTTTGCCATACTCGCTTTCGGCATAAATATGCCCCTGGTTAATTTTCATAAACTCACGGCACATCAGCAGGCCAAGGCTGGTACCCTTTTCATTATTGGTGCCGTTGGTACTTATATTATTGGGGTTAAAAATATTTTGCAGCTTTTCGGGCGTCATGCCAACGCCGCTGTCTTCTACGGTCAGGGTGGTAATGGCGGTAACCGGGTGTACCGCAGCTTTAATGGTTACCTTGCCACCGGTGCTGGTAAACTTAATAGCGTTGGATATCAGGTTGCGCATAATAAATTCAAAGTGGTTACTGTCGGCATAAATTTTTAAATCGGCGCCGAGCAGGCTCACCAGTTCAATAGATTTATAGGCGGCGGCTCCCTGCAGCATATTCAGTATGCGGTCGGCAACGGGCTTTACGGCAAACTCGCTCTGGTTAAGGCGAATGCCTTTAATCTGCATCTCGCCCCATTTCAATAGGCTGTCCAGCGTTTCCAGCGAAGCGCTGGCGGTAAGGTTAAGCTGGGCCAGCAGTTCCTGCCGGCTTTCGGGCGGCAGGTCTTCATCATCAATAAAACTGAGCAGGTTAATCACCGAAATAAAAGGCGTACGCAAATCATGCCCCAAAATAGACAGCAGCCGGTCTTTAATTTGATTGGACTCATCGAGTTTCCGGTTAGCACCGCTGAGCAATTTATTCAGGTTCCGGGTACGGTAATAAAACCAGGCGGTAATCAGCATAATGCCTACAGCACTCAGGGCGATGGCCAGAATAATGCGGCGTTCAAATACCTGCCGGCTGTTTGCCAGGCTTAGCTGCTCCACTTTTACCCGCGATTTGCTGAGCTCGTAACTGGCCTGCAAACTGGCTACCTGCTTCGACATTTCTTTATAAAAATATTTGTCGGCCAGTGCGTATTGTTCATTGCGGGCATCCAGGGCAGCCTTGTAGTTGCCCTTTTTGGTATAAACATCAGCAATTTGCTGCAATGATTCAATTACCTGTTTGTGGGCTTTTTTGCTTTGAGCCAGAGCCTTGGCTCTGAGCAGGTAACTCAGGCTGGTGTCGGTATTTATGGTTTGATATGAGTTGGCCAGCCCGGTAAGGGTTTGCAATTCTCTTAAATAGTTATTAATGGTTTTTGCCTTACGCAGGGCTGTTTTTTGTAAGCCGATGCAGGTTTTCAGGTTGCCTTCTTTGGCATAAACCAAGGCCAGGTTATTGGTTAGGGTAATGTTTAAGCCCTGGTACTGGGGGGCATTGCTTTTGCTGATGCCGATATTTAAATAGGCCTTGGCATCAGCCAGATCATTGGTGGCGGTATAAAGCGTGCCAAAATCATTATATAAATTCAGGGAAAGGTTGGAAAAAGGAATCGTATCCTCAATGTTTTCGGCAGTTTTAAGGTATTGTAAAGACTGCGGGTATTTGTGCTGCCCCAGGTAAGCCTCACCCAGGGTAATGTTAGCTTCCATAATGCCTTTGGCATTGTGTATGCCTTCGCTTACTTTCAGCGCCTGCAAAAAGTAATCCACCGCTTTACTGTAGCTGCCTTTGCGCATCTCTACCACACCCAGGCGTATAATTTCGGCAGCAATTCCCTTGCCCTGGTTAAGTGAGCGGTAAATGCTCAGGGCTTCCATATAATTGTTCCGGGCTTCCTCGTATTTGCCCCGGTTATCGTTAATCATGCCCAACTGATTCAGCATCAGGGCTTTCCCCTGCTTGTCCTGATGTGTATTGGCATAGTCTAAGCCTTTATACACCAAAAACACGGCAGAGTCCGGTTTATCATACCGGTAACGACTAATCAATTGATTATAGTGCTCTATTTCAGGGGAAAGGCCAGTGTTTTGAGGTTTTGATACAGGTGCCTGCATACGGGTACGGCTTGCAGCTATACCGGGCATTAAAACTATACTTACCACACATGCCAATAATAGTTTATTCATAACAATAGCAATCCAGGGGCAACTGCATGTATATTTTACGAAACAGCCGCATATAAAGGTACAAATTAACCAAAACTTTAAAATGTGTTTAACTGCTGATTTGAAAAAAACAGGCAGATTTAAGAGGAATTTATAAAAAATAAGCAACTGATAATCAACAATAAATACGAAAAATTATATATTTGCTATGCTGTAGAAAACCAAATGCCATAAAAAACGGTATGTCACGGTTAAGTTACAGTGTAAGCTGCTGCCAATAGGGTGAAATAGCGGTGGCCTACTTGTTTTTACCTCATTAATTACTATTGTGAAAAAAATACTGGTTTATGTATGGCTGGCCATATTATTATGCGGTGTTGCGCTTATTTTATGGTATAATCAATATGTTTACAGCTTACCTACACCTGTTCCTGCTCATTACCACCCGGTAAAAAATGGTGCGGTTATCCGGTTGGATGAAGTGCTTAATTTTAATAACGGGAAACCCGTACTGCTGCATTTCTTTAATCCCGACTGCCCCTGCTCACGGTTCAACGTGCAGCACCTGAAAACCTTAATCGGCCGGTATAACGGCACGGTTAATTTTGCAGTGGTTTTAATGACCGACAAGTACTATACCCCTCAGCAAGTAAAAGACAGATTTAATTTACAGGTACCCGTGGTGGTTAACCCGGCGCTGGCTTATGCCTGCGGTGTTTACTCAACGCCACAGGCAGCGATACTGAAAGCCGATCATCAGCTTTACTATCGTGGTAACTACAACAGCAGCCGCTATTGCACCAACCCGCGCACTGAATATGCCCGGCTGGCGCTTGATGGTTTATTGCAGCATAAGCCTAAGGTGTTTTTCGGCGCCTATGCCACTACAGCCTATGGGTGCAGCCTGCCCAATCACTTCCAATAAAAAGTTATGTTAGCCGACAACCTGCATACCGATTATCTATCACAAAAAGCACAGATGCGCAACGCTATTAAAAAGCGTTCGGATTTGTTTACCAATTATTTTCTGGCCGGTTATTTTGTGCTGGGCCTCATCTTTGCTACTTTTTATGATACCTGGCTGATTACTTTAAGCATCAGCCTGATTTGCCTTACGGCTTATTATTCAGTAAAGCGTTTACTGCCCGATTCGGATTTGTATCAGTATGTGCTCAGCGTAGTTTTGGGTTTGTTTTTTGAGCAGTTTTTGTATGAGATGCATGGCATGTTTGAGATGCACTTTTTTGCTTTTATTGCCAGCGCCATGCTGATTACTTACCAAAAATGGAAACTGCAGATTCCATTACTACTGGTAATCGGTATACACCATGCCCTGTTCGGTTACCTGCAAAACCAGGGTGTTCAGGAGGTGTATTTTACCCAACTTACTTATTTTGATTTGCAGGCGTTTATTATTCACATGGCGCTTACCGCTGTTATTTTCTTTATCAGTGGTTTATGGGCATATCAACTGAACAGTTACGGCAAAAAGCTGATCAGCCATACGCTTAAAGTGGCCAAGATGCAAAAGGAAGCTGAACTGCAGGAGGAGCGGCTGGCTCACACCCAAACTTTACAGCAGTTAAATTATGAGCTGATTGATAAAAATCAGGAACTGGACGCTGCCCGTAAGGATGCCGAAAAGGCCAATCAGGCCAAAAGCATCTTTCTGGCTACCATGAGCCATGAAATTCGTACGCCCATGAACGGGGTGATCGGCATGTCGGCCCTGCTGGCCGAAACGCCGCTTACAGAACAGCAGCGCATGTTTACTGATACCATTAACACCTGCGGCGAAAACCTGTTGGGAGTGATTAATAATGTGCTCGATTTTTCAAAAATCGAAGCCGGCAACATGGAACTGGAGGAGCTTGAATTTAACCTGCGCAACAGTATAGAAGAGGTGCTGGATATTTTTGCCCGAAAAATTGCACAAACCGGTATTGAACTGGCCTATTACGTGCAACCGGGTACGCCGCTCCACCTCATTGGCGATAAAGGCCGCCTGCAGCAGGTATTAACCAACCTGGTGGGCAATGCTGTTAAATTTACCGCCAAAGGCGAAGTAATTGTTAAGATACGTACGTTAGATACCAGCCCGGGCGGCATGGCTACCATCAGCATCGAGGTACACGATACAGGTATAGGGATTCCGGCAACCAAGCGCGAAAAGCTGTTTAAAGCCTTTAGTCAGGTAGATTCATCAACCACCCGCAAATATGGCGGTACGGGGCTGGGGCTGGTCATTTCGCAAAAGCTGGTACAATTAATGGGCGGCGATATGCAGGTGAGCAGTACGCCGCAGGTGGGCTCCGTATTCAGTTTTACCATCAAGGCCAGAAGAGGCGCTGTACAACCGGTGCCCGACGCGCCGTCATCGGCTGCCGACCACGCCGGTAAACTGGTACTGGTGGTAGATGATAACCATACCAACCGTGTTATTCTTGACCTGCAGCTGAAAAGCTGGAATTTAAAGCCGGTAATGGCTTCATCCGGCGAAGAGGCCATGGATCTGCTTACCAGCGCAACAACTTTTGATTTGGTGATAACCGATGCTCATATGCCGAACATGGACGGTATTACCCTTGCCCGTAAAATAAAGGATTTACAGCCCTATGTGCCCATCGTTTTACTAAGCTCGGTAGGTGATGAGCAAAAGGCGCATTTGGGCAAGTTATTTACCTGCATACTTACCAAGCCCATTAAGCACGATGCGCTTTACCGGCACGTGTTTGAAAGCCTGCAGCAAAAAAGTAAAGTGCCTGCTAACCTGCGCACCGTAATTGAAAATATGCCTTCTACCTTTGCCCAGCAGCATCCGTTGAGCATTTTGGTAGCCGAGGATAATAAAATCAACCAGAAAGTAATCATTCAAATTCTGAAAAAGCTGGGCTACGCTGCTGATTTGGCTGAAGACGGTCAGGAAACGGTAGATGCCGTAAAAGCTAAAAACTACGACATAGTGTTGATGGACATGCAAATGCCTGTTATGGACGGCTTGGAGGCCACTATTATTATACGTAGCCTGTCTGTAAAGCAGCCGGCTATTATTGCCCTCACGGCCAATACCCTTACCGGCGACCGTGAAGAATGCATCAGTGCAGGAATGGATGATTATCTGGCTAAGCCAATTAAAATGGATGACCTGCTAAAAACGCTTAAAACCTGGAGTGGTTCGCAGGTTGCTTCTGATACTTCGGAAGCATAGGGGAGCATTATTTATTTCTGAATCAGGATTTACAAGATTGTAAGATAAGCAGGATGCTCGTCTGAATGATAAAAGATTATTCTGTTAATTTCAAATCCTGTAAATCCTGATCGGAAAATAGTCACTTAAATTTCAGAGCACTAATTACGTATTGCTTTAATCGCATCTTTACATCCCCCTTCAATCAATTCAAAAACGGTTTCAAACTGACTGTCGTCCCAATAAGGATCGGGTACGTCTTTGTCATTAAGCAATAGCTTCACTTTTTGCCTGTCTTCCTCAGTGCGGGCCATTGAGCGGATATCGTGCAGGTTATTGTGGTCCATAGCGAAGATGATATCGAACTTTGCAAAATCATTGACATTAAACTGGCGGCAAATTTGGTGACTGATATCAATACCGTGCTGCCGGGCCGTACGTACCGAGCGCCGGTCAGGGCCTTTGCCGATGTGCCAGTCGCCGGTACCGGCCGAGTCCACCTGCCAATTGAGGCCCTGTTCATCAGCCATATGCTGCAAAATGCCTTCGGCCAAAGGCGAACGGCAGATATTGCCGAGGCAAACCATAAGGATGTTCATAACTTTAAATGATTAACGGGTTTGCACATCTGTATATCCCTTTATCTGCTTTTTAACCAAATATGCTGTTCAATACGCCTGCCAGGCGGACGCCGGCCTTAAGCAATTGCTGGTTTACAGTAGCGATATTGTTGAATACATACTGATACGGCTTAACCGGCTCCTCGGGTTTTATGCCTGCATAAATCTTGGCAGCCAACTGGCTCGACTCATACAGCCATTGGCTGATGGGCGCTTTTTGCCACTCCGCGCGTTCGGCAGGGGTGGTAAAGTTAATTGCGGCGGTATATTCAGTGTAACTCAGTTCTTGGCTTTCAATCAATTGCGTGTCCCAAATAGAGTGCAGGTTGGTAGGCGTAGGGTTATTGCCCCATTGCACTTTTACATCATTACCGCCTTTATCTGCCGTATGAGCTACGTGCATAGGTTGATGAACATCTTCCACAATATGGATCAGCATGCGCAGGTACAGCAGCTTGTTTGCTTTGGATATATCTTTCTTTTTTAACTCGCCGATTAAGAACTGCAGTTTGGTATAAGCATCCACATTTTTATCTTCCTGTAAAAAAGATTGCAGTTCTGACTGTGTATAGGGTTTATCCAAATCCACATAATGCCAGGAAGAAAGATAGCTGTAGTTCGGGTCAGATTTGATAAAATCGGCCCAGGTGCTGGCCAGCGCAATGGTTTCATGGCCCAGAATGGCCTGCACTGCGGCACGGGCTTTAGGGGTAAGATATGCCGAGGCAATTTGGCCGGCCACGCGGTGACCTTCGGTGCCCCAGGCCATGGTTTGCAGCGGAGCGTAAAATAAGGCAGCGCTTAAGGCTACAGCTTTTAAAAATTTAAATTTCATGGGTTATAGATGTTGAGGATGACAACTCAGTTTTTTAATCAAACGCAGATGCAAAGGCACAATATCATTGGTACTCACCAATTGCAACAATGAATCCCTGGGATGGCTCACCTTAAAGTGATCTTCATACACCCCTGAACGAAAACAGCCGCCTTCGTTTTTTAACTTGTTACGGGCATCACAAAAAAAGCCGTTTAGCCGCAGGGTATCGTTCCGCTGTTCATAATTGCCTTTCATATATTCGGTCCAGTGGCCGCGGTTCATACAGGTATCAGCGCCGTAATTTACCTTGCTATAGGTTTGCTGCTGCACATAAAATGAGTCGCAGGTAAATTTAAATCGGTACAGCGAATAGGTAAGCAGCTGGTGCTGCCCGGCTACCGAGTCCTGCTGCCACTCGCCCTGCAAATAATTTTCGCCGGCCGTTTGTACCGGTGGATTAGAAGAGCAGGAGGCAAGGAGCAATAAAAAAAAGCACCCCAACCCAACAAAGGGGGAGCAAAAGTTTTGTATGCTGAATATCTTTTTATTAAACATGATATCGACCCTCCCCAAAGGGGAGGGTTGGGAGAGGTTACTTCAAACTGCCAATCATGTCTTCGGGGCGTACCCATTGGTCAAACTGCTCAGTGGTAAGCAAGCCTAAACCAATGGCCGCTTCACGTAAGGATGTGCCTTCTTTCAGGGCAGTTTTGGCAATTTTGGCAGCATTTTCATAACCGATATGCGGGTTAAGGGCGGTTACCAGCATCAGGGAGTTTTCCAGGTGCTTTTTAATGCCTTCGTAATTAGGTTCAATACCTACCGCGCAATGGTCGGTAAAGGATACGCAGGCATCACCAATCAGGCGGGCCGACTGCAGGAAGTTAGCGGCCATTACCGGCTTAAACACATTCAGCTCATAATGCCCATTAGCGCCGCCAATGCCAATGGCTACGTCATTACCCATTACCTGGGCAGCTACCATGGTAACGGCTTCATTTTGGGTAGGATTGACCTTGCCCGGCATAATGGATGAACCCGGCTCATTATCCGGAATATGGATTTCGCCGATGCCTGAACGCGGACCCGAAGCCAGCATACGGATATCATTGGCAATTTTCATTAATGAAACAGCAATTTGCTTCAGTGCACCATGGCTTTCTACCATAGCATCATGTGCCGCCAGTGCTTCAAATTTGTTTTCGGCAGTACGGAAAGGCAAACCTGTAAATTGGGCGATGTATTCGGCTACCTTTACATCATAACCCTTTGGGGTGTTAATGCCGGTACCTACGGCTGTGCCGCCCAAAGCCAGTTCGCTTAAATGGTCCAGAGTATTGCGCAGGGCTTTTAAGCCATGATCCAGTTGTGATACATAGCCCGAAAATTCCTGGCCCAGGGTAAGCGGCGTAGCATCCATCAGGTGGGTACGGCCGATTTTTACCACGTTCATAAATGCTTCGGATTTTGCTTTCAGCGCATCACGCAGCTTTTCTACCCCCGGTATAGTGCATTCAGTTACCACTTTATAAGCGGCAATGTGCATTGCGGTAGGGTAAGTATCGTTAGACGATTGTGATTTATTCACGTCATCATTCGGGTGGATGAAGGGCTTGCCTTCGCCCAGCGGGTTGCCCTGCAATACATGCGCGCGGTTGGAAACTACCTCATTCACGTTCATATTGCTTTGGGTGCCCGAACCGGTTTGCCAGATGACCAGCGGAAATTCACTGTTCAGCTTACCGGCCAGAATTTCGTCGCATACTTGGGCAATCAGGTCGCGCTTTTCGGCAGGCAGTACGCCTAAGTCGGTATTGGTATAAGCGGCGGCTTTTTTTAGGTAAGCAAAGGCCTCAATAATTTCGTGCGGCATAGAAGCCGGCGGGCCGATGCGGAAGTTGTTGCGTGAGCGCTCGGTTTGTGCGCCCCAGTATTTGTCGGCAGGCACTTGTACCTCGCCCATGGTATCATGTTCAGTTCTGAAACTCATAGGGTTAAAAATTTTTGCAGGGCAAAGTTAGGGTTTTGCCGCCGGATATGGCAAGGGCAGATGTAAAGTTGATGTTATATTAAAATGTATAGCGGCTATAAATCTTTATGAAGCTTTATACACCCGCACATAATCCACATACATATTGGCCGGTAACCTGGAAAGATCCACCGTTTGACCTGGAAAACTGCCGGCTACGGCCATATTCAAAATAATAAAGAACGGACCAGTGTTAAAAGCGCCGGTGTTATTGATATTGTTGCTGATGTCTCCCGTCATGTACAAAGTGCTGTCCACATACCAGCGGATACTGCTGCTATCCCATTCTACGGCATACACATGATATTGTGAAGGGGTGCTGTTGGTGCTCAATCCATACTGTGCATGCCCGTTGTTATACCAATGCATGGTACCATAAATAAGGCTGTCGGCATTTACGTGCTCCATAATATCAATTTCGCCGCATTGGGGCCAGCTTACGGTATTGATATTAGCGCCCAGCATCCAAAAGGCAGGCCACAAACCGGCGCCCGGCGGCATTTTAATACGGGCCTCAATGCGGCCGTACTGCACCGAAAACTTATTTTGGGTATTTAACCGTGCCGAAGTATAAGGCTGCCCATCCATACTTTGCTGCCGGGCAGTAATTATTAGGTTACCATTGCTTACGGTGGCATTGGCTTTCTCATAGGCTTCCTTTTCATCGTTTAAGTTAAGGTTGCCGGTTTCAAAATTCCATTTGCCGGTATTTACGGCAGTGCTGTCAAATTCGTCGGCCCACACCAGTTTATAGCCGGTAGTTCCGGTGGAAATTGTACCTCCCCCGGTAGTGGCAGGTGTGGTGTTTTGCCGGGCAACGCTACTACCCTTTTTACAGGCGGTAATCAGTAAAGGTAATACAATGCACAGCAACAGGCATTTCATCCAATTTTGCAATAAAAAATTCATCGGTATAAAAGAGGTATAAATGGGTAGTGTAAAGGTGGGCAACTCACGCGGTAATTCCAAATCAGGCACAGAGCATTATAAGCAGACAGGTTCCGGCAATGCAACAGGCAATATTTTTTTGTGCTGATGGTATTTGTATACCAATCGTGTATATTTATACCAACCTTTTCAATCTCCTATGCCCTCACCCTTCGCCCGGTTTTCTTCGCGAAAGCCTGTCATTGCTGTTGCTGCCGCTTCGGTGGTTATCCTTATTGGTGTTTGCTTACTCCTCCGGTCGCATCACAAGCCTAAAGTCAATCCGGCCTTTAGCAAGTATGTGGAGTCATATACTTCAGGCATTATTTCCAAGGGCAGTACCATACGCATCAAACTGGCCGGCGAAGTGCAAACCGCCCACGCCCAAAACGAACCGGTGGAGGCTGCGCTGTTTGATTTTTCGCCGGCCATAAAAGGCAAAGCCTACTGGGTGGATGCGCAAACCATTGAGTTTAAACCCGACCAGGACCTGCAGCCCGATAAATTTTATGAGGCCGAATTTAATTTAGGCAAAATCACTTCGGTGCCTGATGAGCTGAAACAGCTAAAATTCTGGTTTCAAACCATCAAGCCGGATTTTACCGTTACCCTGGAGGGTTTGCAAAGCGCTACCCGCACTTCATTAGACCAGATGAAACTGACGGGAATTGTGCGTGCGGCGGACAAGGAAGACATCGGCAAAATTGAAAAGTTGATTTCGGTGAGCTATGCGCCGGGTACAACCCTAAACTGGCAGCATAATACGGAGGCCCATTTACACCGCTTTACCATCGATCATATTGCCAAGCCCCAAACCAAAGCTGCCGTACTTACCGTGAATTGGGACGGTACGCCGCTGGGGGTTAGCAAGGCCGATCATCAGCAGCTGGACATACCGGCGCAGGGTGATTTCAAAGTGATCGGCGTTCGGGCGGCGCAGGACCAGGATCAGTATATCGAAGTGCAGTTTTCCAACCCGGTGCAGGTGGGGCAGGAACTGAACGGTTTAATCAGCATTACCAAAATACCCGACCCTGCCTATACCATTGAGGGCAGCCTGGTGAAAGTTTATGCCCCCGACCGCCTGCAGGGCGATTTCCCGATGAATATACTGGGCGGCATTAAAGATATCACGGGCAAAAAAACAGGCGGCCCGTATGCGGCCAATGTATTTTTTGAAAATCGCCTGCCCGAGGTAACCATCCCCGGTAAGGGCGTCATCCTGCCCGACTCCGGCCGGCTAACGCTGCCTTTTGATGCGGTGAACCTGAAGGCAGTGGATGTAAGCATTATTAAAGTATATGAAAACAATGTGGCGCAGTACCTGCAAAACAATGATTACAACGGCGACCAGCAGTTGCGGCAGGTGGGCAAGCCGGTAAAGGAAACCA
>CAXTAP010000100.1:0-12000 GCA_964241965.1 uncultured Mucilaginibacter sp.
AAAAACTAAATTCCTATGGTACCTTACGATGATGAACCAACCAAAGATTATCCTCACCATACTGAGCAAACTGCCAACCCTCCGGCTACAGCCCACAAGGTAGATGATGACGATAACCTTGATGAGAAAGATTTAAAGCGCTCTTACTTATTCGGCGACAGCGAAGATAAAAATCCCGACAGGAAGCAATACGAAAGCCACGGTATGGGCGGCCAGAGCTTCGGGCAGGATAATGTAGTTCGTTCCGGCGATGACCCGGCTAACCCATCGCGCAATGCCGGGTATGACAACGATTATTTTAAACGCACTGAACCATTAGAAGAACATCCGGACAACCAGAACTTTAAGCCTACTGCACAGGAAGGCGAGCCCGACCCCAACATGGGCAAGGAGGAAGATGTACCGGGTTACCGCGAAGCGCCCGAACAGCAAAAGGTGGGCGGCGTTGACCCCAGCCAGGGCGGCGACCATAGCGCCGGCAGCAACGCCAATGAACAATACCAGGGCGGTACAGCCGATAACGACGGCAACTCGAACCGGAATGCACAGGTAGATGGGGAACTGGAAACCAAAGGCACCGGCATAGCGGGCGAAAATAACCAAAGCGAGGATGGCCAGGCCGACTACAAGCCTGAGGACGACGAGGGCAAGCCCGATTACGGCAGCCACAGCCCCGAAGAGGATGGCAGCAAAGTAACCGAAGGCGAGTAAACGCCGTTCCTGACGGACGATATGCCTGCCGGCCAAACTGATTTACAAAAAAATCCCCTTTACCATTTGGCAAAGGGGATTTTGCTTTTGCCGGAAATAAAATAACAGTAATCATTTGATGATAAGCAACCTGCAGGCCTTTCTTGACACGAAGGTTGATCAGTACAACCGCCCGGAGTTTATTGAGAATGACCCCATTGTGATACCGCATCAGTTCAGTAAAAAGCAGGATGTGGAGATTATGGGTTTCTGGGCTGCCATATTAGCCTGGGGGCAGCGGGTTACCATTATTAAAAAATGCCGGGAACTGATTACCCTGATGGATGGCGCACCTCACGATTTCATCATCAACCATGAGGAGCCCGACCTGAAAAAGCTGCTGCACTTTAAGCATCGCACCTTTAACGATGTGGACACCCTGTACTTTATTGCCTTTTTCAGGCAGCACTATGAACGCTATGCAAGCCTGGAGGATGCCTTTTTGCTGCCCGGCTCACCGGAGGATGAGGATAGCTCAACGAATTCAGTTATGAACAAGTATGAAACTCCCCCTTCAGGGGGCCGGGGGGCTTCGCCTGTGGCTGCCGCCCTGGATGGTTTCCGTAATTATTTTTTTTCCCTGCCTGATGCGCCGCATCGTACCCGGAAGCATATCTCATCGCCTGCGCAGAAATCTACCTGCAAGCGGCTCAACATGTTTTTGCGGTGGATGGTGCGCGATGACCAGTGCGGGGTTGACTTTGGCCTCTGGAAACGCATCAGTATGGCCGACCTGATCTGCCCCTGCGATTTACATGTGGACAGGGTAGCCCGCAAATTAAAACTGATTAACCGCAGGCAAACCGACTGGCAAACCGCCGTTGAACTTACTGAACACCTGCGCACCTTTGACCCGGCCGACCCGGTTAAGTATGATTTCGCCCTGTTCGGCCTGGGCATTGAAGAGCGCTGGGGCGGCGATGCCGTGCTGAGTTTTTAGTAAACAGCACTGGTTACTAATTGCCGAACAATTTAATAAATTTGATGGATGACTACAATAACCTAAAATATTGACAGCGACAAAGATCTTACTGTTTTGCAGGAGATGTTTGACCGGTTTGGATTGAAGTATGAAATTTACAAAAATGAGGGTTATAATTTTCCGCCCGATGAAATCGATATTCTGCTCAAAAGTAAACATGATTACCTTAACGGTTTAACAACTGCCCGCGGCTGGGCAACCATTGAACAGAATTTGAACTAAAGGAATAAAGCTTAAGATAACGAAGTCACGTCATTGCGAGGAACGAAGCAATGTCTTTAAGCAAGGTGATTATGCAACCAGGGGGATTGCTTGGTTCCTCGCAATCACGTTATTAGATACACAATACAAATATTACTCTTCCTCCTTAAAATACACTTTATAATAATTCATGTGCTTGTCGTCATCAAAGCCTTTTTCGATCAGATCCTTGTTGCCATGAATATAGATATGAAAATTCTTGTCGAGCTTTAACACGCTTTTGTAAACGCGGGCCTGCTTCTTAACAGCATTGCCCGATATTTCGAAGGTATCGGGTACCGGCATTTCGTATTCCTGCTCATACTGCTGCTTATAATTTTTAAAGGATTCGATGGCTTTGTCGTTACCAATTACTTCGCCGGCAAACTCGTCCAGCTCAAAGGTTTCCTTTTCCTTAAAGTATTTCATCGAGCGGTTGAGCAGGTCAATCTCGTCGGCCTTGCTCATTTCAAACTCATCGTCCAGCTTTTGGGTTACAAAGTTTTTGTAGATGCTGAGCGTATTGCTGGTTTGGTTAAAGTTATCATTGCGTATCTTCAATTGCAGAAAATCATCCTTCCAGTAGGCGGCTGCTTCCTGGCTGCGGTTGGTCTGGTCAATCACTGCTACCTTATAGCCATCCTCTGCCTGCGTGTTAAAAATTAAGCAGCCCTTATCCAGCTTATTGATGTTGATGGCGTTTTCCTCGTAATCCATACCAAAGCCGCCGCGTTCAGGATATACTTTCAGATAAGTTTCCTTGGTTTCTGATTTAAACAGCCCGATGGCATCCAGCAATTCACCCTCCAGCTGCACCTGGTTGAAGTAAACCACATACAATTCGCCTGGTTTAATTTTGGGATGATTAGACACGCTGTACAGGTACTTAGCCATTTGCTGTGATATTTCCATAAACTTTTCGGGCGCTGTAAACAGCTGCCCTGCAAAATGAAATATTTCGTTCAGCTTTACATCGTCGCTGGGGTGCATCAGGTGGTACACCTCATTTGTTTTTTCAAAGGGGCGTAAAAAATACTGCATCAGCAGCCGGGTAATCAGCTCATCCTTAAGCGCCAGCGGTTCATCAGCCAGTGCGTATAACTCATTCTGCAGGGGATTGCCCAGGTGATGCACAGCAACCTGCTGTATAGCGGCTTCAAAAAAAGTAACCATAGTTCGGGCGGCTAAGGTCGGCAAAAATCAGATTACCTGCAGCAGGATAGATGCATTAAACCGCCTGTTTTTGTGCATGTATCTGATTGTACAAATCCTGCAGCTGCATATCGTAGGCCTTCATGCGGGCATGCAAAATATCTACTTCGGTGCGCAGCATTTGTATCTCGGTAATCAGCTTGGCCGATTCCGGTTTGTTAATCTTCTTCTCGCCGCTGCCTAATATCAGCCACTCCGGCGAATACTTAAGCTGAAAGCATAGCTTGCGGATCAAATAATAGCTGATTTCCTGCTTTTTGTTAATTACCTTACTGATAAATCCCTGATCAACGCCAATAGCCTGTGCCAGGGCCAGCTGCCCGCCGTTGTCCTTTACAATTACCTGCAGGCGCTTCAAAATGGCTTCATCGGGTGACATGTGTAATAGATTTAATTCTGCAATACTAAAAAAATATCATCAGTATGCAATTATTGTTTTTTACAAATGGCGGTACACTTAAATGCAAAATTGGGGGTTAAACGTATGGCAGCATATGCAGTCATACATAAAAAAAAGAAGCAGCGTAAATGAAGCGGTTAATTAATAGAGGAATATGGATCTGCATAGGGTTGTTAATGGTTGCCAGGCTGGCGTCGGCACAGCCCATTCCGCACTCGGAGCGGCAGTTCAGGCAGGAGTTTTTACAGCATATCAACCAGGTGAGGCAGCAGGGCTGTAACTGCGGCACTACTTATATGCCGCCCGCAGCGCCCCTGGTATGGAACAATAATTTAGAGTATGCTGCCCAGGGCCACGCCGCCGATATGGCGCGGCAAAAGTATTTCAGCCACACCAGTAAGGATGGCCGTACCAGCGAGGATCGTATTGTGCAGGGCGGTTATGTATTTAACGGATACAAAGGCTTTACCATCGGCGAAAATATTGCCTGGGGGCAGCACACCATTGATGAGGTGATGGACGGCTGGTTTGCCAGCGTAGGGCATTGTAAAAACCTGATGAACCCCGCCTTTAAAGAGGTAGGGGTGGCCGAGATGAGTAATTACTGGGTACAGGATTTCGGGGGCCGGGTAAGCTGGAGTCCGCAGGAACAGAAAATGATCAGGAACGGGCAGATAACCATTATCCGCAGCCGCAGCAAACACGAGTAAATGTTAAAGTTGTGTAACAAATTACAATGTGTCAGGCTAACACGCGGTAAAGTTGTACATTTGCAGTGGGTAAACCATCTTAGTTTACCTTTGTGATAAGGTTTAGGTTGAAAGTCCCCTGCAGCGAGTGTAAGGGGGCTTTCTTTTTTAAAGGGGTTTTGTTAAATATGTACCGGTAAAAGCCGTCATATTAAAGGCATATGATTAATATTGCATAATAACATCTGCCATGACAACTGCCGACCAGAGATTTGCTGAATCGGGACTTACACTTCCGCCTGCACCCTCGCCCCTGGGTGTTTACAAACCGTTTTTAGTTGATGGTAAATATCTGTATGTGTCGGGTCACGGCCCTGTGCAAAACGACCGGAGTCTGATTATCGGCCGCATCGGCGATACCATTGATCAGGAGGCAGGGAAGCTTGCTGCCCGCCAGGTTGGGTTAACCATATTATCTACCATCAAAACCAATCTGGGCAGCTTTGATAAAGTAAAACGGGTGATTAAGGTATTGGGCATGGTAAACTGTGTGCCTGAGTTTGAAAAGCACCCTTACATTATTAACGGCTGCAGCGAATTATTTGCACAGGTGTGGGGCGCCGACAATGGCGTGGGTGTGCGCAGTGCGGTAGGCTTCGGCTCGTTGCCTGATAACATTCCGGTTGAAATTGAGGCGCTGTTTGAACTGGTTTAACTGTGTGCAATGGCCGGCGAATGGTATAACATAACAGATATTGACCGGCTGGATACGCCTGCCCTGGTTGTTTACCCTAAACGGGTAAAGTATAACATTGAGCAGCTAATAAGCATGATTGATGAGGCAGGCCGGTTGCGTATTCATGTAAAAACGCATAAGGCTGCTGAGCCTGTTAGGCTGATGATGCAGGCCGGTATTACCAAATTTAAATGCGCTACCATCGCCGAGGCTGAAATGCTGGGCCTGTGCCGGGCGCCGGATGTATTGCTGGCCTACCAGCCGGCCGGGCCGAAATTGCAGCGGTTTATTGAATTGATTAAAGAATACCCCGCCACTAAATATGCCTGCCTTATTGATAATGAGCAAACAGCTAATCATATAGCCCGGGCTGCATTACAACACGGCATTGTTGTACTTGCTTACGTGGATCTGAATGTGGGGATGAACCGCACCGGAATTGTACCCGGTGATGCTGCTCTGCAATTGTACATTAATTGCTCGGCTATGCCGGGCATTGAGCTGGTTGGGCTGCATGCCTACGACGGGCACATTCATGACCATGATTTTGCCGCCCGTACCCGGCGTTGCCATGACGCGTTTGCACCGGTGGAGGCTTTGCAGCAATTGATTATTGAGCATGGAGCAGGGAAACCTGTTATTGTGGCCGGCGGCTCGCCAACTTTTCCGATCCATGCCCGGCATAGAGAAGCGGAGTGCAGCCCGGGAACCTTTATCTATTGGGACTGGGGTTACGGCCAGGCATTTCAGGAGCAAACCTTCCTGCCTGCGGCATTGGTAATAACGAGGGTGGTTTCCCTGCCTTCTGCTGATACAATATGTTTAGATGCGGGGCATAAATCTGTTGCCTCAGAGAGTGTTATGGAAAAACGCATACATTTTTTGAATGCTCCGCACCTGCAATTAACAGGCCATAGCGAGGAGCATTTAACAGCTAAGGCAGGCGAGGGGCATGGTTTCAGCATTGGCGATGTATTGTATGGCATTCCTTATCATATTTGTCCCACGGTTGCCTTGTATGAACGGGTGTTAACCGTTGAAAACGGACATCTTACAGGTGAATGGGAAACTATAGCCCGCGACAGGAAGATTAATATATAGCAGCCCATGTTTATTATAGATGCCCATCTCGATTTAAGTATGAACGCCCTGGAGTGGAACCGTAATCTGCGTTTACCTGTAGCGGCCATCAATGAGCGCGAAACCGGGCTTACGGATAAGCCTGACCGGGGCCGGGCAACTGTATCATTGCCGGCCTTACGCAATGGCAGCGTTGGCCTGGTGGTTGCCACACAGATAGCCCGCTATGTAGCCTCTGATAATCCGCTGCCCGGCTGGCATTCGCCCGAGCAGGCCTGGGCGCAAACGCAGGGGCAGTTAGCCTGGTATAAGGCTATGGAAGCAGCAGGAGAGATGGTGCAGGTAAACAGCCTGGGCAGTTTAGAAAAACATATTCAGCTATGGCAAGGCAACAGCATTAATGAGGAAAAACCGGTAGGTTATATATTGAGCCTGGAAGGGGCCGACTCCATCATCAGTATGGAGCATTTGCAGTATGCTTACCATAACGGGTTGAGGGCAGTAGGCCCGGCACATTACGGTCCCGGCCGGTATGCGCAGGGCACGGATGCAGCCGGCGGCTTAAATGATGCCGGCAGGCAGCTGCTGCGCGAAATGGAACGCTTAAACATCATACTGGATGCCACGCATTTATGTGATGACAGTTTCTGGGATGCACTGCATTGTTTTAACGGCGCGGTTTGGGCCAGCCACAACAACTGCCGGGCATTAGTACCTCACAACAGGCAGTACAGCGATGAGCAGATTAAGGCATTGACAGAGCGGGGGGCTGTAATCGGTATAGCTTTAGATGCCTGGATGATGGTGCCCGGTTGGATTAAGGGCGTTTCCGATCCCTTTGCTATGCAATGCAATCTGGAAGCCGCCGTTAACCATATTGACCATATATGCCAGCTGGCCGGCAACACGCGCCACGTTGGCATCGGTTCGGATCTGGACGGGGCCTTTGGCCGCGAACAGTGCCCGTACGATTTAGAAACCATTGCCGATTTACAGGAACTGCCTGCCCTGCTGAGCCTGCGCGGTTACTCACAGGCCGATATAGAGAACATGATGCACGGTAACTGGCTGCGTTTTTTGCGCAAAGCCTGGAGCTGATAACTACCCACCCTGCTGATGCGGCAGCAATACCGGCAGCCATCCGAAGCAACAGCAGAAAATATTAAAATTTATTATTTTTTAACTATTTGATAAATTGTTTTTACTACTTTTACGAATATTAAGCTGCTTAACTGCATAACCCACAATGCCTTAAGCAGCGCCTTCTGCATCTGCCGTCTAAAAAAATTCTATCCTTCTTTTACTTATTGAGTAATGTTTCATTTCAGAAAACACTGATAATTAATTTTTAGGTTATGAATGTAAAATGTTTAACTGCTAAGGAAGCCAAAATTGACTGCCAGGCTGCCTTGTTTTCGTTGGGCAACAAAATTACCCGTAAAAATATTGCTGTTCAGGACATCGGCGAGTATATACCCGGCAGTGTAATGGTGCAGGATTTAAGCAGCATGACCAACCTATACATGAACCGCTGCGGCTGCGATTACCTGAGAAAGAGCGTGCAGGAGCTTAAAGAAATGGGTTCAAGATATTTTGAAGCCTTTTTCCCTTCCGAAGAAATCAATATCCTGAAGGTTGAACTGATGCGGTTCTTTGCGCTGAACGACTCCTCCGCGTCGCATTCTTTTTTTCAGCGCGTAAGGCCGGATCCCTCGTTCGGCTATCAATGGTACTTTACTACCTCAAGGCTGTATCAAACCGGCGCCGGCACTGGCGGTAATCTGCAGGTTATGCACGTGGCTGTAGATGTAAATACCATCAGCTATGCCGGGCGAAAAATAAGCAACCTGTGCGGAGAGGATGCTTACATCCGGCTGCATTACCACAAATTCTGCTTCCTGACAAAGCGGGAAAAGGAAATCATCACCCTGATTGTACGCGACAAAAACAGCTATGAGATAGCCGACACCCTATGTATTTCCATACATACGGTAAACAACCACCGTAAAAACATTATAGCAAAACTCAAGGTTACCAGTTTTTCGCAGCTTATTAAATTTGCTATTGCCTTTGATTTGATCTGACAGTAAACCAATGAAGTTCAGCATATACCGGGCAGCCTGAATTCAGGCAACATGAACGGTATATTCCTTGCTGCTAACCGGGGCAACGCCCTGTTCCCAGCTTCGCTTTAATACAAAGGTTAGCTGCACATTGCCTGCCGCTTGAGCGGTAACGGTAAATAAGGTTAATTTGCTTTCGCCTGCTCTTAAAGCTCCTGTTTTATCATCAGCTTTCTCCTGCTCAACGCTGATGACGCCTTCCATGGTAACATGGTACAGCCAGGTATAACCGGCCATAGCCGCACCGGCCAGGCCAATGCGCGCCGACTCGCCTAAACGCAGGTTCAGGTTTTCCATCCGTAATATTGTTCATGAGCCATGTGAGGCGTGGTACATGCCGTTAAAACCTGATGGTCCAGAAATCATTACAAAGTGTGGTACTGGTCATGTAAGCGTAAGGCATGTAAAAATAACCTGCAATACCCCAGCCGGTTCCCCACGAATTACGGCACAGAAAGGCATTCTTACTGTCATCATAACCAACACACATTACACAGTGCCCGCCTTCGGTTCTCTCATTGGCCTGCGGCATTGGCATTATACCTGTTTTGGCTACATCCTGTGTCATGAAACTCTCATACACGGTAAACCCAAACACAAACGGATATCCCTCTGCCAGGCACCCCTTTAACTGGTTGAGCGTATTCAGCAGGCGCTGGTAGCTTTTTATTTCACATTTCAGCGCTTCCCGGTAGCTTTTGGCGGTTGGTTTTATAGCAAATTTCTGCGCATCATAGGGCCAGGTGGTTTCGTGGCACACGCCTGTATTGTTAAGCGTTTTTATACCATCGCGTATAAACGCGCCGCTGTCAGAATTTACCGTATTCATCAGCACGCGTTCATTATAATATATAAACAGGCGCGATGGCATAAAATCTGGCTTGTTATCCTTTTTGAGGGTAAATTCATAAGCTGCTCCTAAACCGTTGGCTGTGCAGCTGCCCAGGGGTCCCTGGTCATAAACGGGTGGGCACTGCGCCCTCAGGTCCACTGCCAGAGGCAGGGTAGTTAATGTTGCATGCGGTGCGGAATACATCAGGTCGCGCTGATCGGGCAAATCGGGCAGCCATCCTAACTTGTAAGTGTTTTGTGGTTGAAGCATAATTGTAAGACTATGTGAGTTGTTACTATATCAGGCACTAATTTGCATACAATGCCGTGCAGTGAAAATAGCTATCAGTAGCTATTTTTGTGTATGTACTCAATTGACTGTCAGCGAATTAAAATGGCTACTGATAGCTATTGACCAGGCGTTGCTGAGCTGGGATATTTACAGCCACAAAATCAATTACACATCTTAAATTTAAATTTTTATTATGGAAGCAACTATGGAAAAGGTACATGCCGGCAGCAATTTGCCGGAAGATGTAGTTAACGCAAAACCGGCAGAAACCGATCATAAGGACGGTTCGCAGGCACCCAAACTTTCTGCGGGATCGTTCTCAACCTATTATACATGGAGGGGGAGCGGGGTAGTTAACCTGAACTGCGGCAATGGCTCTATCAACGCCAATTCCCGTGTGTTTGCCTCAGTCAGCGAATACAATACCGATCCGACCATCAACCGGTTTATCGGAAATGCCTCTATGAGCGTCAGCAATGTTGCGCCCTACAATGGCGGCGTGATAATCAAACTATACGTAAACTGGAATGGTCCGATCAATGTCAGGGTAGATGTTTTAATTGATCCATGAGCTTAAGGCAGTTAAAGCTATCACTTATATCGGCACGCCTGATAACATGGCTGCTCATCCAGGGCAGCAGGTTATCAGGCGTTGTTTTTAGTAAATATTATAAAATTGGTTTAGGCTGGTGTAACCAGCCATCGCAGGATCCATCCGTACTTTGCAACGCCTTCATGAGGCAGTTTTGCCCCGGCAAGCCATGGTCACAACTATGTTGTATAATGAGGCTGTTACGGTAAAACAATTTATGCGTTCTCTTTCCTGAACACCACCGGATCTGGCCCCGCTAACAGCATATCAATAATATGGTCAAGCTCCGGACAGTTTTCAGCCGTGCTGATGCCAACCTCTATCAGATTCTGAATATTTTCTGCTGTTGCATTATCCATATCCGGGCTGGCGTTTCTCAGGTTTTCAGGCTGTATCCTTACATAATTATTTTCATTATGGTTGGCCGAAAACATCTGGGTGGTCTGGTAATGCGTAATTTCTGCTGCGCCGGCCATCATAATATCAATAACGGGTTCTATCCAGCCTGCGGCACCCCAGTTTTTTGCATGATCATAGCTGTAAGATTTATGCGTACCGCCGGTGCCTAATGAAACAATGTACATATCCTTTGCAGCAGGGCTACCGGCTGCGTTCCTAACCTCTGCATAGGAGCATAGGGTAGGATTATTGGCAAACACACCGCCATCAACAAAGGGATAAGATACCCCGCTTACTGATTTAATGAGCGCCGGTGAAAAATAGGTTGGTGCAGCCGAGGTGGCCCGGCATACATCCCTGACAAAAAAATCGCTGCCATCACCTTTCAATGCATAGTCGTGCTGAGCAAAAAATGTTGCCTTGCGCTCCTGTATATCATAGGCCGGTATAATGCATGGCTTTAATAAGTGACTTAACTTTAAATCGCCAAAGTAACTTTTCAGTAAATCTTCCAGCGCTTCTGCATTGTATTTTTCGCCCAGAAAACCATCAGCCGATTTAATTTTCTGCCACACGGAAAGATCAAATATTTTGTTTCCGTACTTAACGTACAAATCAACTGCATCCTTTGCAGAAAACCTTGGCCGGCCCGGGTTGCCATCATCGGGGCACAATAATAAACTGGTTAATATGCCGCCTGTACTTGTACCGGCAAAAAAATCAAAGTAAGATGCCAGCCGGGCGCCGGCATCATTAGTTTTGGCCTGCAGCTTTGTTTCCAGCGCAATCAGTACCTGCCCGGGGATGATGCCCCTGATACCGCCTCCATCTATTGATAATATCTTCTTCATACCGTGAGCTATAAAAAGATAATAAAGTATAAATATAGCAGAATAATAAATGATTGTAAATGTACGAGTTGCAGATTTATTTTATAACAAATAGTTAATAGAACCGGTTTCTTGTATTTGGCTGCTCTATAATATAACTTTGCGCAGCATTGAGTTTAACTCAAGATTAATAGCCGCTGTATTATATAATGTCAAAAGTGCTAATTATTGAAGATGATGACGACATCCTGAGCATCATGGAATATATGTTAAAAGATGAAGGTTACGAGGTTGTATTGTCTGCAGACGGAGGTATCCTGGCCGACTTAAATAGTATAAAGCCCGACCTTATTTTGCTGGATGAATGGCTTGCTGCAGAACGGGGCAGTGATTTATGCCGCCAGATTAAGAGCAAGCCAGCCACAGCATCTATTCCGGTGGTGCTGGTATCAGGCCTGATGCATCTGGAAACCGTAGCGCGTGAAGCTGGTGCCGACGGCTACATTCAAAAACCATTTGACGTTGACAACTTCAATAAAATTATCAGCGCCATAGTACAACCCGGCTGATTTAATCGATTGATTTTAGCTGCACTCAGCGAACGTAAAAAAGATTTGTAAAAATTTATTATATATAAACTTTACAGCAATAATATTGTTTTTGGGTAAAAATAGTTGCAATATCAATTTGTAATCTGAGTTATGGCCAATATAATATTTATTGATAATGATGTACTTGAGCAGAAAGTATTCAGCATTATGGCCCGCAAATTTAACAGCGCCGATCATATCACCTACAGCGCCTTGCCCAACGAAGTTATTGATTACTTAGAACAGCATCAGCG
>CAXTAP010000101.1:0-11483 GCA_964241965.1 uncultured Mucilaginibacter sp.
TTCTCGAGGCAATCAATGTTGATGGTAGCCGGTGTGCCCTTAAAAAATGCTTCGCGGTCCGTAGTCCACCAATCCTCTATGCCAAACTGATAAATGAACTCTTTACCAGTTTGCGTACTGGCCATAAAAGCCTTAATGCAGCCTTTTATAATAAAGTAATCGTATTTCACATAACTGCCCTCCTGTACAACAAAGGCATGCTTTTTAACTTTTTTGGGTTTAAAGTAGGAAAGTATATGGGCAAACTCCGCATCAGTAAGCGGAATTACAGCTTCAATATGCTTTCGGAGCAGATCAGACATGGGCGCAGGCAGCTTAATAAAGTTAACCAACAGGCCGTTCAGCGGCCTTATCAAAGCAAAGGTAAGGCTAAGCAGTTAACTTAAGTTGAACGACTTTAATATGCAATTTTAAAACCTGTGAAGCGCTGTTTTACTAAGCAGCTGTTTAGAAACGGTTAAAAAATTTGTTAAATCCAGCTTTGTCATTTCGAACGCTAATGAGAAATCCTCTTCGCCAGGCAGATAAGTCGCTTGCAGAGCCGGCTGCTCACAGAGGATCTTTCATTAGCGTTTGAAATGACAACGGTTTTTATTTTTAAACAGTCTCTTAATTCAATTAAAATATGCCGGTTGAATGTCCCACTTTTGCAAGCGTTATGATTGCAGGTAGTAAATAGCTTAATATCTTCATAAGCGGCACGCTTGCAAGAATGAGAATACGAGCTGCAAGCTTGCACCAGCAGGGGGACATCCGCAGTACAGGAATGGCAGGCACAGCGCTAAGGCCAGGCCTGCCGCCAATCAAAACGGGTTATAGCCCTTAAGCAGATCGTCAATGCCAAGATTAATCAGGGTGGACAAAGAATAACCTAAGTTACGTATCCAGGACGTATCACCAGGGTCCTCATCCGGCATCAGAGCCTCATGAATCGTGGGGTCATCCCGGCCCTCATCCAGGTACACAAACAAAAACTGGTCTCCGGCATTGTAAGTATCAACCACATAAAAGGGACGCGGAATGTTCAGATCAAGTCCGAATTCTTTCATCCAGCTGCGGGCATCCTCCTGCATCTCCTGCTGGGTGTCAGTTCGGCCGTAATCCAGTACATAGCAATCGTCACCGGCCAAGTACAATAGTTCCCGCAGGGCTGCCGGGAAGGGCCGGCCGCTGTTGTACTGCTGCTCCAGTTCCTCAATCTGCTCCATGGTCAATGGCCTGATGGTTCTAACATAACCGCTGTTAGGATCAGTAATAGAGCGGTGGCGGCTCATTTGCTGCAAATATCGGATGTCCATGTTATTGTGTAAAGATAAGCTATTCCGCTTGCCGGCGCAAGCTTGCAGCTCATGACCCTGCCTGATGCAATTAAAAAATCTCGGTTGAATGCTTAGAGTTCTGCAAGCATTTTATTTGCGGTCAATCAATAGCCTGATATTAGCAATCGGGACGCTTGCAGGGGTACGAGCTGCAAGCTCGCGCCAGTGTAATTCTTTTCATTTTATTCGGGCAAGGCATTTCAGCGGTGAGCGCTGCGATGCCAAGATACGGCCTGCTCAGGCGAAAAACTGTAAACCCTTGTAACCACCTTACAAGCGCCTTACCCTGATGTCCTTTAGCCATACCTGCTGGCCATGGTGCTGAAACATAAGGTGGCCGCTGGTAGCTTTGGCAAAGTTGGGGTTATCCTTATACTTGCTCTGGCTAATCAGGGTGTTCAGCTGCGGGGAGCCAATTTGATATTCAACTACTTTAGAGCCGTTTATCCATTGCTCTACGTATCCATGGTTCACCCGCAGGCGGGCCGTGTTATACTGGCCAACGGGCCTGAGATGCTTATTTTGAGGCGCAATCAAATCATACAGCGAACCGGCGGAGCGCCTAGGGTCATGGTCGTTAAAGCCGATATCGTCCAGCAGCTGCATTTCAAAGTTATCGAGCCAGTTGGGGCTGTTGCCGTTGCCGGCCTCATGCGCCGAATTTTCCTGCACATTATAAAATATACCGCTGTTACCCCCAACCGATGTTTTCCATTGCAGGGTTAAATCAAAATCAGTGTAAGTTTCCCGGCTCACCAAATCCACATTAGGTACACCTGCCTGCGCCGCTAAGGCACCATCCTCTATCTTCCAGGCCCCGGTTGGGAAGCTGTCCATCTTGTAGCCGCGCAGCTGATTAACCCCTTGCCCGTTAAACAAATAATGCCAGTGGTGGTCGGTTTGCGCCATAGCGCTGCGGCACAGGCCGGTAAAAAGAACAATCAGCAGCAGTGTGTTTTTCATGATATATTAAGAGTTTAAACCTGATCAGAAAATCTTTCTGCAAGAAAGTATGGTATTTTAAAAGTTTAAAAAATTAAGCTGTTCACCTCACCTCGCCTAAAAATTTCTCTATCCGGGCAATGGTTTCCTGCCTGCCCAGCAGGGCGGCAATATCATATACATGCGGGCCAAACTTGCCGCCTACCAGCATGATACGGAAAGGCAGCATGGTATCGCCGGGCTTAAAACCTCTTTCGGTCATCAGGGCTTTGAATACGTTTTCCAGTTCACCGGCAGCCCAGCCTGACAGGCCGGCATAGCGGCTCATCAGTAGCTCAAAAAACTCCGTTTTGGCAGCCGTCCATTTAGGCTTTACCGAAGCCAGGTCATAGGTTGCCGGCTGCTCAAAAAAGAAATAAGCCTGTGCCCAAAAATCGTTAGTAAATATAAGGCGCTCCTGTACCAGCGGCAGCACCTGCCTTACATAGGTTTCGTTATAAGCTATGCCCTTTTTATCCAGCAGGTCCTCAATATCAGGCAGCAGGTCATCAAGCGGCATCAGTTTCAGCCATTCGGCATTGAACCATTTGGCTTTTTCAAAATCAAATCTGGCGCCGGCCTTATTTACCCGCTCCATAGAAAACCTGCTGATAAGCTCAGGTAGAGTGAAAATCTCCTGCTCGGTGCCGTCATTCCAGCCCAACACAGCCAGCAGGTTTATAAAAGCCTGCGGCAAAAAGCCCATCTCCCTGAAACCCGGCGTCAGCTCCCCGGTTTTAAGGTCGAGCCAGGTCATGGCGTACACCGGGAAACCCAGGCGGGCGCCGTCGCGCTTGCTCAGCTTGCCATGGCCGTCGGGCTTTAAAATAAGCGGCAGGTGTGCCCATTGCGGCATCTGCTCCTTCCAGCCCAGGTACTCCCATAGCAGCAAATGTACCGGCGCCGAGGGCAGCCACTCCTCCCCCCTGAAGGCATGTGAAATCTGCATCAGGTAATCATCCACCACCACAGCCAGATGGTAGGTGGGCATGCCATCGGCCTTCAGCAGCACTTTATCATCTACCAGATTGGTTTCAAAGCTTACGTCGCCGCGTATCATATCGGTAAAATGCACCGTTTCATCAACCGGCATTTTAATGCGGATTACATACGGCGTACCAGCCTCCAGCAGCCGGTTAACCTCTGCTTCAGTTAATGTAAGCGAGTTGCGCATCTCGTACCGCTGGCTGTGCCCGTATTGAAAGTTGGGCTCTGCTTTCCGCTTCTCGTCCAGCCCGGCCGGGGTATCAAAGGCGTAATAGGCATTGCCCTGCATTACCAGTTTTTCGGCATACTCTCGGTACAGGCTTTTGCGCTCGCTCTGGCGGTAAGGCGCAAACGGGCCGCCGGCCAGAGGGCTTTCATCAGGCAGCAGGCCGCACCATTGCAGGCATTCAAAAATATATTCTTCGGCCCCCTCTACGTAACGGTTCTGGTCAGTATCCTCAATGCGCAATATAAATTTGCCGTTGTGTTTTTTAGCAAAAAGATAGTTAAAGAGCACGGTGCGCATCCCGCCCAGGTGCAAGCCGCCGGTAGGGCTGGGTGCAAACCTTACCCTGATATTATTGTCTGGCATAGTAGTGCAAAGATAGTTTTAATTTTTCGGGAGGAATAAACGGGGGTGCAGGTTGTTTGCTGTTTATACAGCAATGCGTTTATAATATGCACAAAAACAAAATAACCGGCCCTTTATACTATTCGATTTGATTTTACGTAATTTGAACTGTTTATGAATCCGTATCAACAAGACAGGCGCTGGAAGTATATTTTGCTGGTTTTTGCCATTATTATTGCCAGCGGTTCGCTGCTGTACACTAAATACCTGGTTAAAAACATAGCCCGCTCCGAGCGTACGCGGGCACAGGTATGGGCGCTTACCATGAAGCAGCTGCTGTCGTCGGATGATAATGACTATCTGAACTTTGCCTTTGCCGTGCGCGACAGCCTGACCGTGCCGGCCATTATTACTGATGACCGGGGCGATATTATCAACGCCCGCGAGCTGGATTCAACCAAAACCTTTATCCAGCTAACCGCCGAAGCGCCTGAGCCCGGCAAAAAGGCCAAAACGTATGACCCCAATTATTTCAAAGCGGAGCTGGAACTAATGAAATCGCAGCATGAGCCGATAAAAATAAGTACCGGTTTTGGTTTCCGGAAAGGCTACTGGCTGGTGTATTATAAGGATTCAAAGCTGCTGAGCCAGCTGCGGGTATTCCCCTACATACAGCTGTCGGTAATTGCGATATTTTTACTGGTAGCCTACACCGCATTCAGCTCGGCGCGCAAATCGGAGCAGAACCAGGTTTGGGTGGGGCTGGCCAAGGAAACCGCCCATCAGCTGGGCACGCCTATCTCCTCGCTGATGGCCTGGATTGAACTGATTAAAGATAAATTTAACGCCGATGAGGACCCGCTGATGCTGGAAATGGAAAATGATGTAAAGCGGCTGGAGATTGTGGCCGACCGTTTTTCAAAAATCGGCTCCAAGCCGGTGCTGGAGGAGCACTCTGTGTTTTTGGTAGTGGAGGATTTCATCAACTACTTTAAGGTGCGTGTAAGCGATAAAATCAGCTTTGAACTGGCAGGCAGCAAGCTGCTGCGGGCAGGCATCAACGTGCCTCTGTTTGACTGGGTGATAGAGAACCTGCTGAAAAATGCCGTAAACGCTATTGAGGGCCGGGGCAGCATCAGGGTGGAGATATTTGGCAGCAAAGCCAAGAACCTGATTTATATCGATGTAACGGATACCGGCAAGGGCATACCCCGTTCCAAATTTGAAACCGTTTTCAGGCCCGGCTATACTACCCGCAAGCGCGGCTGGGGCCTGGGCCTTTCACTGACCAAGCGGATGATTGAGAATTACCACAGCGGGCAGATTTTTGTAAAGGACTCGGAGCTGGGCAAAGGTACTACCTTCCGCATTGTGCTCAAAGCCGTTAAAAGCGAAAAGGAACTGATGCCAAAAAAGCAGCTTACGGTAGCGTAAGCTGCTCGCTGTTAAGCAGGGATATTTATGCATTCACTTCACTGTAACCGGCCGCAGCAGGCAGTTTAGATGCTATTTCCTTTTTTTCAATCAGGTAGGAAATAAATAGGCCCAGGCCCCCGAATATGGCAATCAGTGAAAAATAGATAGCTGATGTGTCATCCGTGCTTTTGAATACGGTATTGTCGAGCAGGAATGCTATAAATAAACCCAGCCCCGAGCCAATGAATAGTAACCCCCATTTTAAGGTTTCATAGGGTGCCGATTGTGACTTGTACCTGCGCGGATCCATTCCCCGCTCAATCATGGCCATACGTTCCCTTTTGTGTAAATAAACAATTCCGAAAATCATGGCAAAAAGTGCCAGCGGAACTAAAATCGGTACCAATACTCCAGCGTCCATCGTATTAAAAATTAAGTTTAAAGTTTTTGTTAATAATCAGCATCAATTGATGCAACTGAACACTATGACCACCTGCTTTGAAAACAGGTTACACACCGGCATTAAAATTTATATATTTATTTAAAAATACAGGGTAATGCAGTGTTGCCGCATTTATTTAAGGTTAAGGTGTAACCCGGTTACTGCTGCCGGCGTCATAGCTGTAATTAATACATGCAAAGTAAGCTGACAGATACCGAATTAATTGCGCAGACCCTCGCGGGCGACCAGGCGGCTTATACTGACCTAGTAAAGCGCCATCAGCGATTTGTATTTACGCTGGCTATGCGCTTTGTTAAAACTCGCGAGGATGCCGAAGAAGTGGCGCAGGATGCCTTTGTGAAGGCTTACCGCTCGCTGGCCGCCTTTCAGCAGCAGGCTAAGTTTACCACCTGGCTGTACAGCGTAGTATATACTACTGCCATGACGTTTTTGCGCAGACGGCGGCTTAACACTACCTCAATAGATAATGAGGAAACATACATTCAGCTGGAGAACGAGGCCGGCAGCTTTGATAATAATTTGGCCGAAAATAAATCAAGAACCTTTTACATCAACCAGGCTGTTGCACAGCTGCTGCCCGATGATGCGGCTGTTATTACCTTGTTTTACAACGGAGAGCAGTCACTGGAGGAAATAGGAGCTGCCTTAAATATGGAACCCAATACAGTTAAGGTTAAACTATTCAGGGCGCGGCAGCGTTTGAAGGATAAGCTGCAGCACCTGCTTAAACACGAAGTAAACGAATTGCTATGAACAACGCAGAGGAAAGAATATGGAACTATATAGATGGCGCCTGCACGCCCGCCGAGCAAGAGGCCATTGGCAAGCTGATTGAAACCGAGGAGGCTTACCGCCTGAAGTACGAGGAACTGCTGCTGCTCAACGCGCAGCTGCAAAGCCTGGAAGCCGACGAGCCGCCTATGGCCTTTACCTATAATGTAATGGAGGCTATCCGCACCGAGCAGGCGCAGCAGCCGCTGAAGGCAGCCATTAATAAAAATATTGTATATGGCATTGCCGCGTTTTTTATATTCAGCATTACGGCTACGCTCATTTACTTGTTAACTGCGGTTAAGTGGACCGCCGGCCATTCAGTTATCCCTGCACCTGATGGCGCTCAGATAGCGGCCATTAAAAATTATTTCACCGGCCCGGTAATTAAAACTTTTATGTTTTTCAACGTGATACTGATTTTAGCGTTGTTCGATGGTTATTTGCGCAGGCAGCATACAGAAAAACGGTCAGAGCTGTAATTAAAGTTTGCAAAAGCATACACAAGTGTTAACAAAACTGTATAGTGTTAATAACTTATGGCCTGCCTGGCCGGGCTTGTGCCACGGCTCAAATGTTGCCGCTAAGTGATTTCAGGCATTTATGAAAAAAATATAGGTCCCCGATAATATTGGTATAACAATTGAGTTTATATTAATGAACTGGTAAACTTACCAGTTTAATTGTGATAAGGTTTAGGTTGAAAGTCCCCTCGGAGCAAGTCTGAGGGGGCTTTTTATTTGTAGCCGGTTTTTTTGGGAGGCATATTGCTCATAGCTTCTGTCGCTATTTTTTATCTTCGCGCATCATTCATTTTATTTTACTGATGAAAAAGTTAGTTTATACGTTGCTGCTGCTGGCAGCAACGGCAGTTACCGCAGGGGCACAGGACTTTAAGGCGCCGCAGCCGAGCGCTATGCAAACCTTGATGCAGGAGTTTGGCCTGGGCAAAATTACCGTAACCTACTACCGGCCTAATGTGAACGGGCGCAATATATTTGCCGATTTAGCTCCTTACGGGCAAGTGTGGCGCACCGGCGCCAATAATGCTACTACCATCAGTTTTACCGATGAAGTAAGCCTGAACGGCAATAAAGTGGCGCCCGGCGAGTACGCCTTGTTTACCATACCGGGGCCTGATGAATGGATTATTATCCTGAATAAAACGGCTAAGCAATGGGGCGCTTACTCGTATAAGCAGGCAGATGATGTGTTGCGCTTTAAGGTGAAACCGGTAAAAATAAATGATATGGTAGAAACCTTTACGATGCAGTTTGCCAACGTGCGGGAAACCACCTGCCAGCTGCACCTGATGTGGGAGCATACTGCTGTAATGATTAAGCTGACTACCGATGTGGACAGCCAGGTAACTGCCAATATTGCCGAAGCAATGAAAGGTGAAAATAAACCCTATTATGCGGCAGCCCAATACTACTATAATAACAATAAAGATTTAAACCAGGCCCTTGCCTGGATTAATGAGGCCGACAAAGCCAGCCCGAATACAGGCACCAAATTATGGAAAGCCCGCATACAGCTAAAAACGGGTAACAAAGCCGCAGCCCTGATAACCGCGCAGGAGGGTGAGCGTTTGGCCAAAGCCACACAGAATGCAGAATATGCCCGTTTAAACGAGGCCGTAATTGCACAGGCAAAATAGTTATACTCTGCCATTTCAAAAGGCGGGTGTATAAAGAAAGGGCGAAGCGTAAGGATATAAATGCCTTTATCCCTTCGTCATTTTTTGCAGAAGAATATTGAAGTAATGAAACCGCCTCTTAACTGAGGCAGGCAGGGGATGGTTTTATTACTCGTTTACACCTTCGCGGCCGCGAACAATAAATTTTAAAAATACAAGCGCCGTTAACAAGCCGAATACGCCGCCAATGGGTATCCAGATAAAACTCTTATTGATAATGGCTCCGGTAAACATACCGCAAACCAGGGCCACGATATAAAATAATGAGTCAAACGTCTTCTTTTCTTCCTGCTGTTCCATAATGCTGCTTATTCGCTGAGTGCCTGCAAAAGTAACGGTAAATTTAAATGCCTGCAACAGCTTGTGATGTTATATTGTACAAATAAACAACTGTTCAACTTACCGGGCTGCTAAAGGTTTGCTTTACCAGGCATTTAGCATATATAAATTATATGGCACGAAAGGTTTAATAAACTATTATGTATTACAGCATTAGTATAAGTAATAATATTTTTACTTGCCTGTGGTATTTAATTTTCTAAATTGCAATTACATACTCGTTAATCCTCCTTATAACTATGAAAAAAACAGCGCTGACCCTGCTGGCCGCTTTGCCGGCCCTGGCTTTTGCCCAGGAACATTACTTTATTAAAGGCAGATTTGCCCATACAGCGCCTGCCACCAAGGTTTTTTTGACCTATCGTAACGAAGGCGCCAATGTTTCTGATTCTGCCACCGTGCATAATGGCAGCTTTACCTTTACCGGTACCGTGCCCGAAGCCAAACTGGCAACCCTGCTGGTTGACTATAAGGGCGTTGGCTTAGGCAGTATAGACAGGCATGCCAAGGCCGATGCCTTATCCCTGTATCTGACTAATGGTACTACTATTATCAACAGTACCGACTCATTATCCAAGGCAAAAATTACCGGCACCAAGATAAATATCGATTATCAGGATTACCAGGCCTATGTTAAGCCGTCATCAGATAAATATCAGGCACTGATGGCCGAATACAACAAAGCTACTAAGGAGCAGCGGGCCTCCAAAGAGTTCGACGATGATTTTGAAAAGAAATACGATGCTGTTGAAAAGGAACAGCAGGATGCCAGCAAGGCCTATGTGCAATCTCACCCCGGCTCTTATGCCAGCTTACAGGCGCTCAATGCTGCCGGCGGCCCTTATACTGAATATGCCGAAATTTACCCGCTGTTCAGCAAGCTAACCCCGGCGGTGCAGAATACTGCTGCGGGCAAGGCTTATGCCGCCCGTCTGGAAAAATTAAAGGCGGTAGCTATCGGTGCCCAGGCCCCTGATTTTGCACAGGCAGATACCAGCGGCAACCTCGTCAAGCTATCTTCTTTAAGAGGTAAATACCTGCTTGTTGATTTCTGGGCCTCCTGGTGCGGCCCGTGCCGGCAGGAAAACCCGAATGTGGTAAAGGCATACAACCAGTACAAAGATAAAGGCTTTGCCGTTTTAGGGGTGTCATTGGATCGTACAGGCGCTAAGGAAAAGTGGCTCAAGGCCATTCACGACGATAAGCTTTACTGGACGCAGGTATCGGACCTCAAATTCTGGGGTAACGAAGCTGCCCAGCTTTACGGCGTGCAGGCTATACCGCAAAACTTCCTGTTAGATCCCAGCGGCAAAATCATCGGCAAGAACCTGCGCGGCGATGATCTGGAAAACAAGCTGTCGGAGATTTTCAATAAGGGCGAGAAGTCGAAGTAATTGTTTTTAGCAATTCTTCATAGCATCAGGAAGCCGGTTTGCAAACCGGCTTCCTGATGCTTGGTAACATTCCTTACAGCAAGTCAAACCCAATATCCTTCCTGAAATATTTGCCATCGTAGTAAATGCGGCTGGCATCTAAGGTGGCCTGCTGCAGGGCGGTAAAGAGGTCATCCTGTAATGAGGTAATGGCCAGTACGCGCCCGCCGGCGGTTTCAATGTGTTCGCCTTCAGCTTTGGTGCCGGCATGGAAAGCTATGGAACCGCGCACGTTATCCAGCCCGGTAATGGTTCTGTCCTTCAAGTATTCGCCGGGATAGCCGCCGGCCACGCAAACAACGGTTGCCGCTGTTTTAGGTGAAATGAGCAGCTGCTTTTCGTGCAGGCTGCCCTCTGCTACGCCCATCAGCAAATCCACAAAGTCTGATTCTATGCGGGGCAGTACGCTTTCGGTTTCCGGGTCGCCCATGCGGCAGTTGTATTCAATTACCCAAGGCTCACCGCCGCAATTCATCAGGCCGATAAAAATGAAACCCCGGTACGGAATACCCTCCTGTTTTAAACCGTTAATGGTAGGTACAATAATCTGCTGCTCCACCTTTTGCATAAAGGCAGCATCTGCAAACGGCACGGGCGAAACGGCGCCCATGCCGCCGGTATTCAGGCCGGTATCGCCTTCGCCAATACGTTTATAATCTTTGGCTTCGGGCAGTATTTTATAACTATTACCATCGGTCAATACAAATACTGACAGCTCAATGCCCTGCAGAAACTGCTCCACCACCACTTTAGTGCCGGCTTCGCCAAACTTGGCCTCAGTAAGCATTTCCATCAGTTCCTGCTGCGCCTCGGTCAGCGTCAGGCAAATTAATACGCCCTTGCCGGCTGCCAGTCCGTCAGCCTTCAATACCACCGGTGTTCCGCAGGCAGCCAGGTATTCAAAACCCTCCTGCATGGTTTCGCGGGTAAAGGTGCGTGAGGCGGCGGTCGGGATGCGGTGCCGCTGCATAAACTGTTTAGAAAAATCCTTGCTGCCCTCCAGCCGGGCGCCTTCCTGCTGCGGCCCGATGACAGAGATGTGTTTCAATTGCTCATCAACCAGAAAATAATCATGAATACCCCTCACCAGCGGTTCTTCGGGCCCTACCAGTACCAGTCGGATGGCATTGGTGAGCACAAACTCCCTAATGGCCTCAAAATCGGTAACCCTGATGTTCACGTTCGTACCATACTGCCCGGTTCCGGTATTGCCGGGCGCAATAAAAAGCTGTGTGCAAAGCGGACTTTGAGCAATTTTCCAGGCAAAGGCGCTTTCGCGACCGCCCGAACCGATGAGAAGAATGTTCATGCGGGCAAAGATAGGGGAATAGAAGCAAGAGCCAAGAAACAAGAATTAAGAGTTTAGTACCAATAATCCATAAATTGTATTTTAGCAGCTTAATGATGTTTAGTAAAATTTATTATTGATGGCAGCAATTATTATAGTTAGCTGCAATCAAAGTCATGAGCCAATGCAAGTTCGTCCACACGCTGTACAATTATT
>CAXTAP010000102.1:0-11476 GCA_964241965.1 uncultured Mucilaginibacter sp.
ACAATGCTCATGCCCTGGCCGCCTAATACATAGCTTGGGCGCACCAGCACCGGGTAACCCACCTGATGGGCTACTTCAATAGCTTCCTCAGCGCTTTCAGCTACCCCGTATTTAGGGTAGGGGATATCCAGCTCCTTCAGCAGGTCGGAGAAACGGCCGCGATCTTCGGCAATATCCATGTTGTTAAAAGAGGTGCCGATAATTTTGACACCGTATTCATGCAGTTTCTCGGCCATTTTCAAGGCCGTTTGCCCGCCTAACTGCACAATTACGCCCTCCGGTTTTTCCAGATCAATGATTTCGCGCACATGTTCCCAAAATACCGGCTCGAAATACAGCTTATCAGCCATATTAAAATCGGTAGAAACAGTTTCCGGGTTGCAGTTGATCATAATGGCTTCATAACCGGTTTCCTTGGCGGCTAACAGGCCGTGCACACAGCTATAGTCAAACTCAATACCCTGCCCGATGCGGTTAGGGCCTGAGCCTAATACGATAATCTTCTTTTTATCAGAAACAACGGATTCGTTCTCGCCCTCGTAGGTAGAGTAATAATACGGTGTTTTAGCCTGAAACTCAGCGGCACAGGTATCCACCATTTTATAAACCCGGTTAATATTCAGCTCCTTACGGCGCTGATATACCTGCTCCTCGGTGGTATTGCCCAGTATCCAGGCAATCTGTATATCCGAAAATCCCTTTTGCTTCAAAGTGAGCAGAAAATCAGGCGGAACATTACTGAGCGAATAACGGCGCAGTTCGGCCTCCAGGGTAACCAGTTCCTGTATCTGGTTCAGAAACCAGCGGTCAATCAGCGTAGCCTTACGTACCGATTCAATAGGCACACCCAGGCTGAGGGCATCATAAATATGAAACAGTCTGTCCCAGCTGGGGTGCTCCAGGCTGTCCATAATTTCTTCGAGGTTGCGGCTCTGCCGGCCGTCGGCCCCTAAGCCGGCACGGCCTATCTCAAGGCTCTGGCAGCTCTTTTGCAATGCTTCAATAAAGCTGCGCCCTATACCCATTACCTCGCCTACTGATTTCATTTGCAGGCCTAACTGCTTGTTGGCTCCCTTAAACTTATCAAAGTTCCAGCGGGGAATCTTTACAATTACATAATCAAGCGTTGGCTCAAAATAGGCAGAAGTAGTTTTGGTAATCTGGTTCTGCAGTTCATCCAGGTTATAACCAATGGCCAGCTTAGCCGCAATTTTGGCAATGGGGTAACCGGTTGCCTTGGAGGCCAAGGCCGAAGAGCGCGATACGCGCGGATTAATTTCAATAGCAATAATAGCCTCATTGGCCGGGTTTACCGAAAACTGCACATTGCAGCCCCCGGCGAAATTGCCAATGGCCCGCATCATTTTAATAGCCTGGTTACGCATTTCCTGGTAGCAGCGGTCGCTCAGGGTCATGGATGGTGCTACAGTGATGCTGTCGCCGGTATGGATGCCCATCGGGTCAAAGTTTTCGATGGAGCAGATGATGATAACGTTGTCGCGGTTGTCGCGCAGCAGTTCCAGCTCAAACTCCTTCCATCCCAATACGGCCTGCTCCACCAGCACCTCATGAGTGGGCGAGGCCTGCAGGCCTCGGCTTAAAGCCGCATCAAAATCCTGCTTTTTATGCACAAAGCCGCCGCCCGAGCCGCCTAAGGTATAGCTTGGGCGTATAACCAGCGGGAAACCGATTTCCTGCGCGGCCTCTTTGCCCTCTAAAAAAGAGTTGGCAATCTTTGATCTGGCCACGCCTACGTTGATATCCACCATCAGCTGGCGGAAAGCTTCACGGTTTTCTGTTTTTTCAATAGCGGCTACGTCAACGCCCACTACCTGCACTTTGTATTTTTCCCAAATACCGCGCTCCTCAGCCTCTTTACAAAGGTTCAGCGCTGTTTGGCCGCCCATGGTAGGCAGTACCGCATCAATCTGCCGCTCCTGCAAAATGCGCTCAATGCTTTCGCAGGTCAGCGGCAGCAGATATATGTGGTCGGCAATAACCTTGTCGGTCATAATCGTGGCCGGGTTGCTGTTGATGATGGATACAGAGATGCCTTCTTCTTTCAGCGATAGGGCTGCCTGTGAGCCGGCATAATCAAATTCACAGGCCTGGCCGATGATGATAGGGCCCGAACCAATGATGAGTACGGATTTGATGGAGGTATTTTTGGGCATAGTTTTGTTAAGTCAAAAATTAAAAGTCAAAATTCAGGAAATGCTGAATGCGGACTAAAATGCTATGCGCTGAAAAAGAAAAACCCGACTTCAGCGTCGGGATGCAAAGATAGGAGATTGCCGTGTATCTGTTTGATAAAATTTAAGATAAAATGATGGCCGGGTATGCTGCTAAAACCAAAGCACTCACAAAGTAACCGCTACATTGTAAGGCGCATCAATGGGGCGTCCGTTTTGCAGGGCCGGTTTCCAGCCGGCAGAGGTATTGGCGGCATTGATGAGTGCATTGTTAACTGCCGGAGTATAGCTGCCAAACAGCCGCGCGCCCAGCGGCTTACCCTCACGGCTGATGACCATGGTAAGCAGCACACTTTTCCTTTTTGCGCCGGGCTTTACCGCCGGCGCCTGGTAATGCGCTTTCTTTTTCAGGTAGGCAATCAGTGCGGCATCGCCGCCCCGGTACTCGGCGCTTTGCACCTTGTGGGTGTACGTATATTTAACGCCGTTGGGCATAGTGCACACGCCCGATACAAACTGCGCATTACGGTAAGTATCGGTATAAGTTATCTTTTCAGCCGGATAGCTGCCGTGCCATTCGCCGTCGGGGCTGCCGTTCTTTACATCGCCCTCTTCAGATACGGTTTTGGTGAGCAGGTTGTAATCAATAAAGTGCCCGTTGCCATCAGTAACGGTAGGCTTGCCGGCAGAATCATTACAGGCGAGCACCTTAAAGTTCAGATCGTAGTTTTTGGCAGTCAGGGTATCATAACTCAATATGGCATGGAGTTTATTATCAGGGTAATATAAATAGCTGTTGCCCAAGTAAGTGCCGTTGCTGAAATTAACAACCGATGCCCGGTTGCCATTAGTATAAAAAGTGGCGCATTGCCCCTCATAAGCAGGCGGGTCAATGGTGGGCGATTTGCCTATTAATTTACGTTTGCCGTTGACATAATACTCAGTCACATTAAACAGGGTGGAAGCCGAATCGGGCGGGGTAATTACCCGTATATAATCGGCGCTGTCAGCTGTGGCCACTTTGTTGCCATTATATTTCAGATAGAAGATAGTTTTGGTTTGCGCCATGCCGGTTAAGGCAAGCAGGGCTAGGGCAGCAGTAAGGAATATTCTCATGTTCAATAATTAATTCAGGGGCTGAAAAATAATTATTTAAACCGGATAAATGAATTTTTATTGCTGAAGTAAACAGCAGTGTTATAACAGAGCTTCAGGCAACTGCAATACGTATAAGTTTTTACCTGCAGTGCTGCCTGATGGCCTCTGCAGCCAGCTGGCTGCCTAAGGAGAGGGCCTTTTTAAAATCGGCACAGGCCCCTGTGTTGTCTTTCAGCGCCAGTTTTACAGCGCCCCTGGCTAAATAGGCTTCGCTGTTGGCCATATCAAGCTTCAGGCACTGGTTTAAATCTTCCAGCGCGTCCTTGTTCTGCTGCAGCCCTGCTTTTGCGGTGCCCCGGTACAGATAAGCCAGTTCAAAATCGGGCCTCAGCCGGATGGCGAAGGTAAAAGCTTCAATAGCGCCCTCCGGGTCTTCTGCTGCATTTTTGGCCAAGCCGATGTTGAAGTAAATATCGGCGTTGCCGGGGCTCAGGGTGAGGGCCTTGTTAAAATCGGTAACCGCAGCTCTGAACTGCCCCAGGCGGTTACGCAGGCCGCCCCGGTTGATATAAGCCTTGCTGCTATTAGGGTCGAGCAGAATGGACTGATTGAAATCTGTCATAGCCGCTGTATAGTTTGCCAGTAAATAATAACAGTACCCCCTGTTATCATAGGCGTTGGCCGATTGCGGGTTGGCAGCAATGAATTTTGAGTAATCATCAGCAGAGCCCTGAATGTTCATGGTATAAAACCTGGCCAGCCCCCGATAAAAATAAACCATCGTATAATCAGGGTTGGCTACTAAAGCCGAATCGTAGTTTAGTGCCGCTGCTTTATAATCCCTCAGTTGCTGCCTTTGCAGGCCGGCGCGGAAGTATCTGCCCGCCAAAGCAGTATCAGCCTGGCCAGAGGCATGGGCGGCAAACAAGGTGAGCATACCAGCCAATATTAGTTTCAGCATACGGGCAAGCGGTAAATAACAGGGTAGAAGATGACAGGGTGGCTACTTAATCAGTTTATTATCAGTATCCGGGAATATCAGCACAGGCTCGTAGGCGCGGGCCTCTTCCTGCTCCATATGGGCGTACGACATGATGATTACAATATCGCCAACCTGCGCCAGCCTGGCGGTGGCGCCGTTGAGGCAAACGGTACCGCTGCCGCGCTCGCCTTTTATCACATAAGTTTCAAAGCGGGCGCCGTTATTGTTATTTACAATCTGCACCTTTTCATTCGGTATAATATTAGCTGCCTCAATCAAATCTTCGTCAATGGTAATACTGCCAACATAATTCAGTTCGGCCTGTGTTACCTTAGCCCGGTGGATTTTTGATTTTAAAACCTCAATAATCATGGCGCAAAGGTAGCAAATATTATACGATGCAATAATGCACCTAACAGGTGGCGCAGCTTATGGCATGAGCATGATATTTTTAAGGCTAACTGATAATTTCATTGTCGATAAGCCGGGTACTGCCCACCTGCGCTGCGGTAAGGGCCACAATATGCGGTGTTGCGCTGCCGGCGGTATGCAGTGTGGCGCTGTCGGTCAGTTCAAAATATTCCAGCCGGGTGCCGGGTTCATTGCTGATAATGCTTTCGGCCTGCTGCTGCAGGGCCTGCAGGTTTTCGGGGTTAAAATTAGTTTTTACAAAATTGAGCGCCCGGTGCAGCGCCAGCGCATGGCGGCGGTCATCAGCCGAGAGATGGATATTGCGCGAACTCATAGCCAGGCCGTCGGCTTCGCGCTCAATAGGGCACATCACCAGTTTTACCGGCAGGTGCAGCAGCTCTATCATCCGGCTCACCACTAAAAACTGCTGGTAATCCTTTTGCCCGAAGAAAGCCATATCGGGCTCTACAACATCAAACAGCTTAAACACAATCTGGGTAACGCCCTGATAGTGCCCCGGCCTGAATTTGCCTTCCAGCAGGTGCTCCAGTTCGCCGATGTTTAAATGCCATTGCTCATTATGGTCATACATTTCGCCGGCAGCCGGATTAAACAGCGCATCACAGCCGGCCTGCTCCAGTTTCCGGATGTCGGCAGCAATGGGCCTCGGATACTTTTCCAGGTCGGCCGGGTTATTGAACTGGGTGGGATTTACAAATATACTGCATACTACAATATCCGCCTGCTGCTGCGCCTGCCTGATAAGCGAAAGGTGCCCCTCGTGCAAAGCGCCCATAGTAGGTACAAAACCAATGGTTTGCCTGTCCGTGCGCAATTGCTGCGTGTATTGCCTGATCTGATTTTTTTCAGTAAAAATTTTCAATGACAGAGTTTTTATAAAACCGGGCTAAATTGGTTAATTCGGCATAATTATCCAAAACTACTTGCGCAACCGGTTGATGTTTCATGGAATATTGTGTATATTTGCACACTCAAAATTTATTTTGATTTCACTACACACATTTTAATACTGATTAGAGATGGGTAAATCTAAGCTTCTGTTTATAACTCATGAAATGTCGCCTTTCCTCGAACTCACTAAAATTTCTGAAATAACCCGGCAGCTGCCGCAGGCCATGCAGGATAAGGGCTTTGAAATCCGCATCCTGATGCCGCGTTTCGGAAACATCAATGAGCGCCGGAACCGTTTGCATGAGGTAATACGCTTATCGGGGATGAATATCATTATTAATGACAATGATAATCCCTTAATTATTAAGGTTGCTTCTATACCGGCGGCACGTATGCAGGTATATTTCTTAGATAACGACGAGTATTTTCAGCGCAAGCACGTGTTTGGTGATAAAGACGGTAAGTTTTACGCCGACAACGATGAGCGCATGATTTTCTTTTGCAAAGGCGCTATGGAAACCGTGAAAAAGCTGGGCTGGTCGCCCGATATTGTACATTGCCATGGCTGGATGAGTGCACTGGTACCCGCTTACCTGAAAACCTCCTATAAGGATGACCCAACTTTTAAACACTCTAAAGTGGTTTATTCCATTTATGAAAATGCGTTTCATGAGCAGCTGGCTCCGGGTTTCGCTCAGAAGGCAGTGATGACGGATATGAGCGAGGCCAATGTGGAGGCTTATAAACCAGGCACTAATAATTCCTTGTATGCAGGCGCTATTCAGTATTCCGACGCCATTGTACTGGGCAGCGAGAATATTGATGCTGAAGTGTTAAATAATGTTAAAAACAGCCATAAGCCTGTTTTAGACTACGCTTCTGCCGCCGATTTCGAAAATTATTACAATTTTTACGACGAAATTACCAGTGAAGAACTGGTGAACGTTGTATAAGATTTGAAACCCTCTATGAAATTTTTCCGATTAGACTTATTAACCCTGTTGATAAGTCTTTTTATTTTAAGCAGCTGCAAAAATAAAGATACGGTAGGCTTGCCGGTAGATGCCAGCCAGCAGGTAACCGGTACACAGCTAACTACCAGCAACCTGACGGTAAATACTACGGCGATTGATTCCATATTAACTTCCGGACTGGTTAAAACCCCTCTTGCCTATTTTAAGGACGCTTCTCTGGGAACCACTGAGGCCAATATTGCCGCCGGCCTCAATCTGCCCGGCGGTGTTGCCTATTCATTGCCTGCCGGTACCGTTACTACCGACTCAGCCGTGCTGGTATTACGTTATACCGACGGATTTTACGGCGATTCGCTGAACTCCAACTATAAAATTAACGTTTACCAGCTGGCCGAACAGCCTTTGGCGGCTGCAAGCGCTTCGTATTACAGTAATAAAGTATGGAGCTTTAACAGTGCGCTTATCGGTTCACGCAGCTTTAAGCCCTATACGCACACCGTATTTAAAGTAACTAATATTGTTAAGGGCAAGCCTGATACCTTAATAAAGGTGCCGGCACAGCTGCGCGTACCCATCAGCAATGCCTTTATTACCAATAATTTTTTCACTGCACCTTTAAGCCAGTTATCTACGCCTGCCGAATTCCAGTTAGCTGTTAAGGGTTTATATCTTACTCTGGATAAAGGCCAGAGCGGCGATGGCGGCAACATTATGTTCAACCTGGACTCAAGCCGGATAGATGTTTACTATAAAGCGGTTAACGGTACCACCATTGATACTGCTGTGGTTTCCCTGCCCGTTACGGCAAGTGCGCATGCTGCACAAATTAAGCATACTTATACGGCCGCCGTGCAAACTGCCTTAAGTAATAAGGCTTCCAACAACTTATTCTACATCCAGGGGCTGGGCGGTTTAAAAACGAAGATTACTTTCCCTAAAGCAAGCGTATTGTTTGGCTCGGTTAACCCCAACAACATTGTGCTTAACCGCGCTGAGCTGATCATTACACCCAATCCGGGTTCGGGCATACCTTATGTGCCGCAGCCTAAGCTGGGTATTTACCGCAATGATATAGCCAGCCAGCCACTGCCGCTGCCCGATGGAACAGCGAATACTACTTATTTTCTGAGTTCAGGTATATTTGACGGTTATTACAGCGCTACGCTGCAATCCTACCATTTTATTATTACCGGTTATATGCAAAGTCTGCTTCGCGGTACGCTGGTTGATTATGGTACTTACATCAGCGCAGTTGACACCACTAATAAATCTACAACAACTTCGCCCGACTATCTGCCATCTGCACAAACAGCCGGCAGGGCAGTGCTGGTAGGTACAGGCAATACCGGAGCTTATAACATTAAGCTTAATATAGTTTATACTAAGATAAATCAATGAACAGGCCCCTGTTAAACAGGGATTTTTCTGCCGTATATTTGAATATTTTACGGGAGGTTTAATGCATGGATGTGCAGCCGCTTCTGCATATTGGTAGAATGGCTTTTATCAGTTTGCTTAAATTGAATAGTTATGTGCGGAATTGTAGGATACATTGGTTTCAGGGATGCTTATCCAGTTGTGATTAAAGGCTTGCACCGCCTCGAGTACCGGGGTTATGACAGTGCAGGCGTTGCCCTGATGGGCAAAGAGCTGAAAGTTTATAAAAAAGCAGGTAAGGTAAGCGACCTGGAAGATTTTGTAAGAAACATGGAGCTTCAGGGTACAGCTGGAATGGGGCATACCCGCTGGGCCACGCACGGCGCCCCAAACGACCGTAACTCGCACCCGCACTCATCGGGCAACCGTAAGCTGACAATTATCCATAACGGTATTATTGAAAACTACGCTACCATTAAAAACGCGCTGCTGGCTAAAGGGCACACATTTAAAAGCGATACTGATACCGAGGTGTTAATTCATTTGGTTGAAGATATACAGCAGGAAACTGGTCTTGATTTGCAGGAGGCCGTACGGGTGGCTTTGCATACTGTAGTTGGGGCTTATGCCATTGTGATAATGAATACTGATGAGCCCGATCAACTGATTGCCGCCCGCAAAGGCAGCCCGATGGTTATTGGCGTGGGGCAGGGCGAATACTTTGTGGCTTCTGATGCCACACCGATTATAGAGTACACTAAAAATGTAATTTATCTTAAGGATAATGAAATTGCCTGTATCCGCCGGGATAGCTTACTGATAAAGCATATTGATAACACTGTTCAAACTCCTTATGTGCAGCAGTTAGACCTGCAGCTGGAAATGCTAGAAAAGGGCGGCTATGAGCATTTTATGCTTAAGGAAATTTATGAACAGCCCCGTTCCATCCGTGATTGTATGCGCGGGCGCATTTACCCGCAGCAGGGGCAGGTGCAGCTGGGCGGTATTAAGGAATATACCGAAAAGCTAAAAAATATCGACCGAATCATCATTGTAGCCTGCGGTACCTCCTGGCATGCCGGCTTGGTTGGCGAATACTTGATTGAGGAGTATGCCCGTATGCCTGTAGAAGTGGAGTATGCTTCAGAGTTCAGATACCGCAATCCCGTTATCTTTGAAACGGATCTGGTTATCGCCATTTCACAATCCGGCGAAACAGCCGATACCATGGCTGCGCTGGAGCTGGCTAAGGAAAAGGGGGCTACAGTGTTTGGCATATGTAATGTGGTGGGCGCTTCCATTCCACGCCTGACGGATGCGGGAGTATATACGCATGCCGGTCCTGAAATCGGTGTAGCCTCTACCAAGGCGTTTACCGCTCAGGTAACCGTTTTAACGCTGATGGCTTTTTATATTGCCCAGCAGCGCGGTGCCATTACGCAAAGCAAGCTGATAGAGTATATGACGGAGCTCAACCAGATTCCGGAGATGGCAGAGGCGGCGCTGGAGTCGAATGAGCATATAAAAATAATTGCGGCAAGATTTAAGGACAGTCGTAATTGCCTGTTTCTGGGTCGCGGCAGTTCATTTCCGGTTGCGCTGGAAGGCGCATTGAAATTAAAAGAAATTTCATACATTCATGCTGAGGGCTATCCTGCTGCCGAAATGAAGCATGGCCCTATTGCGCTTATTGATGATGATATGCCGGTCGTGGTAATTGCCACCCAAAATTCTTCTTACGAGAAAGTAATCAGCAATATACAGGAGGTGAAGGCAAGGGGCGGCCATATCATTGCCATTGTATCACAGGGCGATGTAACTGTAAAGGAAATGGCTGACTATGTTATTGAGATACCGCAAACCGCTGAAGCTTTTGTACCGCTGCTGGCTACCATTCCCCTGCAGCTGTTGGCCTATCATATAGCTGTACTGCGGGGCTGTAATGTTGACCAGCCGCGTAACTTGGCAAAATCAGTTACGGTTGAATAAGAACTGCTTATAATATAGTATTTATCAATATTAAAGTATATTTGAATTGATAAATTCTATACCTATATGACGATTGTACAGTTAGAATACATAGTGGCGGTTGATACTTATAAAAGCTTTGTGCAGGCCGCCGAAAAGTGCTTTGTAACCCAGCCAACGCTGAGTATGCAGATACAAAAGCTGGAGGACACCCTGGGCGTTCAGCTGTTCGACCGCAGCCACCAGCCGGTTACCACTACTGAAGTCGGCCTGGATATTATTGCTCAGGCCCGTATTATGCTGGCTGAAAGTTATAAGATTAAGGAAATCATTGATGACCGAAATAAGGAGCTTTCGGGCGAATTGAAGATTGGAATCATCCCGACCGTGTCTCCTTATATCCTGCCTAAAATTATTGCCCGCTTTATTGAAAAGTATCCGCAGGTGAAATTGCTGATCTGGGAATATAATACCGACCAGATTATTCAGCAGCTGAAAATGGGGATGATTGACTGCGGGATTTTATCCACACCGCTGCATGACAGCAGCCTTGTTGAAGCGCCGCTGTTTTACGAAAACTTTGTGGCCTATGTATCAAAGGCCAGCAAACTGCACAAAAAAAAGCATCTGGTAGCCGAAGAAATTGATGTGGACGAGTTATGGCTGCTTAATGAAGGGCATTGTATGCGCAACCAGGTACTGAACCTGTGCCAGCGCCGTAAAAATATTCGCGGCACACAGCATTTTGAATATAATACCGGCAGTATTGAAACTTTAAGGCGCATGGTTGACCAGAATAACGGCGCTACCATACTGCCCGAACTGGCGCTGGCAGATTTAACAGAAAAGCAACTGGATAAAGTACGATATTTTAAGGAACCGGAGCCTGCCCGAGAAATCAGCATGGTAATGCAGAAAAATTATTTGAAGCGACGCCTCATTGAGGCGCTGAAAAATGAGATTCTGGATTTAATACCTAAACGTTTGAAAAGCAAAAAGCGGAAGGAATTGCTTAACATTTAATCCATTATTTAGAATTGTTATAAATAATTTGCGCTAACAGTCAAAATTTATACATTTGCGCTATAATTTATAATTAGTCTAAATACAAAAATGATCGAACGCTTTATCAAATTACTCTTATTTACAGTATTGCTATCAACGTTTTTACAGGTGAGGGCAGATGAAGTGCCGCCGCGGGGTACAATCAAAGGCCGGGTTTTAACCAGTGACCACAAACCGGCTGAAAATGTAACCGTAGCCTTACAGGGAACTAAGCATGGTACTGTAACCGACAATAATGGCTATTACACCTTGTCGGCGCCGGCAGGCAGTTATACCTTAACAGTTTCTTATGTAGGCATTGCAAGCGTAAGTCAAAGCGTTGAGATTAAGGCCGGGGAGTCGGCCGTTATTTCTGATGTTTTACTGAGCAACAGCCAGAATTCCTTACAGGAAGTGCAGATTAACGGAGTTAAAAATAACCGTTTTGCTGTTAAAAAAAGTAACGACGTAGCCAAAATGCCGCTTACGCAGCTTGAAAATCCGCAGGCATATACTAC
>CAXTAP010000103.1:0-11424 GCA_964241965.1 uncultured Mucilaginibacter sp.
ATAACCAGATTTTTCAGCAGTTCGGGCTGCAGCACCTTTACATTGCTCATCCATTGAAATATCCAGCCTACCAGTTCTCTGCTGATGCCGCAGCGTAAAGTCATACGATAGTTGCCGCTGGCCTGCTGTACGATTTTTTGAGAATGATGCCAGAAGTGATTACTTACAAAGCTGCCGGTAAGCTCCGAAAACTCGACTTCAATATCATACATTTCATTATTGATGTTTTCCGTAATGCCAAACCGCCGGCTTAACTGCTCATCAAATGTTTTAGTGAACAATGAGCTATCGAACATATAATCGGTGCATTTAAAATCAATAATCTGTTCAAGAGCGAGTACAATCAGGGTTTCACTATGTTCCAGCAAGCTGCACAGATGGATGCACCCTCTGTGGTAGAGTATCTTCATCGGCATAATGGTTTGCGGAAGGTTAAAGGAGGCAGCCAGGCCGGTATGGTCAAAACTGGTTTGCTTCAAAATTATCTTACGCTGGTCTTGTATTGCTAAAATACAGTCGTTTAATATCTTGTGAAACTTCGGGTCATATCCCACCTCGTAAAACTGACTGTTAGCAGTATGTAACTGACTTACATTGGCAATGCGCTGAAAGTTGCTTTTGCTGTTTTGCCTATAAAACAGCGATTCAATGGTTTTTAACTCTTCTGCTTTGGCTTTAATAATGTTAAGCGGTGCAAAATTTTTCAGCAGGTAAAAGGTATTTATCACATCAGCCGACAGCTTGTTTTGCTCTGATTTATCAAATTCTAATTTCCAGGTCTTTTGGTTTTTCTCGCCTTGATACGGAATTACAGTGCCTTCGCCGGGCATAAGCAGGCTGGGTAAATCGTTCAAATCCCTGTAAAGTTGCCGGGTTGAAATATGAACCCCTGTTTCCCCTGCCCATTTTTTAATGGTTTCGATGGTTTGAGGAGCAATTTTCAAACGGGAATATATTTGCAGCAGGCGTAAGGCTTTATCAGGCATGGCTAAATGTATAAAAAACCAAAATCATTCCAGCACCCCAAACTCAAATCCCAGCCCTTGCCAAATTTCTAATGCCCGCGGCAGCACATATTCCAGCCGCTTAAACGCTTTCAGGCTGTCGTGAAATACAATGATGGAGCCATTCTCTGTTTGCCTCAGGGTTTGGTTCAGGCATTTTTCGGGAGCTAACTGAGTATCAAAATCGCCGCTGAGTACGTCCCACATGATAATCTTTAAATCTGGCCTGGCCTGCTGCAGCAACGTGATCTGGCTGCGTTTAATACGCCCGTAGGGCGGTCGGAACAGCGGCGTTTGCAGCAGGTTATCGGCCCGCTTGAAATTATCGGCATAAATGTCATCTCCGGTAACCCAGCCCTTTAAATGGTTGTAAGTATGATTGCCAATGGCATGGCCGCCCGCCTTTACCTGTTCAAAAACAGCAGGGTGCCTGCGCACATTATCGCCGATGCAAAAGAAGGTGGCCCTGGCCCGATGTTGCTGCAGGGTATGCAGCACAAAGGGGGTCACTTCGGGTATCGGGCCGTCATCAAAGGTGAGGTAAATAGTACGGCTGCTGCGGCTGCAGTTCCATAGCAGCTGCGGATACAGCTTTTTTAACAGCCACGGCGTTTTAACGAGGTACATATACAAAGAAAGTTATTTAACATCAGTAATCAAGAGCCGGGAGGCAGGATGTTGCCTGGCATATGGATTGCGATACTCTTTGAGTTCTTAAATCCCGGCTCTTGCTTCTCTCTGGTAAAAAGTATATTTGCCCCATGATTAATAAGATCCTGGTGGTGGGCGGCGGCAGCTGGGCTACGGCAAATGTGAAGATGCTGACGGATAATCCTGCCGAAAAGGAAATCTTTTGGTGGATGCGTAACGGGCAGGCGGTTGAGCATGTGCAAAAATTCAGGCACAATCCCAATTACCTGAGTTCGGTTGAAATCAAAGTGCCTGCACAGCATATCAGTCATGATTTAAAGCAACTCATCGCCAAAGCCGATCTGGTGCTGCTCAATGTACCTGCCGCTTTTTTAAAGGATGCCCTGCGCGATATTACGCCGGCTGATTTAGCCGGCAAAAAGATCATATCGGCCATTAAGGGTATTGTGCCTGACGAAAACCTGATTATCGGCGAATTTTTGCATCAGCGCTATCAGCTGCCGCTGAATGATTTTATGGTAATCAGCGGGCCATGCCACGCGGAGGAGGTGGCGCTGGAAAAGCTGTCTTATCTTACCATTGCTTCGCAGGATACAGAACTGGCAGCTCATTTTGCCGGGCTGATCAGTACCCGGTACATTAAAACCAACATATCCGATGATATTTACGGTACGGAGTATGCTGCGGTACTTAAAAACATCTATGCCATTGCCAGCGGTATCTGCCACGGCGTAGGTTATGGCGATAACTTTCAGGCGGTGCTGATATCCAACGCTATTAAGGAGCTTAAAAACTTTGTGGATGCCGTGCACCCCATTGAGCGCGATATTAAGGAATCGGCTTACCTGGGCGATTTGCTGGTGACGGCATATTCACAGTTTAGCCGCAACCGCACCTTTGGCAACATGATAGGCAAGGGTTACACCGTAACATCGGCTCAGCTGGAGATGAATATGGTAGCTGAAGGCTACTATGCAGTAAATTGCCTACACCAGGTAAACAAGCACTATAAGGTAAATATGCCTATTTGTAACGCCGTATATGCCATTTTATATCAAAAACACGCTCCGGCAGCAGAAATGAAACATTTGGCAGAGCAATTGAGTTAAGCAAAGCAACATACTTAACTTAATAAAAGATACTATGAAAAACATCATGAAAGCAACGCTGCTGGCTGCAGGTCTTTTTGTTGCATCGCACGTAAGCGCACAATCAGTAGGGAAGGACCTTAAAAGCGCTGGTAAAAGTATTGGCGCTGCCGGTAAAAAGGTTGGTCAGGGTACTGCACACGTTGCCTCTAAAAGCAAATCGGCAGTGGTTGATAAAAAATATGCAGGCCATTACGGGCCGGCCGGCGAAACCGTTTTTATTAACAAACACGCCAGGTATTATTATGTAAATTCAAAAGGCCATAAGGTGTATGTGAACAAAGCTACTTTGAGCACCACCAAGCCAATGTAATATAAATAAGCGCCTGCTGCACAGGCAGGCGCTTATCTACCAAAGGGTTATGAAAAACTTATATTCAGCAGCTATACGCCTGTTTGCTGCTTGTATTTTATGCCTGGCAGCCTGCTCAGGCTCCGCCCCGGGGAAGCTGAAGGGTAACTGGCGTTCCAAGGACGGCGATACGCAGCTGAAGATTACCGGTAAGGATTTTACTATGGATAACGGCTCGCCGCTTACGGAGGATTACCTGATGCACGGCGATACGATACTCACTTCTTATGAAGGCAACCAGCCCTATACCCGTTTCGTCATTAAGCATCTGGACGACCATAACCTAAAGCTCCTCTATCCTGATTCAGTTACCGTGGAGTTTACCCGCTGAAAAAACAAAAGCCTCCCCGGTTAAGGAAAGGCTTTGTTAACTAACTAAAACTAATTGCTTCGTTTCCGAAGCTGCTATAACAAACTATTTAATAACGTTTGCGGCGTTCGCTGCGATCCTCACGGCGTTTGCCGGAGAAATCGCGGAAGCCGCCTCCTGCATTGCTGCTTCTTTCGCTGCTGCGGCTATCGCGGCGCGGCGGCCTGCCGCCCTCGCGGCTGCCGCTGTCAAACCTGCGCGGTGAACTGCCGCGGCTTTCGCTGCGGTCGCCATCGGCAGAGATTTCAATACGTACCTCGCGGCCATGAAACTGAGCCTGCTTAAACGAGTTAAAAGCCTTGTCAACATCACCATTGGCTACCTCTATGAAAGAGTAAACACCCTTTACATCAATTTTACCGATAGTGCGGCCGCTAATGTCGGTCTGGTTACAAAAATACCCCAGCAAATCACCGCGGCTGAAGCCGTCAACCGAACCCAGGTTGATAAACAGGCGGGTGAAATCGGCACGCATGCCGGTACGCGGAAATTTATCGGCGCCGTCACGGGTGCGGCTTTCTTCCGGCGCATTCAGATCGGGCGCATTTTTGTAATACTCTAAAAAAGTATTGAACTCTAATGAGGCAAAGCGCTTAATGAGGTCTTCCTTGCTCAGGTCGGCAAACTCATTCATAATGCGCGGCAGGTACTGCTCAATCTGCTGGTCGTTAACCTCCACATTATGCACCTTGTGTATCATGCCGAACAATTGCTTTTCGCAAACATCAAAGCCGGTTGGTATCTCAGCCTTTACAAAGCGCTTGCCAATGGTTTTTTCAATCTGCCTGATTTTGCCCAGCTCCTTAGAGTTGATAATGGCTATTGAAATACCGGTTTTGCCGGCACGGCCGGTACGGCCGCTGCGGTGCGTGTAATTTTCAATTTCATCGGGCAGCGAGTAATTGATTACGTGCGTTACATCCTGCACATCAATACCGCGCGCGGCCACATCAGTTGCAATTAGTAATTGCAGGCTGCGGTCGCGGTAGCGCTTCATTACCTTGTCGCGCTGCTGCTGTGATAAATCACCGTGCAGGGCATCGGCATTGTAGCCGTCCTTAATCAGGGATTCGGCAATTTCCTGAGTTTCAATCTTGGTACGGCAAAATACAATACCAAAAATTTCCGGAGTAAAGTCAACAATACGCTTAAATGCAGCGTACTTATCGCGGGCACGCACTACATAATATTCGTGCTCAATGTTTATGTTGCCCGAGTTCTTCTCACCCATCGTTAATTCGAAAGGCTCGTGCATGTATTTTTTGGCTATGCGGCGAACTTCGCTGGGCATAGTGGCAGAAAATAACCAGGTTTTCTTTTCGTCGGGTGTAGTGGAAAGGATATTATCAATGTCCTCCTGAAAGCCCATGTTCAGCATTTCATCCGCTTCATCCAGCACTACGTACTGAATGTTGGAGAAATCGATGGCATTGCGATTCAGGATATCCAGCATACGGCCAGGTGTAGCCACTACAATCTGCACGCCGCGTTTAATGCTGCGCAATTGATCGCTGATACTGGCACCACCGTAAACAGCCACCACATGCACATTAGGCATATTTTTGGCATATTTGGTTAAATCGCTTGCAATCTGCAGGCAAAGTTCACGTGTAGGGCATAGTACAAGCGCCTGAGGTTTGTTTTCCCCGAAATCGACAAGTTCTAAGAGAGGCAGTCCGAAGGCAGCGGTTTTTCCGGTTCCCGTTTGGGCTAATCCGACAAAATCGTTGCTGCCAGACAGTAATACAGGAATAGAAGCTTCCTGTATAGGCGATGGTTTTTCAAAACCCAGATCGCTGATGGCATTAACAATATCATGACGGATTCCCAGTTCTAAAAATGGGTTGTTCATGAATTTAAATAACATATTTAGCACCATTGCTAAATCGGGTGCAAAGGTATAAATAATTATTGGATTGTCAAATGCTTATTTTAAAATGAGATTGAACTGAGAATGCATAAGATTTATACCTGATGATATTACTGTTATACAGGGCTTTAATTTTTCAGTATATTGTTACAATGCCGCTGATGAACCTTGTAATCAAATTTATGTTATTGCTTGTATAGTACTCAAGTGAATTTAACTATGCCAGCCACTTTCATAAAATAAATCTGAATGAGATTCGTAGTTTCGGTATTGCTCCTCCTTAACCTGTTGCTGTTAACTGAATATTCATCTGCCCAGCGCGCGAAGAAGAACCGGCAAAAATCCGGTTATGGCAATAATTTTTTAGCCGGGCATTATGTTACCCTGCGAGGCTTTAAAATGTATTACGAAAGCTATGGCAGCGGCCAGCCGCTGCTGCTGATACATGGTAATGGCGGTTCCATCAAATCATTCGAAAACCAGATACCCTACTTTGAAAAATATTATCATGTCATCGTGGCCGACAGCCGCGCGCAGGGAAAATCGGTTGACAAAAGCGACACGCTTAGTTACAGCATGATGGCGGATGATCTGGATTCGCTGATGAATATGCTGCACGTTAAAAATGCCTACGTTATCGGCTGGAGCGACGGCGGCATCGATGGTTTGCTGCTTTCCATCAAGCACCCCGACAAGGTAAAGAAGCTGGCTATATCAGGCGCTAACATTATTGCCGACAGCACAGCTTTTGGTATAGGTTCCTATAAAGCCCTGCAAGCTGAGGATGCGGTACTGAAAAAACTGTCCTTTACCGGGCAGAAGGCTAAAAACTCCTACAAGCTGGTGCACCTGATGGCTACCAAGCCCAAAATAAAGCCGGAACAGCTGCAGCAGGTAAAGTGCCCTACGCTGGTTATCGGCGGTGACCATGATGCCATTTTGCCAAAGCATACGCTGCTGATTGCCGAGTCCATCCCCGGCGCTTATTTATGGATCTTACCCAACTCCGGCCATGCCACACTGGTAAAGTATAAGGAGCAGTTTAATGCTACGGTGCATAACTTTTTTTTGGGCCGTATGCAACAGTAAGCGCTTCGGCAGTAGGAGTGATTTCCTGTTAAACACTGCGAACAAAACTTAGCCGGCTATTTACTATCTTGCTGAATTAAATGCATTCACAATATGAAAAAATTGACCATCCTCTGCATTATAGGCATCACCTTGCTCAGTATTTGTCAGGTTCGGGCACAGGCAGGCAAATCGCCTTTTGATACCACTCGTTATGGCCGTAATCCGGCTGCAGGCCGTTACCTCAACACCCGCGGTTTTAAGCTGTATTACGAAACCTATGGCAAAGGCGATCCGCTGCTTATCATTCACGGCAACGGCGGCTCCATCAACAATTTCATGTATCAGATCCCTTACTTTGCCAAAGCGTATCAGGTTATCGTGGCCGACAGCCGCGCACAGGGCAAATCGGTGGATACCAAAGACTCATTAAGTTATGAGATGATTACCGATGATTTAAATGCCCTGCTGGATAGCCTGCACCTGAAACAGTGCTACATCATCGGCTGGAGCGATGGCGGCATAGAGGGGCTGATGATGGCTATCCGCCACCCGGACAAAGTGAAAAAACTGGCCGTAACCGGCGCCAACCTGTGGCCCGATACCACGGCGGTTGACCCATTTGTGTACAACTATGCCATGGGCATGAATAAAAAGCTAAAAGCTGCCCCGGCAACGCCCAAAACCAAGGCCCAGCTAAAGTTAGTGCATTTACTCTCCTATGAACCGCATATCACTACGGCACAGCTCGGTACCATACAATGCCCTGCACTGATTATAGGCGGCGATCATGATGTAATACGCGTACAGCATACGGTGTTGATAGCGCAATCCGTTCCTAATTCCGATTTATGGATATTACCCAATTCGGGCCATTCCACGCCGATTTATTATAAAGACGATTTTAACCGGATAGTGGATAATTTCTTTAAAAAACCTTACCGGAAGATTGACCAATACGGGCGGTTTAATTGATCAAACTGCTACCGAAGCCTGTCCGCTGATTTAACGAGCCGTTCATCACTTTTAATAGAGCGTATAGCCAGCAGTATAAAAAGGATGCTCAGCGGGGCCAGTAACATACCGATGCCATAATTAGCAGTATGTATGGGCGCTTGCTGTATGGCGTTTTTTACTGTTTGCGACACCCAGAAGCTATAGCCGACCATGACCAATATGGCGCTGTAGCATAAGGCAATCTGCTGCCTGCGGTTTTTGTACATAAATAAAATAACAACAGGTATCAGGGCAATAAGGCCGGTTACCGCCGTAAGGGCCAGAAAGGTTTGCGTATGTATCTGTTCGCCGCCGGCATCCTGGTAAATGCCGGTAACAAAAATATTGATGGGTATTACCCCTGCGTACACCGTGTGCAGCATGGGGAACAGATATAAGGCTGCGATAAACAGGCCGGCCAGCAGCAGGAAAACGCTTTGTATTCTTTGTATCATGATGTGAATAATATCGCCGGTAAAGATAAATTGTTTGCGCTGATTTATCAGTATATGCATTCATGCGGATTATTACCTTTGCTGTGTGGAAACACGGCGTTATTTTTTAGAGTTGGCTTATGATGGCACTCAGTATCACGGCTGGCAGCTGCAGCCTAATGCGGTAACCGTACAGCAAAAACTGAACGAAGCGCTGACAACGTTACTGCGCCAGCCGGCAGATACTACCGGAGCGGGCCGCACTGATACCGGCGTACACGCCCGGCAGCTGTATGTGCATTTTGACAGTCAAAATGAAAATCTTATCACACAAAGATCAGGGTTTGTTGCGAGCCTCAATGCACTGTTACCGCCTGATGTTGCCGTAAAGCGCATCTTTCCGGTAGCAGCGGATGCACATGCGCGGTTTGATGCGGTGCTGCGTTCGTATGAGTATCATATCCATTTCAGTAAGGATCCCTTCAAAAATAATTATTCATGGCAGCTGCGCGATGTGCCTGATATAACTCTGATGAACCAGGCTGCACAGATTTTAACAGAATATACCGATTTTAGCTGTTTCAGCAAATCGAACACACAGGTAATGACGAACAATTGCAGGCTTAGCCGGGCAGAATGGCTGCAGCAGCCCGGCGGCGGCATGATTTTCCATATCTCGGCCGACCGGTTTTTGCGTAATATGGTGCGTGCCATTGTAGGCACATTGCTGATGGCGGGCCGCCGCGAAATGGAACCGGAAGCCATACGGCAGATTATGGAGAGCAAAAGCCGCAGCAAGGCAGGCGCCTCAGTACCTGCCCGTGGCTTGTGTTTAACGGAGGTAAGGTATCCGTATATCAGCCCCTTTATGCCTTGAAGGGAATCAACAATCATGCAAGCGGATAGCTATCGTCAAGAGTTTACGCAGGTACGGATTTTATTGACCGTACTTGCCTATATTTGCATTTCACTAAAAACAAGTTTCCCTTTCGGGGAACGGAGGGGGCATGGCAGAAGTAACCGGAAAAGCAATAGATTGGAAATTACTCACCCGGGTAATGCATTACGTTAAGCCCTACAACCGTACTTTTATTATTGCTGCCTTTCTGACCATTTTTCTGGCGGTTATTGCCCTGGCACAGCCTGTGCTCATTGAAAAAACGCTGGATAATTACATCCTGAACAATAATTATAACGGTTTGGTATTAATGGTGGCTCTGATGCTGTTGCAGCTGGTGGTGCAAACCATAGCGCAATATTATCAAACCTATTTAACCAATGCGCTGGGCCAGTCTGTAATACGCGATCTTCGGGTGGATGTGTTCAGGCACATTACCGGTTTGCGGATTAAATATTTTGATCATACACCTATCGGTATGCTCATTACCCGCACCGTATCTGACCTGGAAACCATTGCCGATATATTTTCCGAAGGCCTGATTTCCATTGCGGGCGATGCCCTGCTGGTATTGTCTATCGTTATCTATATGCTGGTGCAGGACTGGAAACTAACACTTATTACCCTGGCTCCCATACCGCTGCTGCTGTTTGCCACCTATATATTTAAGGAAGCCATTAAGGTTTCCTTTCAGGAGGTGCGTACACATGTAGCACAGTTAAACACCTTTTTGCAGGAGCATATCTCCGGCATCAGCATCATCCAGTACTTTGCCCGCGAGGATCAGGAGATGCGCAAGTTCAAGGCTGTAAACCTTAAATACCGGGATGCCAACATCCGTTCTAACTGGTACTATTCTATCTTCTTTCCGGTAGTTGAAATATTTTCGGCGCTTTCCATCGGCCTGCTGGTATGGTACGGCTGCAAGCGCATTCTGTCTGACCAGCAGCTGCATGCCATATCAGCATCGCAAAAGGGCATCACACCCGGCCTCATTGTGGCCTTTATTGCCTTACTGAATTTACTGTTCAGGCCCATACGCCAGCTGGCTGATAAATTTAACACCCTGCAAATGGGCATGGTGGGTGCCGACCGTATTTTTAAGGTGCTCGATACCGATGAGAAGGCAGTGAATAACGGTAAAATCAACTCAGGCCACATCCGCGGCGATATTGATTTCAGCCATGTATGGTTTGCCTACAATGATGATAACTGGGTATTGAAGGATATCAGCTTCCATGTAAAACCCGGTGAAACATTGGCGCTGGTAGGCGCAACTGGTGCCGGAAAGTCATCTACCATTAATATTTTAAACCGGTTTTATGAGGTAGGGCAGGGCAGCGTGAAGGTGGATGGCCTCTCCATTGCTGATTATGAGCTGAGCTTTTTGCGCTCACAGATTGCTACCGTGATACAGGATGTGTTTTTGTTTTCAGATACCATAGCTAACAATATCAGCCTTAACAACCCGGCAATTACGCTGGAGCAGATTACAGCGGCTGCCAGAAGCGTTGGTGCGCATGAATTTATTGAGCGCCTGCCCGGAGGCTACGCTTATAATGTAATGGAGCGGGGGGCAACGCTGTCGGCAGGGCAGGCGCAGCTTATTTCCTTTGTACGGGCGCTGGTTTATAACCCTGCCATACTGGTTTTGGATGAGGCTACCTCCTCGGTTGATACCGAAACCGAGATACTGATACAGCAGGCCATTGATAAGCTGATGCAGGGCCGTACCGCCATCGTGATTGCGCACCGGCTGTCCACCATTCAAAGCGCAGATAAAATCCTGGTGCTGGATCATGGGGAAATCAAGGAATCGGGCACACACCAGGAATTGCTGAAGATTGAAAACGGCTTTTACCGTAAGCTATACGATTTACAGTTTAATTCGGCAGGAATATCAAGAACCCTCTGAACTTCCTGAAAGGCACCCCTCTAAATCTCCCCAAAGGGGATACTTTCATTAACCAGATTATTTAAGATTTTTAAAGTCTCCCTTTTGGGAAAATTTAGAGGGGTTTTACGGCTGCACCATGCCCACATCATCGCCCGGCTCATTGGGAGGGGTGGTAATGGGGTTAACCGGTTCTTCTTCCTCTTCATACCGCTTGGCAATGTCGCCGAAGTCGGCCTCATCATCATGGTATTCTTTATCTTCAGGGCGCAGCAGGCTTTTGCCGCCGTTATCATCAGGCCGCTCAGTTGGGGTATCAGAGGGGGATGGCTTGTCTGGTGAATTTGCTGGGTCTGTCATAACAAATGAAATAACGGTTGTACAAAAAGGTTTGTTTGAGGTTATGCCCTGAAGTTAACGCAGTATTTTTAAATGCCTGTACTTTGAGTTCGACAAGCCATTCTGTTAATTATTCAATTGTATAAATTCTGACTCAGAAAACCTAAACAAAGGTCGTGCAGAAAAAGTAACCTGAATTGCCGGCAATACCCCTATATATCAAACTTAATCCACCCATTACCCTCGTAACCAAAAATAAACTGTTTGGGATAAATGATTTCCGCCAGAATTTCTGCGGAGTCAACAATACGAGGACCGGGGCGGTTAAAATACTGATTACCATCTGCAATATACAGGCGCTTGTTCTTTACGGCCTGTAAATCAGTAAAACCGGGCAGCT
>CAXTAP010000104.1:0-9530 GCA_964241965.1 uncultured Mucilaginibacter sp.
AAAAAAATGAAAATAAATTTGCTGGATTAAAAACTTAGTGTTACTTTTACACCATACAAAACAGATAAAAAGTCTCTTCTCATAATTTAGGTTTATAATTGGTTAGTAAAGGCCCCTGCCCATCAGGGGCTTTACTTTTTTTATGAGTTTTCATCCCTGTAAATTTTAATCAGAATCGGATAATTAATATTTGGCTTTATTCAACTTTTTATTACTTTTGCCACCCACAACGGGGGATTAGCTCAGCTGGCTAGAGCGCTTGCATGGCATGCAAGAGGTCATCGGTTCGACTCCGATATTCTCCACCAAAAAAGCCGCCTGATATATTCAGGCGGCTTTTTTCACAATATAAGTTTTTAAGCAGCATACATTACAGTCCCTGCATCAAGCCTTTCAAGCCGCAGAGTATATACCGCCGGTAGCCTGCTTTTTACTATTACAAGCCTTCATTTTGTTTTATTCCTGCTGGTAGGCGGCCGCAAAATCTTTGGCAAAGTCGGCCAGTTTCACCTTGCCCAAAACAGGCTGGCGGCGGTAATAATCCTCATACAGCAAGCCGCTGCCCTGGCTGGCCTGCATCTCGATGAAGCCGCGCGCTATCTGCGGGTTAAAGCCGGCGGCCAGCCATCCGCTCAGTAACTGTTCATCAGGTATAACCTGCCATTGCAGGCCGGGTTTCCCGATGGCCTCCCCTAAAGCCCTGGCAATTTCATTGGGCGATACCACATCACTGGCAATATAGCGCACCGTGCGGCCTTCAAAAGGTTCTTCCATTTCTCCGGCAATTACCGCTGCAATATCCAGGGGCGATACCCAGGGCTCCCTCTGGTCGCCGCCGTAGTTGGAGATAATAGCCCCTTTGGTTTTGATGCTGCGGATGAAAGAGAACATATTGGTATAAAAGCCCACTGGCCGCATGGTTTTAATGGCCACCCCGGCAGGCAGCTGCTTTAAGATGTTTTCCACATTGTGGTGAAACAGCAAAAAGCCGTTGCCCTTATCAGTGTGCCCGCCGATGCTGCTGAGATGCACTACCTTCGTTACGCCCGATTGCTCTACCGCCTGCTTGTAGTTGCGGCCAATCTGGTTAATGGCCTCTATAAAATCAATCCCCTGAGCCGACAGGTCACCGCCGGCGGCATCCAGCGTTTCCATCAGGTAAACGATATCCGCGCCCTTAAAGGTTGCGGTTAAAAAGTCGGCATCATGCATGGTGCCGGTTGCTGCCCTGGCGCCAAGTGCTTCAATAGCCGGCTGCCGCTCCGCATTGCTGCTGATTACGGTAACCGAATGCCCTTTTTGCACCAGCGCCTGCGTTAGTGGTTTTCCAATGTTCGAAATAGAACCTGTGAGTACGATGTTCATAATTTTTATGGTTTTACTGATGCAAATTTCCGAAGCGACGGGCAGGGAAAAATAACCAAATCAGCCATTGTTGTAGCCAAAGGGCGGAGTGCGCTAAGTTTCAGTTTGTGCCGGATGCCTGGCTGTGAATAGTTATGGTCTTAGTTACCTTTCGCAAAGGCGGAGGTAATACGGGTGGTAGTTATGCGCAAACCTTACAATAGTAAATAAAGTTTATTCCACCCGCCGGCCTCGTTGCTCCTGTTAAAATAATCTCTGTGCAGGCAGCGCCAGGTGAGGGCGTTTCAGCGTTAAGCCGAGGTGTTTGTTCAGCTGTGCAATGAGGTAGTCGGCCAGCATGGGCGTAGTGCGCTCATCGTGCTGATGGACAAAGAAGTGCAGGCTTTGCAGCCCCTGCTGCTGCCACTGGCTGATGCGGCCTACCCATTCATCAATGCGCAGGTAATCGCTGGGAAGTAAATCATTGCCCACAAAACGTATAAAGGCATGGGGCGTGGGCAGGTACAGGTGCACACCATCCCGCCTGCCGGGCGCATCGGTAATTACAGCGCCTATGTTAAGCCTGTTCATCAGCGTAAAGGCGGCCTCGCGCGCCTGCTGCTGCGAAAACCAGTTACTATCCCTCAGTTCGGTAAATACAGGGACATCCACAGGCAAATCCTCCAGATAATACTTCAGGTCGGCATAGCTTTTCGGGGTAAAGCTATCGCTCAGCTGTAAAAACAGCGGTCCCAGATGCTCGCCGAAGGCTAGTATGCCTTCATAAAAGGCAGTCGTGATATCCCGTGCATTCCTTAACCGCCTGATATGGGTGATGCTTTGCGAAAACTTGGGGCAGAATTTAAAGCCGGGCGAGGCGGCTACCTTTGTTTTCCATTTGCTGATGGCGGCCTCGTCAAACACCCGGTAAAAGGTGGCATTCAGCTCTACGCTGTTGAATTGCCGGGCATACTCGGCCAGGTAATCGGCATCTTTGGTTTTAGGCGGATACAGAAGACCCTTCCACTCCTTGTGCGCCCAGGTAGGGCAGCCCACATAAACCTGTAACTGCCCGGCGGGGCCGGCAGCCTGTAACACGGCCGTGGTGAATTCCGGATCGGGCGGCAGCCCGAAATCAATGGCAGGCAACTGCTCAGGCCTTACTTTACCAAACTCCATGCAGGTTATTTGCTGTAACCGGTAAAATATTGCTGCTTAACCTTTGGCCAGTCACCCTTCAGGATGCTGTAGATTACCGTGTTGCGTAAAAAGCCATCGTGGGTTTTCATATGCTGGCGCAAAATACCTTCCTGATAGCCGCCTATGCTGCTTACCGCCCTGCGCGATTTTAAATTGCGCTCATCAACCCTGAACTCAATGCGGTTTAAGCCGAGCTTTTCAAAGCTGTAGCGGAGCACCTCAAATTTCATAGCCTGGTTTATACCGGTTCCCTGCCAGGCCGTACCAATCCAGGTGGCGCCAATCTGGCCGCTCTCATCCTTCCAGTCAATATGCATCAGCCGGGTGCAGCCGGCAACCTGGTTGCTTTTATGGTCATAAACAGTCCATGCGGCGCAGTGCCCGGCCTCGCGGTCGGCAATGGCCTTGCCAATGTATTTATGCAGTTCGCCCGGCTCTGATAAATCGGAGAGGCCGTAAGTCCACAATTCCTTTTCATTGGCTACCGGCTGCAGCAAAACCTCGTCAATAGCCTGTAACGGGCGCAGGGTAACTTTGCTGTTAGAGAGCACGGGCTGCAGGTTATGTTTCATGGTTTAATTGATCTTTTCCAGTATGCTAATATACAATTCAATGCCTTCTTTGATTTCATCAATCCTGATATATTCGTCGGCGGTATGCGAACGGGCCGAGTCGCCGGGGCCGATTTTCAGGGACGGAATATCCAGCAGCGACTGGTCGGAAGTGGTAGGCGAGCCGTAAGTGGTGCGGCCAAGCGCGATGCCGGCCTGCACCACCGGATGATTTTTATCAATGCTGGATGGCTTGAGCCGGATGGAGCGCGGTTTTACCTCGCAGCCTACCTGCTGCCTGATCATGTCGAGCACCTCCTCGTTACGGTAAGCATCAGTAACCCGCACATCTACCGTGAAAGTACAGCTGGCCGGCACCACATTGTGCTGCGAGCCGGCGTTAATCATGGTAACCGACATTTTAACAGGCCCGAATACTTCCGACTCCTTCGGGAAGCGGAAGGTGCGAAACCACTCTATATCGGGCAGGGCTTTGTAAATGGCGTTTTCGCCTTCCTCGCGCGCCGCATGGCCCGCTTTGCCCTGCACGGTGCAATCCAGCACCATCAGGCCGCGCTCGGCAATGGCCAGCTGCATCTGCGTAGGCTCGCCCACAATGCCGAAGTCGAGCCTGCCCAGCTCCGGTATAATGAGTTCCAGCCCGTTCACGCCCGATATTTCCTCCTCTGCCGTTGCGGCCAGGCAATAGTTGTACTTTAAGCCGGTTTTCGGATAAAAATAAATAAAAGCCGCTATGAGCGATACCAGGCAGCCGCCGGCATCATTGCTCCCCAGGCCATACAGTGCGCCGTCTTCCAGGTCGGCAGCAAAGGGGTTGCGCGTATAACCCGAATTGGGTTTCACGGTATCATGGTGCGAGTTAAGCAGGATGGTGGGCTTGGCGGCATCAAAGTGCTGGTTATAAGCCCAGATGTTGTTGAGCCTGCGGTTGGTTTTAATGTGGCGCTGCTGTAAAAACTGCTCAATCACATCAGCCGTTTTATCCTCCTCTTTGCTGAAGGAGGGGATAGCAATGAGCTGTTGCAATAATTGCAGCGCCTGTGGGTACAAAGTATCAATAGCTGCCATATCTGCTGGTAAAAAGCATAGTTGACTATGCGGCAGCAAAAATACACCATTTCAGCAAGTGTTTCCTCATCGGGCTTAGCGTAAATATACCTTAACAGCTTACTAATATTCTGTTACATTTACAGGCAATATACTATTGATGATGAAAAACCGGTTTCTGTTTTCCATACTGCTGTTAGCTGCAGCAAGCCGCCTGAATGCACAGCAGGCCGCCTCTTATAAGCGCAACGGGTATCAGCTGAGTTTCAGCAATAATGATAATGCCCTGCCTGCCGCCGAGCAGCAAAGGGTGATCAGCGCTTTTTTTGAGGTTTACCCCAGGCTGGCTAAGGCCTACAATACAAAAACCGCCAGGCATGTGGTTATTGATATTGATACCGCTTATAAGGGCGTGGCCGAAACTGGCAGCGCCCGCATCCTCATCAGTTCAGCATGGCTGCGCAAGCGCCCGGAAGATATAGATGTGGTTACCCACGAAGGCATGCACATTGTGCAGGATTATGGCGAAAGCGTTGGCCCGGGCTGGCTTACCGAAGGGATTGCCGATTATGCCAGGTACCGGTTTGGCATTAATAATGCCGCCGCCGGCTGGAAACTGCCTGATTATAAACCCGCGCAGCACTATGACAACAGCTACCGCATTACCGCCCGTTTCCTGCTCTGGATTGAGCAGCAAGTAAAACCCGGTTTTGTTAAGGCAATGGATGAGCAGCTGCGCCGGCATACCTATACTGATGCTGCCTGGCAGCAGCTTACCGGCAAAACGCTGGATGACTTGTGGGCCGCCTATGCGGCTAACCCGGCCATAACTGCCGGCTGATTGTTAGGCATTTTAAAGGCTGTATAGAGATGGTTAAATAATTTTGCTAAACCCTGTTTTGTCATTGCGAGCGGCAGCGAAGCAAACCCGCTGCTTGCAGGACGAACAGGAGTGACTACGAGATTGCTTCGTTCCTCGCAATGACAATTTTCATTATTTATATCAAATTTAAACAGTCTCATACTGTTTTTGCCGGATTATTATAATTTGCGGTATGCTTTTCACCGAAGATTTTTTGCACTATGTATGGAAATACAGGCTGTACAGCCGGAACGATCTGCAAACTGCTGAGGGAGAGCCGCTGGAGGTGATGGTGCCCGGCCTGCACAACACTCATGCAGGCCCCGATTTTCAGAATGCCCGCATCAGGATAGGCGACACGGTTTGGGCAGGCACGGCAGAGATACATATTGCCTCATCCGACTGGCATAAGCATGCCCATACCGGCGACCGGGCTTATGATAACGTGATACTGCACGTAGTTTATGAGGATAACCAGCCGGTAGTTTTGCCCGGAGGGCGCAGGCTGCCTACGCTGGTGTTAAAGGGCCGCATTCCGGCGGAGCTGTATGGCCGGTACCACCAGCTGATGTACAGCCGGCAGCCTTTCATTCCCTGCGGCACGGGCATCAGCGCCGTGCCGGCAATTACCCTGCAAAACTGGCTTACCCGCACACTGGTGGAACGGCTGGAGCTAAAGGCAAAATCAGTTATCAGCCTGCTGCATCAAAACAGGGGCGACTGGGAGGAAACCTTTTACCAGCTGCTGGCTGCCAATTACGGGTTTAACATTAATGCCGTGCCGTTTGAGCTGATGGCAAAATCATTACCGCAACTGATACTGGCTAAGCATAAAAATAACGCGCTGCAAATTGAAGCGCTCATTTTTGGCCAGGCCGGTATGCTGGAGGAGGAATTTGCTGATGAATACCCCCTGCTGCTGAAAGCCGAGTACCATTACCTGAAGCATAAATACCAGCTTGCGCCCATAGAAAAGCACCTTTGGAAATACCTGCGTTTAAGGCCGCAAAACTTCCCGCTGATGCGCCTGGCGCAGTTTGCCGCGCTGGTAGTGCAAAGCAACCATTTATTTTCAAAAATAATTGATTGCGATAATGTGAGTACTTTACGTAAACTTTTTAGTAACTTGGAAGTTAATCGGTATTGGAGCACGCATTATCGTTTTGATGCGGCGGCTAAGGAAGCGGGCAAGGTAATGGGCGCTGCCTCTGTTGACAATATTTTGCTGAATACGGTTGCACGTACCCTGTTTGCCTACGGCAGATACAACCAGCAGGAGCAATTTATAGAACGGAGCCTGCATTTGCTGGAAAGCCTGCCTGCGGAACACAATACCATGATAGAGGAATTTGGCAGCCTGGGCATTAAGGCAAAAAACTCATTTGACACGCAGGCCCTGCTTGAACTGAAAAATAACTACTGCAATTATAAAAAATGTTTGCAGTGCGGCGTTGGTAATTACTTATTAAACAAAAACTGATATGTTGCAACGGGTATTAACATTTTTTGAAAGATACTCATTCGGAGTATGCACCTATATAGGCGAGCGGCTGAACATTTCCATTAATAAAATACGCCTTTTCTTTATCTACTCCTCTTTTCTGGCGGTAGGCTTCCCCATCATATTTTACTTCTGCGCCGGTATTGTGCTCGATATCCGCAACTATGTAAAGCGCGTGCATACCCGGATCACAGACTGGTAACCTGCCTAAGCAGCCGTTAGCTGGTGCTGTATCTTGCTGATCAGCACGTTCCATATCAAACGGTTTGGCCAGGTAATCATCGGCAAAGCTGAGCAGCAGGGTGCTTCCGGCCTCGTAGTTTCCGCCCGAAAACAAGATGATGGGGATATTGCTGGTGCTGTCAATGGCCCGCAGGGCACGGCAAATGGTGCGGCCATCCATACCCGAAAGCATAACATCCATCAATATCAGGTCGGGGCTGCAGGTTACAATATTCTCGAAAACCTTGTCGCCGCGCTGCACGGTGCAAACTTCGTAACCGTGGTGGGTAAGCAGCACATCGAGCGATTCTACAATGGCAGGGTCATCATCTACAACCAGGATGCGTTTTTTCATTAATTTTCAGGTATTTAGAGTTAACAACGGTCAATTTGTATGCCATAGTATCAATGGGCAACCAGGCCCGAAATAATATTGATGCCCAGCGCCACAATAGCGGTATTGTAGGCAAACGAAATGAGCCCGTGCATCCAGGCCAGCCGCCTGATCTGCGGCGAACTGATGTTGACATCCGATACCTGGAACGTCATGCCGAGCACAAAGGAAAAGTAAACAAAATCCATGTAATCGGGTTCTGCATCGCCGGGAAATATGAGTCCGCCTGCTTTTCTGGTACCCCCTTCATCCGTATCCGTATCATAATACAGGTGGGCGTAGCGCATGGTAAAAACGGTATGCACCAGCCACCACGACAGAATAATGGAACCCATGGACAGCAGGATGTGCTCGGTTACCTGCCTTTCACTGACCTGCCTGGGCGACTTGAGCAGCACAATGATGGCCCCGAGGCTGACGATAGAGGCTACGATTACAAAGAGGAAGATAATGGCACGGCTGGAATCCTGCAGGCGCGCTATTTTCCTCACTTCGAGCGGATGCGATGTTAAGATAATGATCCACTGCGAAATAATGAGGCTCATGGCAAAGCAAATCCATACCAGCAGCACATTTTCCGATACCGGTATCAGGCTGCGGAATATAAAGTAAACAATTACGCTTATGGCCAGGGCAATATATAAGCGATGATGGGCATCCAGATGAAAAATATCCGTTTTATCAGCTTCGGGCATAGGGGTATTGGGTTTATGCTTCTGTATCCATCAACACCGAAAGCCGGAAAATGTTGGGCGCCCTGCCTAATCCTGCTCTGTAATGTATGCAACGCGGCCCACCTGCCCGTCCTCAAGGCGCACCTTGATGCCGCGCGAATGGAAAGCGGCGCTGGTTAACAAATCTTTGACGAAACCCCGTGTCAGTTTGCCGCTGCGCTGGTCCTTCTTTAAAATAATATCAACCTCCAAACCGGGGTAAATATCCTTTCGGTTCTGTCCGTTCATCAGTGTATTAAATCGTTAATGGCCTTTTCGGCCTGTGCAAAGTTAAACTGCCCTACAATGGCATCCATAGCGTCGGTTATCCCGGCAATGCTGAGGTTGCCTATGCTGCCCTCGTGCGTATGGTGCACCTGCCTTGCCGGGTTAAAGCGGCCCTGCTCAATGGCCAGCCCCACTTGCCTGTAAGCATCCCGGAAGGGTACGCCGCTCAGCACCAGCTGGTTAACCTCCTCAACGCTGAACAGGTAGGCATACTTGTCATCATTTAAAATATCGGTTTTTACCCTGATGTTCTGCAGCATAAATTCAGCCATCTGCAGGCAGCCCTTAAGCTCGGTAAAGGCCGGGAAGAGCAGCTCCTTCAGCAGCTGTAAATCCCGGTGGTAGCCCGATGGCAGGTTGGCAGTCATAAGGGCAACATCATTGGGCAGCGCCTGCAGGCGGTTGCATTTACCGCGCATAATTTCCCAAACATCCGGGTTTTTTTTGTGCGGCATAATGCTGCTGCCCGTAGTGAGGTTTTCGGGGTAGCTGATAAAGCCGAAATTCTGGCTCAGGTACAGGCACTGATCCATGGCCATTTTAGCCAGCGTGGCTGCAACGGCAGATAGCGCCTGCGCAATGATGCGCTCTGTTTTACCCCGGCCCATCTGTGCATACACAGAGTTATAGTTCAGGCCGGCAAAACCCAGCAGTTCAGCCGTCAGGGTACGGTTGAGCGGGAAGGAGGAGCCATAGCCGGCGGCCGAGCCCAGCGGGTTTTTATTGGTGATGCGGTAAGCGGCCAGCAGCATTTCCATATCATCGGTCAGGCTTTCGGCATAGGCCCCGAACCACAAGCCGAAGGAAGACGGCATGGCAATCTGCAGGTGCGTGTAGCCGGGCAGCAATACGGCCTTATACTGTTCGCTCAGCAGATTGAGCTGCCCGAACAGCTGCCGTACCTGCTGCACCACCTGCTGCAGCTGGTGGCGAAAGTACAGTTTGAGATCTACCAGCACCTGGTCATTGCGCGAGCGGCCGCTGTGAATTTTTTTGCCGGCCTCGCCGATGCGCCTGGTCAGCAGCAATTCCACCTGCGAGTGCACATCCTCCACGCCGGGTTCAATAGTAAAATGGCTGCTCTGTATTTCGTTATAAATAACTTTCAGCTCCTGCTGAACTGTTTGAAGATCCGGGTCGCTGAGCAGGCCGATACTGTTCAGCATACGGGTGTGCGCCAATGAACCCAGTACATCAAAAGCAGCCATCTGCAGGTCGAATTCGGCATCGCGCCCAACGGTAAAGCTTTCTACCCACTCGTTTACATTACTTGTTTTTTGCCACAGCTTGCTCATGCTGCAAAGATGAAAAAAATTAGCTCATTGGTTCAACTGTTCGCCAGCCTAAAAAACCGATGCATGAAAACATCGCAGCTCAATACAACCTG
>CAXTAP010000104.1:9630-11401 GCA_964241965.1 uncultured Mucilaginibacter sp.
TGTTCGCCAGCCTAAAAAACCGATGCATGAAAACATCGCAGCTCAATACAACCTGCCACCCTGAACCCTGAACCCTGAACCCTGAACCCTGAACCCTGAACCCTGAACCCTGAACACCGAACGCCAGGAATTTTGACCGAAACCGCTTTAAAATGATGCGCTTACAGGTGCCGGGGCGCCCCGCAGTTCCTTCAAGGAAAGAAAACTCATGATATGTACCCGGTGATGAATAACAGCCGCAGCGAACAGCAGCGAATGCAGAAGCCGTAATAAAGGCGCCTGCTTCAGCGCTCCGTGCTGAACTGCCGGCTGCTCATCATCAGATACTTAAAGAAGTTTCTCCCTCAAAGGGTGCCGGAGGCCCGGCCACTGTCATGGCGCAGGCATTCATCAGCGTTTCCGGGCAAAGTTTAAAATAAACTTCCAAAGCCTTTGATGTAATGTAATGGTATAATACCGCCGGGCAAGTGCCCGGGTAATGGTGGTGCAGTGTAGCTTTATTGCTCTTGCCGTAACCTGAACTAAATTTTAAGAAACAATGTAACCCTTTGCATTTACAGGGCGTCATAATAAAAAAACAAACACGATGAAAAAATCAGCCTGCTTATGGGCAATGCTTGCCTGCCTGTTCGTTTTCACTTTCAATGCAGGCGCACAAACGGTTACCCGAACCTTGTCTGGCTATTCGGGCACAGAATGCAATGGGCCCTTTAACCTATCCGTTAAAACAGACAGCACAGAAAGCGTCAGGCTCGATGTAGATGCCGAGGTATTGAACGACGTGGTAACCGTGGTTGAAAACGGCATGCTAAAGATCAGCTTAAAAAACAGGTCAAAGCATCATGGTAACCTTAAACGTGCCGATATTTTTATCACAGCTAATCAGTTAAACTACTTAGCCAGCAGGGGTTCGGGCAATACTGTGCTGACAGGTGCCATCACCGGCGAAAACACCAGGATTGCTTTAAGCGGCTCCGGCGATATGAAAGCGGCGGTCAAAACAAAAAACCTTGATTTAAGCGTAAGCGGTTCAAGCAGCCTCGACATTAAAGGTAACGCAGATATTGCCAGTATCGGCGTATTTGGCTCAGGCGAGGTAAAGGGAAAAGAACTTTACACGGAAATTATTTAAGCAAAAATATTCGGCTCCGGGAGTGTTACGCTGTCTGTTAATCAAACCATTTCTGCAAGCGTGGCAGGCTCAGGCAGCCTGCAGTACTATGGAAATGCAAAGATTGTTGACAGTCATCATTTCGGCTCCGGCAGCATCAGCAAAATAAATGAGGCCGCCCCTTTGCGCTGAGTGCAGATGCAGTTGAGAGACTGTTTCGAAACGGTTAAATAGTGTTTTGAACCCTGCTTTGTCATTTCGACCGCAGGGAGAAGTCCTCTTCGTCCGGCGGATAAACCACTTGCAGAGCCGGCTGCTCACAGAGGAACTCTCATTGGCATCCGAAATAACAGAGTTTTTTGTTTTTAAGCAGCTTCTAAGTGAACAAAGCTGTTTCCGCTCGAATGAGCACGGTGTAAAGGTAATAAATTTTTTTGAAAATGCAAATTTTTTTAGCAATTTGTTTCATTAATCACCGCAAACCATAACGGTAACTCACAGGTGCCGGCTTAAAGCACACGAGCATGTTTGCTATTCAATTTTTTCTTGCCTCATCACATAAATAACTTATCATGTATGAAACAACTTCAGCACTACAATCCTTGCTGACCACTGACCACTGACCACCGCTTACTCCATCTTTGAATGCCTGCGCGTATC
>CAXTAP010000105.1:0-11381 GCA_964241965.1 uncultured Mucilaginibacter sp.
ATGTGCAGATGTGCAGATAAGGGGAAGTTACTTCTTTAACTAATGGTTTTACTTACTTTTCTGTTTTTCAATTCTTTTTCATCTGCACATTTGAAATCTGCACATTTGAAATCCGCACATCTGCACATTCAAAATCCCCACATCTGTCATCCATTATGCAATTTTTACACGCTTTTACCCAATGGCTGCAGCAGCAAAGCTGGCTGGAGCTGACGGGCGTGGTTACCGGGCTGCTGTGCGTTTACCTGGCAGCCATTAACAATATCTGGAACTGGCCCTTTGCCATTATCAGCACCGGCATCTATATTTTCATTTTTGAGAAAACGGCCTTATACGCCGATATGGGGCAGAATATCTATCTGTTTATGATTAATATTTACGGCTGGTATTACTGGAGCCATCGCCCGGGCCGTGAGCAAAAAGTGCCCGTACAGCAAATTACCCGGCGGCAGCTCATTGCCTTTATGCTTGTTTTGTTAATAGCTACCCCCGCATTAGGCTATACGCTGGTGAGCCTCTCGCCCGTCCTGCATTACAGGCCGGCTGCCTACCCCTATCTCGACAGCTTTTGTACCGCCAGCAGCCTGTTTGCCCAGGTGCTGATGGCCCGCAAGGTGCTGCAGAACTGGCTGATCTGGATTTTTACAGATATTATTTATACGGGCGTTTACTTAGCCAAGCACCTGCAGCCTACTGCCTTCATGTTCGGCGTGTATGCGCTCATTGCCCTGAAAGGCTACGTTGACTGGCGAAGGGACTACAGGCAGCAGGTGGTTTAGGGTGCTGATGGTAAGGCTGTTTGAAAATTCAAATGCAGTTCACTGCGGTGAAATGAAGCAGCATTCGGATTACAAAATGGAATAACATGCAGGTATAGATGCTTTGTCTTTCTTCTTGTAATAGCGGGGCTTAATTTAATTTAATCCCTCCTCACGGCATAAATCAGCCATCACACATAGCAGCTGCATAAGCGTTCACACCTGGAGCCCTGTATGCCCTGATTAATGAAATTTCAGGCGTTTGTGAACAGTATTTGAGCATAAATGCATATCTTAATGGATTTACGCCTCAAGGAAGCAACGCTGTTCAATTTTCCATAAATTATTTAAAATCAACTACTTATCAGCAAGCCTGACGGGTACCGACACGATGATGCCGCTGTTCATGAACGTTCATGAACGTTCATGAACACTATTCACCAATATTTATACGTTCGTGAACGTGAACACCTGCCGGTGCGGCTGGCTTTGATGTAAACTACAGGCCGCTGCTGCCATAGCCTGGCCTTATTGCAGCTGCATAGGCTGCTGTTAAGGCAGTTTTAATACCTTTGTATAATAAACGCCTCACCAACTTTATGAATATTCAAAATTACCTGCCCGGCCTGCTCATAACCGGAGCGCTGAGCCTGATGCTGTGTTCGTGCAAACAAGCTACTACTGCCGCCCGGCAAAGCATGGATACGGCCGGCGCCCTGAAACAGAAAACTGCGGCAGACAGTACGCACCTGGTAGGCGTTTGGCTTGATGAAGGGCTGAAGCTGGACAAGGGCCAAAAGGTAGCCTATGAAATACTAACCAGCGGCCCGAAAGCCTATATACAGGTCATCACCTTCACTTCCAGCAAACTTAACATTAACGATAACCCGGACATTGCCCCCGGCGCCACAGAGATTAAAAAGAGCAGCAACAAATACATAGGCGTAGCCAACCCCAATGAAACCTACACGCTCGACAAGGCCGGCAACCTGCTTATCTACGATGAAACCGGGCTGATCATGACCTGTAAAAAGATGCTTTGAAGCGCTATTTCAGCTTAAACGCCAACACAGCAGCCTGCAGCAGTAAATTAGCATAAATACCGGCTAAAATATCGTCCATCATTACGCCGGTTCCGCCGGGCAGGCTTTCCATCTTTCTGATGAACAGCGGCTTCAGGATGTCAAAAAAACGAAACAAAATAAAGCCGGCCACCAGCAGGTAAAGGCTTTGCGGCACAAACAGCATGGTAACCAGCATCCCGGCCACTTCGTCAATTACAACACGGTAGCTGTCCTTTCCCCATTCGGGCTCTACCTGGTTGCCGGTATATATGCCTGTAAAGGTAATTACTGCTGTAAGCAGCAACAGGAGCCAGTGGTTATGCCCGGGCGGCAGCTGCCAGCAAAAGTAAACTGCTATACAGGTAATTGCAGCGGCAATGGTGCCCCCTCCCTTCATATACCCGATGCCAAACCACGAAGCAATAATTCTATTCAACATCAATGTTATAAGCCCCTTTCACCGGCTTTCCCGGAGGCAAAACTAAGAGTTAGTTTCATAGCAATCCCCGTATATTTGTACATTGTTTAAATATTGTGTAAACAGCTATAAATAATAGCTTAGCATTTCATTTCCTTTCATTATGTATAATTACCGCACCGGCAGGCTTTGCCTGACAGCTACTTTCGTAATACTGCTGTCCGGTTTGATAACTGCTGCACAAACGAGGTTCCGTGCGGCCGGTTTAGAAACAGAATACCTGGAAAACCCTATCGGTATTGATGCGCCGCATCCCCGCTTTACTTGGCGTATGGCTGATGACCGCCAGGGTGCCAGGCAAACCGCCTACCGGCTTTTGGTAAGTACTGATTCTCTGGCCTTAATTAACGGCAAAGCTGATTTATGGAATACCGGCACCATAAAATCAGATGCTATGCTAATTGCCTATGCCGGGCCCTCCCTGCAGCCTTTTACCAGATATTTCTGGAGAGTAATCATTACAAACGAACAGCATCAAACCAATGCAAACACCGGCATAGCCAGTTTTGAAACCGGGATGATGAGCAGCCGGAACTGGAAGGGCGCCTGGATTTCGGATAACAATAGCATCAGCCTTAAACCTGCACCTTATTTCAGAAAGGTATTTCTGGCCCCTAAGAAAATCAAATCAGCGCGGGCTTATATTGCCGTTGCAGGTTTGTATGAACTATACATTAACGGCCGCAAGATTGGCAACCACCGCCTCGACCCCATGTACACCCGTTTTGACCGCCGGACTTTATATGTAACTTATAATATTACCCCGCAGCTGCAAACGGGTAATAATGCAATAGGTGTTTTGCTGGGCAATGGCTGGTATAACATGCAATCGACCGCCGTATGGGATTTTGACAAGGCCAGTTGGCGTGCCCGCCCTGCCTTTTGTATGGACATTCGCATCACTTATACCGATGGTTCAACAGCAGTGGTAACTACCGGCGAAGACTGGAAAACAACGCTGAGCCCTGTTATCTTCAACAGCATTTATACTGCCGAACATTATGATGCACGGATGGAAAAACCCGGATGGAACATTGTTAACTACGACGACAGCCAGTGGAAGGGCGTTATCTACCGCTCAGCGCCCTCGGCAAATATTGTAGCCCAGGCCATGCACCCGATCAGAAATGTAGAGGAAGTGGCTGTAAAAAGCCTTACACAGTTAAATGATACTACCTGGATTTTTGACCTGGGGCGGAACATAGCCGGCATCAGCAAAATTACTGCTGATGGCCCGGCAGGTACAGTGCTGCACCTTAAGCATGGCGAGCGGCTGTACGCTAACGGACACGTTGATTTATCCAACATTGATATCCACTACCGGCCAACAGATAACACCGACCCGTTCCAAACGGACATCATTACCTTGAGCGGCCGGGGTGAGGAAAGTTTTGCGCCTCATTTTAATTATAAGGGCTTTCAGTATGTAGAATTAACCAGCAGCAAGCCGCTGCATTTGAGCAGGCAAAGCCTTACCGGTTATTTTATGCACAGCGATGTACCGGCAGCAGGGCAGGTAAAATCATCGAACCCGGTGATTAATGAAGTATGGCAGGCTACTAATAATTCTTATTTATCGAACCTGTTTGGCTACCCTACCGATTGCCCTCAACGCGAAAAAAACGGCTGGACAGGTGATGCGCAGATTGCCATAGAAACCGGCCTCTATAACTTTGACGGCATTACCATTTATGAAAAATGGCTGGCCGACCACCGCGACGAGCAGCAGCCCAATGGTGTGCTGCCCTCTATTGTGCCTACAGCCGGCTGGGGCTATGAATGGGGAAACGGCCCCGACTGGACAAGCACCATTGCCATCATTCCCTGGAACATTTATCTTTTTTACGGAGACAAAAAGTTGCTGGCTGATTGCTATGATAACATGAAGCGCTATGTTGACCACATTGATCAAATTTATCCCGCCGGCTTAACCACCTGGGGTTTGGGCGATTGGGTACCGGTAAAATCAAAAACTCCGGTTGAACTTACTTCCACCTGTTACTATTACGCCGATGTTATGATCATGGCTAAAGCTGCACATATTTTAGCTAAAGCCAATGATGAAAAGCACTACACGGCCTTGACTCAAAAAATTAAAGCGGCTTTCAATCAAAGATATTTTAATGCAGCCACCTGTATTTACGCTGATGGTGTGCAAACAGCATTAAGTGCACCGTTGTACTGGGGCTTAGTGCCTGATGACCTGAAAAGTAAAGTAGCGGCTAATCTTGCCAGGCGGGTTACTGCTGATAACTTTCACCTGGATATTGGTCTGTTAGGGCAAAAAACTATATTGAACGCTTTAAGTGAAAACGGCTATGCCGATGTGGCCTATCAGGTAGCATCACAAAAAACGTACCCCTCCTGGGGCTGGTGGATAGTGAACGGAGCTACCACTTTGTATGAGAACTGGAAGATTGATGCCAAGAGTGATATATCGCTTAACCACATTATGTTTGGTGAAATAAGCGCCTGGCTGTATCAGGGCCTGGGCGGCATCTATGCCGACCCTGCAAAGCCTGGTTTTAAAAACATCTTGTTAAAACCCAACTTTGTAACCGGCTTAAATCATTTTGAGGCCAGCCATGAAAGCCCGTACGGCTTGATACAATCCTCCTGGACTAAAGCCGCTGGCAGCGTCTCCTATACTGTAATTATCCCGCCCAATGCTGCAGCAACGGTTACGCTGCCCCGGCTGAGCGGATTAAAGGCCTACCTGCATAATAAAATAATTACTGATGAAGCAATACAATTACCGGCCGGCAAATATTTGTTTGAATGGCGCTAATCCAGTAAAAGTAAAGGCCCCGGTTAACGGGGCCTTTACTTTATACGTTTGAAGATTGCGAAGCCTGATAGCCTGTTTTCTCTTTCAGTTTCTGGGCAGCCGCATCTATAGCTTGCTGGCCGTAGGCCTTTACCTTGCCAACCGCCTGGTCAACGTACTCAGGCGCTTTTTCCTGCAGATTGTCTAAAACCGATTTTCCGTCAGCACCCTTTTTGGTGAGGTACTTTACGCCATAGGCAACTGCTGCACCGATGGCTACATATTTTAATAAGCTCATGTTTATTTTATGTTAGTTTATTATTTGTTTTACAAGGATAGTGCCAGTGCGTGTTTGTGCTTTATATACGCAGTCCTTTTTTCATATTGCCTGTAATTCTGTGCATCAGATTAATTGGAATGCTTGCATCTGCAAAAACTCAGTTTGCTTGAACCGGCAAATGTATTTCCGATAAATATTCTGCAGGTAATAAGCAGCTTTACCGGAAATCATTATTTTAGCTAACAATTTGTTTAACCATTCAGCAATACTCCATTTATCATGAAAAAAATCATTTTAGTTACAGGGGCTTCTTCCGGAATTGGCTCAGCCTGTGCAAATGCCCTGCAGGCTGCCGGGCATACCGTTTATGGCTCCGCACGCAGCCTGGACAGGTTAAAAGCCGTAGCGTTTAAACCGATAGAGCTTGATGTAACTCATGATGATTCAGCAAAGGCAGCTATTGATAAAATTATCAGCGCTGAAGGTAAACTTGATGTACTGGTTAATAATGCAGGCAATGGCATTGCCGGGCCGGCCTATGCCATGCCGGTTGATGATGCCAAAAAACAGTTTGAGGTAAACTTTTTCGGCGTGGTGCGTATGTGCGGCGCCGTGCTGCCGGATATGCTGAAAAGTAACAGCGGCATGATTATTAATATCAGTTCGCTGGCGGGGCTATTCGGCTTGCCTTATCAGAGCATGTACAGTGCATCAAAATATGCCATTGAAGGTTACTCTGAAAGCCTGCGGATGGAACTGCGTAAAACAGGCGTTAAAGTTGTGGTTATTAACCCGGGCGATTTTAAATCTGACTTTAGCCGGACCCGGCAAAAAATAGCATTTTCATTACAGCAGCCCGAGCTTGAAAACGCTTATAAGGTTGCCGTTGAGAGTATGGAAAAGGATGAAAGCATAGCGCCCAGCCCCGATATGCTGGCTAAAAAACTGGTAAGCATTGTAAGCTCTTCCAGCCCTAAGCACAGCTACTTAGTTGGCTTGATGGGCCAGACGATTGCTCCCAAGCTAAAGAGCATACTGCCCGGCCCCCTGTTTGAAAAACTGATGTGCGAGCATTATGGCATCAAATAATTTCTGAGTTTCTGCTGATTAATTGTAGAACAGATTGATCTGATTATTAGCGGGTGCAGATGCCATCCTGTAATCTATAGTCTGGCGGGTATAGCTGATGTACAATTCGTGTGCCTCGCAGCGGTAAGATTTTCATATCTGCCGGGCTTAGGCAGTTTTTTACAAAAACTTTAAACAGTTTATCTTTTAATTTATTGAATTGCCTGTGATTCCACTTCAGTAACTTTCTGATTTTAATAAACCGCTCCTGTTTATTTATTTTTAAATAAATGTAATTTTATACGCCTGAACCGGCCTCATTTTATAAACCAGTTATTCGTAATTATGCAAAAACTTCTACTAATAGCATTTTTAGTGTTTCCTGCCATGGCTTTTGCCCAGGGCTTTCAGGTTAACCTGCAGGGGCAGCAGCAAATAGGCATGGGCCATACAGGTGCCGGCCTGGCGCAGGATGGGGCCTCTGTATTTTTTAACCCCGGCGCTATAGCTGCGCTTCCTCAAAACTACGTTCAGGGCGGTATTAGTCCGCTGTTTTTTAAATCCGCCTTTAATCCGGCGGGCAGCAATGAAGTGGAACACACCAAAAATGAAGTAGCTACCCCCTTTAATGCTTACGCTGTATATGGCATTAAGGCATTGCCCCGCTGGAAAATAGGCTTTGGCATTTACACGCCGTTTGGCGGCCTGACTGACTGGGGCAATGACTGGACCGGAAAATATACTGTAGAAAAGCTGAACCTGAAAGCTATTTATTACCAGCCTACGCTGAGTGTAAAATTAACCGACCTGATTAGTATTGGCGCCGGATTTGTTTACAACCACGGCAGTGTTGATTTAACCCAGGCTTTGCCGCTCACAGATGCCAACGGCACTACCGGGCAGGCTGAACTGAAAGGCAACGGCCACGGCCTGGGCTGGAATGCCGGTGTTTACCTGAACCCGGCCAGCGGTTTTACCATGGGTATTGATTACCGCTCAAAGGTTAATACGGTAATTAACAATGGCAACGCCATATTCCGTGTTCCGGCTTCGGTAAGTTCAGGTTTTCCGCAGCCTAATGGGTTTTATGCCAGCCTCCCGCTGCCCTCAACCACTACTTTAGGCTTAGGTTACCGCCTGAACAAGCAATGGCTTTTTGCCCTGGATGGCAGCCTGATAGGCTGGAGCGTATATAAGGTGCTGGCCTTTGATTATACTCATAATACAGCGTCTCTGCAGGATACCCGCTCGCCGCGCAATTATAAGGACGCGTTTGCGCTGCGTGGCGGCGCTCAGTACAGTATTAATAAAATAATAGCGTTGCGCGCTGGCGGAGGTTATGTAAGCACCTCGGTGAGAGACGGCTATGTAACCCCCGAAGTACCGGATGCCAACCGCCTGTATGCAACCGGCGGCATCGGCTTTCAGGCAGCCAATCACCTGAATGTTGATTTATCATTTGAGTATGAGCATCTGATGAGCCGCACCCAAACCAATACAGCAACTCAGCTTTCGGGCACCTTTAAAACCAATGTTTACATACCAGGCATTTCTGTTGCCTACCACTGGTAAAACTGATTAATAAATCATGATGAAAATATTCAAAACTTATCTGTTACTTGCTGCAGGCATACTGGCGCTTTCAGCATGTAAAACTGAAATTAATATGCCTGCGCCCAAATCAGGCCAGGCAGATTTTACCCGGTATATTGCCGTAGGTAACTCCCTCACATCGGGTTATGCCGACGGCGGTTTGTACCGCGAGGGGCAGCTCAACTCTTACCCCGGCATTATTGCACAGCAAATGCAAAAGGCAGGGGGCGGCTCCTTTAGTCAGCCCCTGTTCAGCACCGACCAGGCCAATGGATCGGGTTATTTAAAGCTAACCGGCTTCAATGCCGATGGCACGCCTGTGCTAACTCCGGTAACTACTAATCTGGCTGTTAGGGGCACATTGCCGGTGCCCGGTTTTGGCAATGTTACCTTATATACCAAATACAGCGGCGATATTAACAATTACGGGGTGCCCGGTATTAAACTGCTTAACATTACCTATGCCCCTTATGGTAATTTGAACGGTTACTTTGAAAGATTGCTGCCGGGTAACCCGCCAACCAATACCACTACTTACCTGGATTTTGTAACCGCCAGGCCATTTACCTTTTTTACCGACTGGCTGGGCAATAACGATGCTTTGCTATATGCTACTTCGGGCGGTGCGGGCGATGTACTTACCGATAAAAACACATTTACCCAGCTTTATACGCTATCGGTAGCGGCGTTAACCAAAACCGGGCAAAAAGGCGCTGTAGCCACCATACCCGATGTTACTGCTATTCCATATTTTAACACGATAACTGTAGGTGCAATTTTAGCAGGCGTACAAAAAGTTAATCCGGCAGTAACCGCCCTATATGTTAAGGCTAAAACAACCGCAGATGCTGCCGGTACAGCTTATGCGCCGCGCGCAGCAACAGCAACCGATTTAATAGTGCTCACATTCAGTACCGCTAAAATCGGCCAGCCGGTAAATGTAGCGCCCGGCGTAACGGTGCCTTACGGGCTGCACCCGCTTGCCCCTATTGATAACCAGTATGTGCTTGACCAGAACGAAATTACCATTGTTAAAGATTACGTAACTTCCTACAACGCCAGTATAAGGGCTGTAGCTGCCAGTAAGGGACTGGCTGTTTTCGATGCCTACACTTTTTTAAATAACCTGAAAGCTAATGGCATTACCGTTAACGGAGTAAGCTTAAGTTCCAACTATATCAGCGGCGGCGTGTTTTCGCTGGATGGCGTGCACCTTACGCCGCGCGGTTATGCTATTGTAGCTAACGAATTTATTAAGGTGATTAACGCTCAGTATGGCTCTGCTGTTCCTCTGGCTGATGTTTCTGCCTATAGCGGGGTGAAATTTCCATAGGGGCCGGTGCTGATACACAAAAAGGAAATGCCTGGTTAGCTGGCTAATCAGGCATTTCCTTTTGTATAAATTTTTACTTCAATGTCTCTGTTTTAGTTTGCATGGTTACGCTTTTAATAAATGTGGTTTCTTCCGGTCTATAGGGCGTACCGTCCTTATGGAAGATATCATGAAACCAAACCTTGGGTTCGCCGCCATGCGCCATAGGAGTATCCCAAGCATAAATGGTGTTGGTTTTACCGGCTACAAGCCCCCAGTTAAGCGCACCTACGTTTTCCTTTTTCAATAGCGGAAGTATGGTTGAAAAAGTGCTGTTGCGGGAGCGCGCCATATACTCAGTGCAAATAAGCGGCTTTCCGTGCGTTTTCAGCAATTGCAGTACACGCCTGTGGTCCTGCGTACTATCATAGTCATGATAAGTAATAATATCTGAGTTAAGCGCCTGAAAAGCATTCAGCTTTTCAAAGCTCCAGTCCCACAACCCTGCTGATATGGGCTGGTCAGGGTTTACTTCCCTGGCCCAGCTGAATACCTTTGTCAGCAAAGAGAGCGAGGTATCGCGTTTAGTGCTATTGCCGGGTTCATTGTATAAATCCCACAATAAAACCCTTTTATCGTGCTTGAAGGTAGTTATCACATCCTGCAGGTAGCCTTTAAGCTGGTTAAACTGCTTAGGGTCTTTCACCTGCCTTACGCCCGGATCCTGCACCCAGCCTGAATTATGTATGCCGGTTTTTGGCAGCGGCTGTTTGCCTGCCTTTGGATTGGGGTTCCAGCAATCATCAAAAAAAACGAAGATAGTTTGAATATGATGCCTGCCGGCAATAGTAAGGTACTCATTCACCCTTGATTTAAACCCTTTAGGATCTTCGTGATAGGCAACGCTGTGCAGGAATACCCGCATGGCATTAAAGCCGATCCCTTCGGCATAGCCCAGCTCACGGTCAATAGTTTTTGGATCAAACGTATCAGCCTGCCACATTTCCAGCTGATTAACGGCTGTACTGGGTATAAAGTTGGCGCCTGCAATCCATTGATGGGCATTATACCACGCATTGGCCTTTTGCACATTCCATATTTTCCCTTTAGCTAAAGGTTTTACTTTAGCTACTGAGGTTTGCGGACTATAGGCGGTTGCTGACGCATTAACAGCCAGCAGCGTAATTAAAATTATTCTAAATATGCGGTTCATGAAGAGGATTTATATAAATTTATTACACTTCATGCCCAAGTACCTGCTTTTTAACAAAGTCAATGGTAGAATCGGGCAGTTCATCCCCCGAAACCTGATTGAGCGTACCATCCGGCTGCAGCTCCAGATCGGCATTCATGTTATTATCCATGTGCAGGTGCAGCAGATTACCTTCTTTTTTTACGTGGCAGGCCAGTATACGCTCAGAATAGTTGATACTGAAGTTATACTCGCCGTTTTCAGGAATTGCAGATTGGTCACTCATGGTTTAATTTTATTGCATAACACATATTAAGCAATCAATGTTTATAATTATTATGGTTCGTAACAGGCACTGAGTAGCTACCATGGCTGTTTCTCGCTGTTACACTCATCCAAAAAAGTTGAAATAATTTTTGAGGAAACCAAAAGGGATTATATCTTTGCATCACCAAAAAACAGGGAGTTTAGCTCAGCTGGTTCAGAGCATCTGCCTTACAAGCAGAGGGTCACTGGTTCGAACCCAGTAACTCCCACATCATGATAGCCTTTAGAATAGCTTCTAAGGGCTTTTTTATTGCCTATAGCTTTTAAAGGGCTCTGATTTGAGGTTATTTGTATGCAAATTGTTTGCACACTGTTTGCACAAACATCGCGACCACAACGAAAAATGTTATGGTCAGTTATAAAATTCTGCTCGATACCAGGAGAGCAAAGTCCGACAGTACTTATGCTGTAGCTATCCGTGTTACCAGTGAACGTAGAAGCAGTACAATCAACACGGGTGTGTTTTTATTAAAAGAGCACTGGAATGAGCAGCAAAACTGCGTATCGTATCAGCAGGCCAATGCCAAGCTACTTAACCGGAA
>CAXTAP010000106.1:0-11202 GCA_964241965.1 uncultured Mucilaginibacter sp.
TGTTACGTACTCTTCTGAACAAATGATCAGATTCAGGCATTAGAACCAAGTACTTGATCCGGTCAAAGTGTTACGGAACACATAGTCACTATTTTTTTTGAAATCAGGTCGTCAATGCCTCTGTATCCTCCAAGATAAGCCCTCAACTCAGGTATCGCTGGCGGCACTCTGTGCTAAATTTACTGGCCTCAGTCCCATTTGAAAGTCACCTCGCTGCCGTTGAGTTTCCACCTCTCGGGCCATGGGTTGGTCAGCCAGTCGAGCGGCTCGCCTGTGAACTGGGGTTTGGCCGCCTTTGCAAAGGCAGCTTTAATGGCCATTTTTTGCTCACTCGTCAGCGTATCAATCTGGGCTGAAATAAACAGCGGGGCACCGCTTCCGGCCAGCAGTTGCAGCCACTGCCGGTTTTTCTGCCAGGGAATATCAGCCGTCAGCCCAACGCAGTCCCCGTCAGCCGCATGTTTCCGCATCAAGAACTAATGCGCGGCGGTGAGCTTGAGCTGGTGATGGGGCCGCATCCTACCAAAGCATGGGCATCGGCAGCTCAAGCAGCGCCGCCTTCCTTTAGCATGACTGAGACTAATTAGATATAATTCCTCCCGTTTAATTCCTTTACTATCTTATATAATAAGTTTATAAGTCGATTTAATAATTGCTAAACGTTTTATTACATCTTGTTTTCATATTAACTATTCCATAATGACAAGAAGTTTAAACAATAGTTAAATGTTATAAAATATAAGGTTTCAATTTTAAGGCACTGCAATTGTAAAAATAGTTCTAACTGCAATCATTTGTTATACAAGTTGATTTTTTAAAAACTGCTTAACGAAATGTTGCATTCAGTTGACCAACTGCTTGTGTGAAGAAAAACTTATTAAAAAACCAACTGTTGGTTAATTTCTTACTTACCATCAGATACTATTATTGATGAGAAACATTTATTGGTTATTAGGTTTAGTATTGGCGCTGGTAAGTTGCAAGCATAAAGAAGATGACCGCTCTGATGCTGAGGCATCAGCCCTTGCGCCGGTAGCGGTGATTAAACTCGCCCCGACAAAGCAAAACCAAACGTTAAATCTAAGCGGAACTATCCAGTCGGAAAAAACGGCGCAGGTCACTTTTTCTGTTCAGGGCAGGATTGCTTCGGTGCTGGTAGATGAGGGGCAGGCAGTTAAAAAAGGCCAGCTGCTGGCTACGCTAGACCCGCGGGACTATCAGTACCAGCTGCAGCAGGCGGATGCCAGTTTACTGCAGGCAAAAGATAATTACATGCGGAGTAAGGAATTGTATCAAAAAGGCAGCCTGACACCAAAGGACTATATAACGGCAGAATCTCAGTATCTTACAGCAGTGGCTAACCGCAAAACGGCTGCCAAGCAGGTAAGTGATACCCGGCTTTATGCACCTATATCGGGTACAGTAACTAATAAAATGACGGAAGTGGGTAACCAAGCCTCGCCTAACGCTCAGGCTTTTGTTATCGATGATATTGACCATGTGAATGCTACCATGACCGTGCCCGAAACTGAAATAGGCAATATCATGCGTAATAATACTGCCGAAGTTGATATACCTACGCTCAACCAAAAGTTTACGGGTAAGGTAACCAGCATCAATCCGCAAGCCGACAGGAACAGCAACACTTTCCGCACCAAGGTAAGGCTTAACAATATCCATCACCGGCTGCTGCCCGGCATGATAGCGGAAATCAACCTGCAAACCAATCAAAAAGTCAGTTATATTACTATCCCGCCAAAAGCTGTAATTCATGACCAGGATGGCCTGCCTTATGTATTCCTGGTCGATTCTGGGGAACAGCGCCGGGCCATCCGCCGGCACATTACCGTGGGCCAGGCTATTAACGATAGGATTTCGGTAGCAGATGGCCTGCGCAGCGGCGACCTGCTGATTGTGGAGGGCCAGTACCGCCTGAAAGACGGGCAGAGCGTTCAGATTAAATAAAGGTTCACCCCATCCAATTTTTCAACGGAAACTATGGCTGAAAGAAATAAAAATTTTAACCTGATTGAGCTGTCCATGCGGTATCGCACAGTATCATTTACCATTGCGGTGATGCTAGTTATCGTAGGCGTAGTCTCACTGCTTAATATGTCGCGCAGCGAAAATCCTGAGTTTACAATCCGGCAGGCCTTGGTTACCGCTGTTTACCCCGGCGCCAGCGAGCAACAGGTAGAGAACGAAGTTACCAAGCCAATTGAGCAGTATTTGTTCTCCTTCAAGGAGGTACGCAGGGAGAAAACCTATTCTACCACTAAAGAAGGCGTCGTTTTCATCAACCTGGAACTGAATGAATGGGTAAAGGATGCTGACCGGGTGTGGAACACGCTGCAGCACGGGCTGAACGGCTATAAGGCGCAAAACCTGCCGCAAAATGTACAGGGCCCTCTGGTAAATAGCAATTTTGGCGAAACCATTGCCCTGCTGATCTCAGTCTCTTCCCCTAAGCGCAGCTCCGCTGAGTTGAACCGGCTGATGGATCACGTAGAGGATAACGTTAAAGTCAATAAAAAGGTATCGCGCATTACCCGTGTGGGCGGTTTGCCCGAGCAGGTGCTGGTTAAAGTAAATGATGCCCAACTAAGTCAGTATGGCATTGATTTTAACCAGGTAGCCGATGTGTTGAAGAACCAGAGCCAGACCAACGGCGGCGGCGAGGTAAAGCTGGCGCAGAATAATGTGCCGCTGTTTGGCAACAACCGGTTTAAAAGCATTGAGGATGTTGGCGACCAGATTATCTACACCGACTCGGCAGCCAATGTGGTACGGCTGCGCGATGTGGCTTCTATTAGCCGCAGCTACCAGGATACCACGCAGATGGTCGAAATGGGCCGTTTGCCGGTAATGATGCTGAGCGTAGAGATGCAGAAAGGCAACAACATGACTGAATTTGGTAAGGAGATTGACGAGCAGCTTAAACTGGCTCGCAAGGAGCTGCCGCCCGATGTAAAGGTGCTCACCATTGTAAATCAGCCCCAGGTAGTGGCCGAGAGCATACAGCATTTTCTGGTGGAGTTTGCTATTGCCATTGTGTCGGTAATTATTGTGGTTATTATCCTGCTGCCTTTCCGCATCGCGCTGATCTCGGCCATCTCCTGTCCGCTTTCTATCATGGTCACCTTTGCCATCAGCAATGTAATGGGCCTGCAGCTGAACCAGGTTACGCTGGCGGGCCTCATCATCGTGCTGGGCATGGTGGTAGATGATGCCATTGTAGTGGTCGATAATTACGTGGAGCGCCTGGATGAAGGTGTTAAGCCCTGGGAGGCCGCCTGGAAGGGTGCCACGCAGCTTTTTATCCCGGTGCTTACCGCCACCATTTCTATCGTGTTTGCATTTGCGCCGCTGGCCATGTTCCTGCCCGGGCAGCAGAAGGAATTTGTAGGCTCGCTGCCGGTTATTGTGGGCATTGCGCTAAGCACTTCTTTTGTGGTTTCTATGCTGATTGTACCCAGCATCGCTTTCCTGAATATCAAAAAAGGGTTGAAAAAGGATGCAGATAAGAAACAAAACGAACACAAAAAAACTATCCTGGACCGGGTGCAGGAACGGTATGATAAAGCCGTGGAATGGGCCTTTAACCATACCGTACTGATTATGTCGCTGGGTGTGGCGGCGGTGTTCTTGGGCGGTTTTTTGATGACAAGGGTGAAACAGCAGTTCCTGTCTAACGCCGAGCGCAACCAGTTTAATCTGGAGATATGGCTGCCGCCGGGTACGCCTTATAAGGAAACCGAAGCTGCAGTGAAAAAAGTAGAGGCAGCCATTAAAGGGGATAAGCGCATTACCCAGGTAGCCAGCTTTATTGGTACCAGCTCGCCACGGTTTTATGTGAGCTATGCACCCGAAAATCCGCGTGAAAACTACGCGCAGATCTTTATCAACACTACCGACAACGATGCCACCAACGAGGTATCCACAGAGTATATCAGCAAATTTCACAACTTTTTGCCGGAAGGTTTTGTGCGGGTGCGCCGCCTGACGTTCCTGAACACCAAGGCGCCCCTGGAAGTACGTATCATCAGCGAAAATTTTAAAGACTTGCGGCAGGTAGGCGACACCATTAAAACCATGGTGAGTCGCCTGAAAGGCACTAACTGGGTGCACGATGATTTTGAGCAGGATTATGTAGCCGTAGGTGGACATATCCAGCAGGATAAGCTGCGCCGGCTGGGCCTTACCAGCAGCCAGGTGACTCAAACCATAGGCGGCGGACTGCAGGGCATCCAGGTAGCTACAATGTACGAGGGTAAAACGCCCATATCGGTAATGATGCGGTTTGATGACAGCTACCGCCATAACTTCGACCGCCTGCGCACGGTACACTTAACCAACACGCAGGGGCAGAAGATACAGCTGAAGGATGTGGCCGATTTTACCCCGGAGTGGCACATAGGCAATATTATGCACCGTAACGGCCTGCGCATGCTCACCGTAATGTCCGAAGCTCAGAACGGCGTGGTGCCCGCCGATATGCTGAAGGAAATTAAGCCGCAGATCGAAAAGCTAAAAAAGCCGTATGGTGTGCACATTCAATACGGCGGCGACCAAGAAGCTACTGATGAAAATACACCCGGCCTGGGCAAATCCCTGCTCACCAGCATCATTCTTATTTTCCTCACCATGCTCATTCAGTTCAGGAGCCTCAAAAAAACGTTCATCATTCTGTGCACCTTTCCCCTTAGCTTGCTGGGTGCCTCTACCGGCCTGCTCATTACCGGCAATCCATTCAGTTTCACGGCCTTCATGGGCATCATCAGCCTGATTGGCATTGTGGTACGTAATGGCATTATCCTCGTTGATTTTGCAGATGAAATGGGTCGTGATGAAGGGCTGGACATCCGTGAGTCGGCCATGCATGCGGCCAAACGACGTATGCGCCCTATTTTTTTAACCACGGCCGCCGCTGCTGTAGGAGTTACCCCTATGATTGTGAGCGGTTCGCCGCTTTGGGCGCCCCTGGGTAGCGTACTGGCTTTCGGACTTATTGTGTCTATGTTCTTTACGCTGTTTATCATACCTATTCTCTACTACCGGTGGATTAAGCCCGAAGTGCCGAAACCTGAAGAACAGGATGAAGATGAGCACGGTTTGGCCCACAGTAATTCCGGTGGTTTGGTTCAATCTTAATTTTGCCGCATAATGATTGTTATATTGAATCCATACAAATATCTGAAAGTCAGCTTTTTCAGTATATTGCTGCTATTAATCGGTTTTGCCGCACAGGGGCAAAAGCTGCTTAGCTTAGCGCAAAGCCGGCAGCTGGCCCTGCAGCGAAATAACCAGATTAATATACAGAAAGATTCTATTGCTGTAGCGAGGCTGGGTGTTGAACGGGCCAGAACTAATGCCTTACCCTCAGTAGATGCCTCGGCAACCGGCTTATATTTTGGAAAACCTCTTAGCAAATACCTGCCTGAGAGAACGGCTTCTGTTTCGGGCACGGCTACCGAGTTAATTTATGGCGGCGGAAAGGTGCGTAACGGTATTAAGGCAGCAAATATTAATGTGGATGTACAGCAGCTGCAGCAGCTGCAGAACCGGGCCGATGTAATTGTTAGAACCGATAGCGCTTACTGGCAGGTAGTATCTTTAAAGGAGCAGATTACAGCCTTAAAAAGATCAAGGCAGTACCTGGCCAGTGCACTCAATGATGTAAACAATGCTTATCATGCCGGTACAAGGTTTAAAAATGATGTGCTGCAGGTGCAGGTACAATATAACCAGAATGAACTGCAGTTGCTTAAGGCTGAGAATGGCTTGAAGCTGGCTAAACTTAATTTATTGCAGGTTACCGGTATAGGTTTAAAAAACCAGGTTGATGTATTGGACACAGTACCCTATAATCCTGTAGTTTTGCCGCCAGACTCAGCGTTTGATAGCAATGCAGACAAAAGGCCTGAATTGCAGCTGCTGCAAAAACAAGTGGAGGCCGGTGAAATTCAAACCAAGCTGGCAACGGCTGATCTGCTGCCGCAGGTAGCTGTTGCAGTTTATGGATTTTATACTTATTCCAGCACACCCGGCGCTGTTAATCTGCTTAGTTCATATATAGGTGAAAACCAAACACCAATTAGTATTGGTTCCAATTCTGCGGCTTGGCTGGCTTTGCTGAGCGTACGTGTACCGGTTTTGCATTGGGGCAATTACCGGAAGGCGGTAAGGCAGCAGGAAATCAGAACACATGCCAAACGGTACCAGCTTAATGATGGCCGGGAAAAAATTACGCTCGACATCAGGCGCAATTATAACAACCTTACCGAAGCAGAAAAGAACGTAGCGCTGAATAACTTATCTGTGCAGCAGGCTACAGAGAACCTGCGCCTGGCTAATGACCGCCTGAAAGCAGGCACTATTACTACCACCGACTGGCTTCAGGCTCAATCATTGTGGCAGCAAAGCTACTCACAGTATGTTACAGCCAGGGTGGATTACAATAACTACATTACCCAATTTAAGAAGGCTATCGGCGAGTTAGAATAACAGCATCACAGAAAAATAACAGTCAAAACACTGCAAGATGAAAATGATTTATTCTGTGCGTGCATCAGCAGGCTTTCCGGTAAATACGGCAAATGTTAACAGCGTACAGCCAGCCACAAACAGCAGATTGAGCGGCATCGTCAGGCAGTTGTAGGCTTTTGCAATAAAGACCCACCATACTGCTACCATAACTGCAGCAATACGCATAGCCAAACGTAGGTGGTCCGGTCTCCCTAAGCCCTGTATTTTGAGCACCTGCAGAATGCCAACACCGGCCAGCAGCAGGCAAGGCAGATGCCCCAGGCGCACCTGGTAACCGCGAATAATAACATTGCCTCCGATATTAACCGTTTGGCCGGCGTTCATATAAGTTGTGCCGGGTAAAGTGATAACCACCGGCCCTGACCATGCCTGAAAACCTTCATGGACCCACAACATGGGTAAATAGAGGCATATTAAACTGATCAATGCACCAAGGGTTACCAAGGCAGCCGATCCCTGGAATAGTTTTGCCCAGGTATTACTGCTGATGTAAAGATGATTATTTCTCAGATAGCTTAGCAACGCCAGGCCGTACAAAACACTTAAAGATGTATAAACTAAAAGTGACAGGCCTAACCCGGGCAACGCCATTGCAGCAAGCAGTACAGAGTCAACAAATAAGTAGCAGCCTAATATCAGGCGCAGGGTTCCGGCCGAAACCGGCAAGGCAGATGCGCTGCTTTGTGACGGGTTTATACTTCCCGCCGGTAAGGCAGTAACAACTCCGGCCAGGATATACATCGTATCAAACAGCCAGTCGAAAACAAGACGCCCGGTGAGCAATCCGTAAAGAAACATAATGGCTACTACAAGCAGGGCGAATTGCGTATAGCGTAAGGGGTTTCGGGCTGGTGCTGCTGATGTATTTTGCTGGTTAGATGTCATGCTTTAAACCATTTTCATTTCAACAGCAGTGAACAGCACAATGTTTAGGAAGCGCAGGCAGGCACCATTAAGGATAGTTTTATTGATGTTGTTTAAAAATATGTGATCCGATTTATATATCCTAATGAAAATACAGTTCATGTTTATCAGATGTAATGAACACCTGGCCAATAAAATAATTGGTATATACTTAATAATGAAGGTATTCGAGGAAGCTATTAATGATTAGAGTGATCACCTGTATATCCCTTTAATTTCGCAAACTAAAAGGTTTAAATTTTAAAAACTATATTCGTGAGTTTTGCTAATAATCATAAAGCCTTGTAAATTATTGATTTACAAGGCTTTATGATTATTAGCGGAATGGACGGGTCATGAACTTCACTCATAACCAGCTCATTTCCAAATATTTATAATTATCAAAGACAACTACTCAATGAATCACGCAATGGACTAATGAGTCTAAATCGTTAGCATAAATTTAGCTCTTAAATGTCAATAAACAAAGGAATTGAATGTTCAAATGCATAAATAGTTGAATTACAACTTAGCTGGAGCTCATTTTAGATGCATTCGTCTGGCAAGTCCTGCGGGCCATCTCGGAGCCCCAACGGAACAATTCTCGAACCGCTTTATCCAAGATTTGAAAAAGCTAATCGGTTAAGCTAATACGCGGGGTTGTAACCACATCGCTCTGCAAAATGTCTGGGATTCTATTGAAAATCCTAACACATTGACTTCCTTCGAAAGGAGGTGATTGACGGTTGTGTAACGCTTTATGTTTGGAGAGGTAGAACTGGACAAGATTGTAATGAACCTATAATTCGGTTCATTGGCATAAGCTGACATTTTCATTTAGATAAGTATATAGCTGCATTTTCATTTAGGTTACACATATCCTTGATCTGGTTAGCATCAGCAGATTACAGGTAACCACCGGCAAATTGAACATTATACTGCGGCTCATGCAAATACAAAAAACCAACTGATGAATCAGTTGGCTGACCATTTGTATACCCGGCGCCCGCCGGACCTGCAATTCTTCAAATGTGTATTGGCCGATGAGCTTGGCGGTATGCCTGACTATTTTGGCCAGTACAGGGTTTATGATGGCAAAGGCTACGGTTTACGGTATAAGCCGGGCACTATTCCCGGCACTTTCAGCTCTGAGGTTTATGAGGCCGGCAAACGCATTGCCGACCCCGGATACACATTTGATAATAAAACGCTCGACCAGTTGGATGCGCTGTTTAATCAAATGGCCACCCGTGAGCAGCCGCAGGAAGGGCATAACGCCATCAGGCGCTGAGTGCTGAATAACGTAAGCCCTCAAACGGTTAGATTAATCTTGATAATCACTGAATGAATTATGCCCTGTCATTTTGTTGATTGCTTTAGTCAATCCACTCTCTTGGCTTCCATCCTGCCGGCTGACTGCACAAGATCAAATGCCTTAACTATGCCGCTACTATTCATTCTGAATTCCACAGAGGCATCCGCACCCTTAACTGTAAAAGTGGAAGCGCTCTCCGGTAGCAGCTCGAACTTGCCTAAGCCTATAGCTTCAATATATAAACGGCCCCCCTCCACGGTAATCACCGTATGAACGCCCGTTTGCAGGTTATAGCTGCCTGTGAATTTTTTCAGCTCATCCGGCGTTAAAGATACGGGGGGCTTTTTTGCAGCAAACGGAAGATCGGTCCTGATTTCGTAATCTGACGGCCCGATGCCCAGCGGCAAGTCGATGAGTTCCAATGCGATGATGCTGCCCTTATCATTCCGGTGAAATAAGGCTTCTAAGTATCCCTGCGGATTATAAAACTCATCCTTATCCTTGCAAAGCAGGAGCGTTTCCTGGTTTTTCCGCAGCAGGAATAAAGAGTCATTGCGGACGTGCACCTCATTATAGGCTTTGTACGGATCGTTTGCCGGCCTTCCTTTAGTGATCTGATAAACTCCTGCATAGCTCAAAAGCACCTGAGGGGATACTTTAAGCGGAGGGGTCACCGGAATGACCGCTACGCCCGAAAGCCGTAAAGCAACAGGGGTAGCAATGATATCCGGGCTAACTTTGGTAGAATTGCTGAGGATGACCACATATAGATGTTTTGATGGCACCCTGATGCCGTAGCTCAGGTAACCGCCGATTTGCCCGCCGTGATGGATGAACCTGACACCTTTAAAGTTGCTGATGGCCCAGCCATAGCCGTAACCGGCGTATCTTCCGTTACTGAGCCGGTAGTTGCTGAAAGCTTTTGCAGTTTCCTGCGGGTTAAGCAGTTTTCCTCCGTACAGGGCTTCATCCCATTTCAGTAGATCGTTAATATTTGATATCATTCCGCCTACGGAGTAAGGCTCTGCCCAGCTGTAAGCGGGCGTGGGTTTAAAACCGGCCGGGCCGGCTGGGTCATATCCTCCGGCCAGCCCGGGCAAAATCTTCTCATGGGTGCCGAAGTAAGTATACGCCATATGCAGCGGCCCAAAAATATTCCTGCGCACGTATTCCTCATAACTTATGCCGCTCACCTGCTGAACGATCAATCCTAACAAGAAGTAGCCAGTATTGCTGTAGGACCAGGCGCTGCTGGGTTTAAAGAGCAGCGGCGCGGCAGTATCATAAACCACTGCCTCCTTCTTGCCGTCCACGTCTTTAAAGGATTTGATATCAATCATGCTCACTAAGCCTCCGGTATGGCTTAACAGATTTTCTATGGTTACTTTTTCACCGCAGGTATTAAAATCAGGCAGGTATTTCCGGATATCGTCCGAAAGGGATAAAAGCCCTCGTTGCTCTAATTGCAGTATGGCCACTGCGGTAAACTGCTTGGTCATGGATCCGACGGCAAAAATGTTTTGGGGCTGGTCGGCAACGTTCAGTTCCAGGCTTGCCAGGCCATAGCCTTTCTCAAAAAGCGGTTTCCCGTCCTTTGCAATTAATAAAACTGCGCCGGGGTCGGAAGCAGCATAATGAGCTTTCATCAGGCTGTCGGCAAAGGCGATAGCGCCCTGGTTTGAGAATTGTGCCCGGGCACAGATTACGTTTAAAAGCAGGAGCACAAAAAGTGCAGCAGGTTTCGAGATCATAAGATGTTTTTTATTCAAAGCAACTCACTTTAACAAAGGGTATGGCCCCACTTTACCGCAGTGATACCCCTGCCTGTAAAGCGGGACGCATGCGGGAAAGGTGAGCCGGTAATATCCGCAGCGGACACGTGATAAATAGTACCTTTATCGCCAGCAGGTGATGGAATCTTTAAGTACGGCAGCAATTATTTTATTTACGATAGCGCTTATTTTGGGCAGACCAAAGGCATTGCCCGACTATGTGCTGGTTACCTGGCTCTTCCTGTTTCTGTTTAATGTTGCCGGTTTTCATATCCTGGATACCTCTCCTTTCCCGTTTCACGGATGGAAAAAGGATTTGCTGCAATGGAGCGATGCGCTTGTTTTCTTACACGGCCCAATGTTCCTGCTCTACACGCTGACCCTAACCCGGCGCCACTTTGGGTTTCGTTGGTCCTACCTGCTCCACCTGCTGCCGTTTGCTATCGTGCTCTTTTTAATGCTTAGCGACGGGTATTACTCCCAGTCACTCTATGTGCCCCTAATTGAAACCCTGCTGAAAATAATATTGCTGCTGCTGTACATTATACCGGTTTACCGGCAGCTGCTAAAGCACCGTCGAAATGTGAGGAATATATTTTCCAACGCGGAGCAGAAGTCCCTGGGCTGGCTGTTTATTTTATCCAACGGCATTCTGCTGCTCTGGAC
>CAXTAP010000107.1:0-11122 GCA_964241965.1 uncultured Mucilaginibacter sp.
ACCCGGTGCTGGTGCGCCCAAGCTATGTATTAGGCGGCCAGGGCATGAGCATTGTAATTAATGATGAGGATTTGGAACGTGCTGTGGTTAACCTGCTCAAAAACCTGCCGGGCAACCGTGTATTGATTGACCATTTCCTGGATCGCGCTGCAGAGGCGGAATCAGACTCTATCTGCGATGGCGACGAGGTGCACATTATCGGTATGATGGAGCATATTGAGCCGGCAGGCATTCATTCCGGCGACTCCTTTGCGGTGCTGCCCCCGTTCGACTTGTCAGACAGCGTCATCAGCCAGATGGAGGAATATTCCGTAAAACTGGCAAAGGCGTTAAATGTGCGCGGCTTGCTGAACATTCAGTTCGCTATAAAAAATGATAAGGTATTTGTAATTGAAGCTAACCCGCGTGCCTCCCGTACCGTACCGTTTATTGCCAAGGCTTATGATGTACCTTACATCAACATTGCCGCCAAAATTATGCTGGGCACCCACAAGCTGAGCGATTTTACCATTGAGCGCAAGCTGGTAGGCTACGCTATTAAAGAGCCGGTATTCTCGTTCGATAAGTTTCCGGAGGTAAGCAAGGAGCTGGGCCCCGAAATGAAATCAACCGGCGAGGCCATCCGTTTTATTCCCAACCTGCAGGACCCCTACTTCAGGCACCTGTACCGGGAAAAATCAATGTACCTGAGCCGGTAAGGCAGCACTGATCGTTCACCCCGTTATTGCCGGGAACCAGGCAACTTCTTTAAGCTGATTGGCTTAATACAACAGAGATTGCTTCGTTTCCTGTAATACGGGGTGATTTTCTTTGAATGACCACCACCGCTTCTCTCTATTTATTTACAAACAAGCCGGTTACCTCAAACTCAATGCGCTGCTTAGGGTTGGTTTGTACCTGGTGCTGCCGGGAAGAGTTATCGCCGGCAAGATGCTGCCGGTCATCGGCAATAAACTGCTTGGAGGCCACTCCGGCAATAATTACCTGCCGGCCCTTCAGGTCAGTGGGCAGGTCAATATTATAAGTTTTAAAGTGGGCGCTGATGATTTTGCCGTTGCCGGCATCCATTTCAAACCAGCCCCCCTTGGGTTTGGTTACCTGCGCAACTGTGCCTATAACAGAGGCGGTAGTGCGCGTACGCTTGCCCATAAAAGGTTCCAATTGCGGGGCTGGCAGCAGGTTGGTACGGTCGGGCGGAGTACCGAATATCATACCATGCGGCAGTGGCGTGTGTTTCTTTTGTGCATAAATGATTAAGGGCAGGCAAAACAGGGCCAGTAAAACAGATTTCATAACAATTGCTGTATCAGTATCAGTTGCAACAACAAGCGCTTATTCACTTAGTTTCTGCCGGTTTGCAATTTCAATTTGCATGGCTTACCGGCTTAACCATACTTTCTGCTTATTTTTGAGGGCCGATATGGCGCTGAAATGTTAATATATGTTAAACGCGGCTATGTTTAACCGTTATTGTTTTATATGCAATAATTTAGATGCGCCAATGACAAGGCGCCGCCGTTGATTTTAAAAAGAACTGTTCATAAAATTACAATACGTGAAATTACCCCTGCTTCATTATGCCGCTGTAACGGCGCTCTTTCTGCTTTTAGGCTTTGCCCAGTCGGGCTGCAAGAAAAAATCGTCTGATACTGACGTTACCATCCCTGCGGTACAAACTGCCAACATTATCAGCGGCGTAACTGCCACCACTGCCCAGAGCGGCGGTGTGGTTACTGATTATGGACTGGTAACCGTAACTTCCAGCGGGGTATGCTGGAGCGCCACCAACTCCATGCCTACCACGGCCGACAGTAAGACAACCGATGCCATCAGCCTGGGTATATTCAACAGCAGTATTACCGGCTTAACTGCAGGCACTACCTATTATGTACGCGCCTATGCTGCCAATACCAGCGGCACTAACTACGGCAGTGTTTTAAAGTTTACTACCACCAGCAGCGCCTCGCCGGTAGCTACTGTGAGCACTTTTGCAGGCAGTGGCACGGCCGGCTTTCTGGATGGCGCCGGGGCGAATGCACAATTCAATAACCCCGAAGGCATTGCTGCTGATGCTGCCGGCAATGTTTACATAGCTGATGCCGTAAATAACCGTATCCGTAAAATCAGCGCTGCCGGTGTGGTAAGCACACTGGCTGGCAGCGGTGCAGCAGGCTTTGCCGATGGCAGCGGTACTGCTGCACAGTTTTATAGTCCGCAGGGCCTGGCGCTTGATGCAGCCGGGAACGTTTACGTGGCTGATCTGGGCAACAACGCCATCCGTAAAATTACGCCTGCAGGCGCAGTAACTACACTGGCCGGCAGCGGCGTTGCCGGATGGAACGATGCCACCGGTAACACTGCCCAGTTTAAAAACCCGCGCGGACTAACCGTTGATGCCAGCGGCAATGTTTACGTAGCTGACAAGGGTAATAACCGCATCCGTAAAATTACGCCTGCCGGCGCAGTAACTACCGTGGCAGGGCTTACCACAGCCGGTTATACCGACGGTGCAGTTGCCACGGCAACATTTAACCAGCCGCAGGGCGTTGCTATGGACAGTAAAGGGAATCTGTATATAGCTGATACCGGCAATAACGCCATCAGGTATATCGGCACCGATGGTACGGTAACTACCTTTGCCGGCGGCGCTTATGATTACTCTTTAATGGGCTATACAACCGCTATCATTACTGATGCGGCAGGCAACCTGTATATGGCAGATGAGGCGGGCCGGATATTAGAAATAACTGCTGCCAAAGTATTATATGTGGTTGCCGGCAGTGCTGCTGCAGGCTATACAAATGGCGCAGGCACCAGCGCCTTGTTCAATGTGCCGCAAACCCTGGCTGCTGATGCCTTGGGTAACATTTATGTAGCTGATGGCGGCAACAACGTCATCAGGAAGATAGTTACAAAATAATTAATGCTGATGAAGAAAGGGAGACTAAGGCCATATACCTTAGCCTCCCTTTCTATTTACAGAAGCTGCCGACCGGGGAAGCTGCTTAAATAAATATAAGGTCTATACATGATGCCATCCTTAAGAGGCTGTCAGTAATTTTTATAACTGTCTTTAGTTCTTATTTTTAAAAATTAAAGTTGCCTGCATGATGCTGACGCTTAACCCCTATCTGGTTTTTAAGGGCAATTGTGAAGAAGCCTTTAACTTTTATAAGGATATATTCAAGGGCGATATACTGTTTATGGGGCGCTACAGCGATGTACCGCAGGAAAGCAAGCCCCTGTTTCCTGATGTTGCCGGCGAAAAAATTATGCATGCCACGCTGCAAATCAACCCGGAAACCGTTATCATGGCTTGCGACAGCCCGGAAGCAGATGAGCCGGGAGTTAAACCTTCCGCAGAAACATTTTATCTGTACATCAGCACAGAAAATCAGGAGGATGCCTACCGCATATTCAGCGAATTAGCGGCAGGCGGCAGGATAACGATGCCTATAACCCAAACCTTTTGGAGCACACATTACGGCATGGTAACCGACCGATTCGGCATCCATTGGAAGATTACCTTTGACCCTGCCGAAGCAGTGAGATAAAAATTGCTGCTACCCCGCTTATCGCTTACAATAACTCAGCAACTCTGCGGCTATTAGCTTAAAAGCTGCTTTAACCGAACAGCAAGCCAAACACTTCCTCAATGCGGCCTACCGTTTTAATTTCAATGTTATAGCGCGACAGGTCCATCTGTGCCTTTTCCTTTTTGCCGGAGGGCAGGTTGTATTTGGAAATAAAAATCTGTTCAAAGCCCAGTTTCTGCGCCTCGGCAATACGCTGCTCTATCCGGTTTACTGCTCTGATCTCGCCAGACAAGCCCAGCTCACCCGCAAAGCAGGTTTTAGAGCCGATGGGGATGTCTTCATGCGACGAAATAATAGCCGCAGCCAAACCCAGGTCAATCGCCGGGTCTTCTACCCTGATGCCGCCGGTAATATTCAAAAAAACATCCTGGTTAGCCAGCCTGAAACCACAGCGTTTTTCAAGTACGGCCAGCAGCATATTCATACGGCGGGTATCAAAGCCCGTGGCCGAACGCTGAGGCGTACCATAGGCCGATGTACTCACCAGCGCCTGCGTTTCAATCAGCATAGGGCGCAGGCCCTCCAGCGTAGCGCTGATGGTAACACCGCTTAACGGCTCATCCCGCTGCGACAGCAATATCTCCGAAGGATTGGAAACCTCGCGCAGCCCGGCGCCCAGCATTTCATAAATACCCAGCTCAGAAGCCGAGCCGAAGCGGTTTTTAACCGCGCGCAGAATACGATATACATGATGGCGGTCACCTTCAAACTGCAGCACGGTATCTACCATATGCTCTAATATTTTCGGGCCGGCAATCATGCCGTCTTTTGTAATGTGGCCTATTAAAAATACCGGCGTGGAGCTTTCCTTGGCAAAGCGCAGCAGTTCGGCGGTACATTCCCGCACCTGCGATACGCTGCCCGGCGTTGACTCAATGTGAGCCGAGTAAAGCGTCTGGATGGAATCCACCACCACTAAATCGGGCTGTAATATTTCTATCTGCTTAAAAATATTCTGGGTAGATGTTTCTGTCAGGATATAGCATTCATGTCCGCCTGCTGCCTTTGAAGTCTTTAGCGGCGCCAGCCGTTCGGCCCGCATCTTAATCTGCCGGTCACTTTCCTCGCCCGATATGTACAGCACTTTCAGGGCAGGCATACTCAGCGCCAGCTGCAGCATCAGGGTTGATTTACCGATACCCGGCTCGCCGCCGATGAGTACCAGTGAACCTTCCACAATACCGCCGCCCAGCACACGGTTCAGCTCATGGTCCGGCGTGGTAATGCGGTGCTCTTCACTGTACTGTATGGCCGATACCTGTATCGCCTTGTTAGCCCGCTGCAGGGTAGTTGAATTGCTTCCGGTAGCCTTCCAGTCGGGCACCGAGGCGTTGGGTTTTTCCACCACCTCTTCTACAAATGTATTCCATTGCTGGCATGAGGGGCATTTACCCAGCCACTTGGGTGTTTCAAAGCCACAGCTTTGGCAAAAATATGATGTTTTAGTTTTAGCCAATGTATTAATGTGCTGATTTCAAATGTGCAGATATGCAAATTCCCTGTTACTTCCTGTCATTTCTCCTTGCCGTCAAAACGGCCGGTTTAATACCGGCTTATATCTGTTATATAAATATAAGCAAAAAAGCTGATGTCCGGACGTGCCGGGCATCAGCTTTATGTAATTTATAACATGTTCTTTTCTGTGATTCAGATGGCACCCGGTGCCATCCTGCTATTGCTTTTATAATGAAAGCCCTCCCTTCCGGGAAGGATACAGCTGGGGCTCAAAGCTTAATTTCTTCGCCTTTCGAATTCAGGAAGTGAAACTCCGTAATCTGGTATGACGGGTTAGCTTTCACCTTAATCCACTGCCCGTACTTCAAGTACCATTTCATCTGCCGGCTGAACAGGCCCCTTTTAATATAAGCCTCAATATAAGGATGAATGCAAAGGGTTATATTTTTTTCATTCTGCTCCGTCAGGATGTAATTGAAATTATTCTCAATATCATCCAGCAGCAATATGGTTGGGCGTATAGTGCCTGTGCCATGGCAGGTAGGGCAAACTTCGGTAGTTACAATGTTCATTTCCGGGCGTACCCGCTGGCGGGTAATCTGCACCAAACCAAACTTGCTGGGAGGCAGTATCGTGTGCTTGGCCCGGTCATGCGCCATTTCTTCGCGCAGGCAGTCAAACAATTCCTTGCGGTTCTGGGGCTTGTGCATGTCAATAAAATCAACTACCACAATGCCGCCCATATCACGCAGGCGGAGCTGGCGTGCAATTTCGCGGGCAGCCTCCTTATTGACCTGAAAAGCGTTCTCTTCCTGATTTTCTTTACTTGCCGTGCGGTTACCGCTGTTCACATCAATTACGTGCAGCGCCTCGGTATGCTCAATAACCAGGTAAGCGCCGCCGGCCAGATTTACTGTTTTGCCAAAAGCCGACTTTATTTGCTTTTCAATACCATAATGCTCAAATATCGGCTCCCGGTGCTTATGCAGGCGGACGATGTTTTCCAGATCAGGCGATATCTCATGCACATAAGAGCGCACCTCTTCAAAGATGCCGTTATCATTCACATAAATGTGCTGAAAATCCGGGTTCAGTATATCGCGCAGCAAGGTAGAGGTACGGTCAATTTCGCCCAGTATTTTTTTGGCAGGTTCAGTGGCCGGCAGCTTGGTTACAAAGGTTTCCCATTTGGTAATCAAATCCAGCAGGTCCTTCTGCATCTCTGTAACGCCTTTTCCTTCAGAAACCGTGCGGATAATCACACCGAAATGTTCCGGCTTGATGCTCTCAATAATCTTACGCAAACGGGTGCGCTCGGTATTGCTCTTTATTTTCTTGGAAATAGAAATAGCTTCAGAAAACGGAACGAGCACTACATAGCGCCCGGCGATAGACAAATCTGAGCTTAAACGCGGCCCTTTAGTAGATATCGGCTCTTTGGCAATCTGCACCGGAACAAGCTGGCCTTTGGTAAGCACTTCAGATATTTTACCCGATTTGTTAATATCAGCCTCCAGCTTAAATTTATCAAGCAGTTTAGACTGGTAGCCACCGCTCCTTACCTGCTTGGTTAGCTTAAGCAGGCTTTGTACCTGCGGCCCTAAATCAAGGTAGTGCAAAAAGGCATCTTTCTCGTATCCAACATCAATAAAAGCAGCATTCAGGCTGGGCATAATTTTTTTAACCCTGCCCAGGTAAATATCCCCAACGGTATAATTATTGGAAATCTGCTCTTTATGAAGTTCAACGAGTTGCTTATCCTGTAATAAGGCAATAGTAGCCCCATTGGGGGATGAATCGATAATCAATTCTTTTATCAACTGCTACTCCATTCGTTAATGGCAGCACTGAGGCTGCCCGTTGTAAGAGGAAAAATAAGAATAATAAATAATAATTGCCTGCCCTGGAAGGGTTGAGGCAATCGATACGGCTGCAAGGCCGCTTATTTCTTCTTATGTCTGTTCTTTCTTAAACGTTTTTTACGTTTGTGGGTAGCCATTTTATGTCTTTTACGTTTTTTACCGCTTGGCATAGTTTTAATTTTTTAAGTGTATAAATTTAATTTTTTAATTCTTTTATAAAGTCATCAATGCGCTTACCGAAAGCCGGGTCGGGCATCATCTCCTTGCATTTCTCGTAAGCTGCAATGGCTTCTGTTTTCATACCCAGCTGCTTATAGCTTTCAGCCAGGTAAAAATAGGGCTCTACCTCCGCCTTGCGGGCAACCATGCCCTTAAAGCGCTCAACCGCCTTCTGGTACTGGCCCGATTTCATGGCAAACTGGCCTAATGCCAGGTTAGCATTGTGGTTATCGGGCTGCTCCTGCACAACGCCTAACAACAACCCTATACCAGTCATGGGGCTGGCAGCGGCACCGTTAACATCAGCTATGCCCAGGCCGGTTTTGGCATCAACGCTTTCAGGCTTCAGTTTCAGGGCCTGCTGAAAATCAGCGGCTGCATTGCTTACAAATGCCGGCTGCAGGGTGGTATCCTGCGTAAACTTATAGGCATCATTAAAACGGTTACCTGCGTTAAGCCAGTCTTCGTACCGGTTCTGGCTGCGGGCCAGGTCCTGGTAATAAAATGCTGCCGGCGCTGCCTGGTTAACAGCATCCCACTGCCCTGCCAGCTGTTTTTGCAGGGCTGGTTTAACTGCGGCAGCTGCCGTTTTCAGCTGCTCTTCCAGCTGGGTTATCTTAGCGGCCAGCGCCGGGCCGATAGCTGCCTTGGCCGAAGCCGACACTACCTCAACGCCTACATTAATTACCGGCTTGGCTTCAGCCTCTGCCGCCATTTTGCCGGGGTTGCTGCGGCCATCTTTCGGCTTTATCAGGCCCTTTACCGGCAGCGAATACAAATAGCCCATTACAGCGAACACCACTATTATTACTGCTATCTGCTTTTTTTGCATAACGGCTGCTTATTTTTTTGTTTTGCTTGTGTTTCCGGTTCTTACTTTTTCCACAAAGGTTTTAGCGGGCTTAAAGCTTGGAACAAAGTGCTCGGGAATAATAATCGCTGTATTTTTTGAAATATTGCGGGCTGTTTTCTTGGCTCTCTTCTTTACAACGAAACTGCCAAAGCCCCTTACATATACATTTTCGCCATCCACCATTGAGGTCTTAACTACCTTAAAAAACGCCTCAACAGTCTCCTGCACATCAACCTTCTCTATACCTGTTTTAGATGAGATTTCAGCAATTATTTCCGCCTTAGTCATATCCTTTTATTGTTATTTTTTTTGTAAATACTTAACTGTTTTGGGGTTGCAAAAGTATCGCTTTAAAAGCAAAGTGAAAAATAAAACAAGGTTTTTTTTATACCGCCCCCTCATCAGGCTTAAACATTACATGGTAACAACATGTATAACCCGCCGTTTAGGTATATTTAGCTGATGAATTTTGCAGAGGAAATTGTGCAGTGGTACCGGCACAATAAACGCGATTTACCCTGGCGCCGCACTACGGATGCCTACCTGATATGGCTTTCGGAAATTATACTGCAGCAAACCCGGGTTGAGCAGGGCCTGCCTTACTACCGCCGCTTTGCCGAAACCTTCCCTACCGTTCAGGATTTTGCCGCCGCCACTGAGGATGAGATACTGAACCTGTGGCAGGGGCTGGGTTATTACTCGCGCGGGCGCAATATGCTTGCTACGGCCAAACAGGTGGTAGCGAACCATGCGGGTGTATTTCCGTCCGCCTATGAGCAGCTGATTAAGCTGAAGGGCATCGGCGAATATACTGCCGCCGCCATATCATCCTTTGCAGCCAATGAAGCCAGGGCGGTGGTTGATGGTAATGTTTACCGTGTACTTGCGCGCTACTTTGGTATTAACGAGCCCATTAACAGCACCAGGGGCATCAAGATATTCAGGCAGCTGGCCGATGAGGTGCTTAACCGGCAAGATCCCGACCTGCACAACCAGGCCATGATGGAGTTTGGCGCTATGCTTTGCAAGCCTAAAAACCCGGCCTGCGGTATTTGCCCGGTGAGGCAGGGCTGCGAGGCATTTATACACAACGCTACTACACAGCTGCCGGTTAAGCTGAAGACGGTAAAAGTTAGAGACCGCTTTTTTAATTACATTTTAATTACCGATGGCGACCGCATACTGCTGAGCAAGCGAAGCGACCGGGATATATGGGCCAATATGTATGACCTGCCATTGTTTGAAACGCCTGAGTCAACATCGCCCTACTCACTTATCAAACAGCCGGATGTGCAGGCGTATTTTGGGGAAGACAACGCTATTGAAGAGGTTTTTGGCACCCTGCACCATGTGCTCACTCATCAGCGCCTGGAAGTAAAGATTATGAAACTGGTTAAACCACCAGTTAAATTAAGGGAGGAATGGTTTTTTACCGAAGCGGAAAATCTAAAAAAGTTAGCACTACCTCAGATAATTTTTGTATTTTTAACTAAATATTTAAATTTAAAAAATAATTCCCTGTTTTCTATTTAATTATATGTCTGGTATTAATAAAGTGATATTAGTGGGTCATTTGGGTAAGGATCCGGAAGTAAGGCACCTGGAGGGTGGCGTGTCTGTGGCAAGCTTTCCATTGGCTACTTCTGAAAGCTTCAGCAAAGACGGCCGTAAGGTTGAGCAAACCGAATGGCACAATATTGTGATGTGGCGCGGGCTGGCCGACGTAGCTTCTAAATTTCTGCAGAAAGGTAAGTTAGTTTATATTGAAGGCAAGCTGAGAACCCGTTCCTTTGAGGACAAGGGTGGCATTAAAAAGTACACTACTGAAGTAGTGGCCGAAAATTTTACCATGCTGGGCCGTAAAAGTGATTTTGATAATGAAGGAAACTCACGTACCGGCCTGAAAGGTAATGAAGATGAAGTACAGCATAATTTTGGCAGCGACGGCGAGGACGACCTGCCGTTCTAAGCAAAAGAATTATAAAAAAAAAGCCGTTCAACCTGAGCGGCTTTTTTTTATGAATGACCTACCTGCCTCCCGGCGGGCAGTGTTCTTTAAGATACTGTGTATATAATGTGCTCAGGTGCAGGCTGGTTCCCTCACCTTCGGAGATAGCGTGGGTACGGTTAGGGTACGACATAAGCTGAAATTGCTTGTTATACTTGATTAACTGGTTAATCAGCAGTTCGGCATTCTGGTAGTGCACATTATCATCGCCCGTGCCGTGGATGTACAGCAGATTACCCTGCAGGTTTTTGGCATAGGTAACCGGCGAGCCGGCAATAAAGTATGCCCGGCCTTTTTCGTCCGTTGGCACACCCATATAGCGTTCCTGGTAAATGTTATCATACGATAACTGATTGCCTACCGCAGCAATGGCAATACCTGTTTTATAAATCTGCGGGTATTGAAACATCAGGTTTAGCGTGGAGGAGCCGCCGCCGCTCCAGCCCCAAACGGCTACCCGGCTGGTATCAATATAGGGGCGCTTCAAAATTTCCTGCGCGGCCATCGCCTGGTCGCGGATGTTGATTAAGCCGATATTTTTGTAGATTGATTTGCGCCACTCGCGGCCCTTGGGCGCCGGTGCTCCCCGGTTTTCTACCGATGCATAGATATAGCCGTCATTAGCCATGTTGCCCCGGTATAAAAAATTGATACCTGCGCCGTAACTGTCAGTAACCGTTTGCGAGGCGGGTTCGCCATATACATAAAATACAATCGGGTACTTTTTATTGGGGTCAAAGTTAGCCGGCTTCACCATCCAGCCATCCATCTCTATGCCATCAACCGTTTTCACCTTAAAAAATTCAGGCTTGCGGGTTGCACTGGCATCTACGGCAATGGCATCACCGCTCAGGTGCCGGTGCGCAGGCAGCTCCACCACTTCTGATTGCGGCCTGGTATAGCTGTTCGAAAAATTATGAGCGGCAATTTTCCCATTTGGCGATAGCTCATAATGATGCATGCCGGGCTCATTGGCCGGAGTAACGCGCTCGGGCGCCGAACCATTAAGTTTAATACGGTACAGATAACTTTGAGTGGCATTATCCGGCGAAGCCATAAAATAGATATAGCCATCGGGCTCATCCACACGCTCTAAGCTGATTACATCATAATTGCCCCTGGTAAGCAG
>CAXTAP010000108.1:0-11033 GCA_964241965.1 uncultured Mucilaginibacter sp.
AAGGAGTCGGGTTCAACCTGGCCCTGTATTTCCTGCTGCAGGCGGTCGTCGCCGATTTGCGTGGCTGCATTCAGTGCCGATTCAATATCGTTCGCATCCAGCACCAAACCGTTTTGGTGATATTTATTTTCATAATACGCCCACACACCTGCATAAAAATCGGCCTGTAATTCCACTTTTACCGACATGCGGTTACGCTCCTCATCGCTCATATTTTGCTCTGCCTGCTCCACCTTGGCGGTAGTCCCCAGCAAATCCTGCACGTGATGGCCTACCTCATGGGCTACCACATAGGCCTGGGCAAACTCACCGGGCGCATGGAAGCGGTTCTGCAGCTCCTGAAAAAAGGATAAATCCAGATAAACCTTCTGATCGGCCGGGCAATAAAAGGGGCCGGTTTCAGAGCTGGCCTGCCCGCAGCCGGAAGTAACGCTGTTTTCAAAAAATACCAGCTTGGGCTTTTCGTAAGTGGCACCTTTGGCTCTGAATAAGCTGTCCCATACATCTTCAGTACCGGCCAGCACCATACGCGCCTGTTTCTTTTCAGGCGTTTCGGGACCGGTTACTTTTGTAGTGGTCTGCTGGTTGGTTTGGCTGCTGCCACCATTTAATAACTGAGCAGGATTGATGCCCGTGAACAAATAAATAACCAGGCCGATAAGACCAACTACGCCGCCGCCCAAAGCGAGGCCGCCACCACCACCTCCGCCATTGCCGCCTTCTTCTACACTGTCACTTTCGCGTCCGCCAAACCATTGCATAAAACTGAATTGTATTGATGTTCAGAGGTAACACGAAGGCGGAGAAGTTTGTTTGAAGCCCCCTCACCCCCTGAAGGGGAAATAGAAAATTAACTGCTTTTCACTATTCCCCCTTCAGGGGATGAGAGGGCTTTTTATCTTGATCAGGTAATTATTTTCCAGTACCTCCCCGCGGGTAGCGGGGTTTAAAAACTGCGGGGTCAGACGGGTAATGCCATAATCTATGTCTCTATACACCGTATCCAGTTTAAATCCGTCGCGGAGCAAGCCGTGACGGCCTTGTTCATCGGTGAGCACCCATACCGGTCGTCCGGCCGCCTGCTTTTCCTTAATTCCTGCATTGTCGATGGTGGAATTAAGGTGAGCTGTATAAAAATCGAACTCAGTGTTATGAAAAGCATAATTATAGGTATCGTTCTTAGGCACCCCGGCACGATTAGCCATTTGCGCCAAACCCACGCCGGCCTGATAATTGAGCAGCTGCGGATAGGCGTTACCATTGAGTAAAACGTTGGCTACCGCAATAACTAAAGTAGTGACCGCTACCAATTTTACCAACGTGCCCTGCTCTTTAATACCTACATAAGCAGCAACCGCCAGCAAAAGCAGGGTAAGCAGTATAACCATTGTTGAATGTACCGGGAAGCACCATATATCCACTACGCCCACAATAATCAGTATTATTATGGCGACTACATACTGGATATATAAATACCGGCGCAAAGTTTTTATATCCTGCTGCTCCTGTTTGAGCATCACCTGCCCGGCGGTAATTAAGCCAAAAAACGGGAATAAAATATTCAGGTAATGCGGCAGTTGGTAGCCCGAAGAAGAGATGATAGCAAAAATGATAATGATGGTTCCGGCAGTTAAAAATTCGGCACTTTTAACATACGCAAACCGGGTTTGAAAAAAGAACTTCATCCGGCTGAAAAAGGCCACATAGGTAAGCAGGCACCAGGGCAGAAAAGCCCACAAAGCTGTATGAAAGAAAAAGAAGTAATCCTTATGCCCCTTGCCCCAGCTGGTGCCGTTAAGCCGCTCAAAGTTTTGCGACCATAAAATAAATTTAACGCCCGATATATGGCTCATACCGCGCACCACCTTCTCGGGATGCAAATCATACTGCAGATAATAGCAATAAACACAAGGAGCAACAAAGAGCGCCCATAATAAGGCCACCATAATCCAGCGCCAGTTAAATAATGTTTTCCAGTTGCGCTGGTACAGCAGCAAAAAGAACAAAGCGGCGCAAGGCATCACAAAGCCAATCATCCCTTTGGTGGTAAAGGCCAGGGCCAAACCCAGGGCGCCCAGTATATAATTGTACCAGCGCGAAAAATAAGCCGCTTCCACCAGCTGCCAGGTGGCAAAAATGATACCGGCGGTCAGTATGGCATCCATGCGCACATCGTTATTGGCCAAAAACTCAGCCTGGGCGCTGGCCAACATTAGGGCCGCCAGTAATCCGGTTTGCTGATTGTAAAGCAAGCGTCCTAAGCGATAGGTGGAAAATATCCCCAGAAGGGTAAATAAAAATGAAGGCAGCTTATAGGCCAGCGTATTAACCCCAAAAATATTGTAGGATAATGCCGCCAGCCAAAAATGCAGGTGGGGCTTATCCAAATAGTTTTGGCCCAGGTTATCCACCAGATTTACATAGTCATGGTGTAAAAACATGTGCAGGGCTATATCGGCGTGATGGGAGGCATCCTCGTTCATGAGCGGCACAAACAGGCCGTATGCGTAAGGTATCAACAGCGCAAAAAATAGCCAGAACCAGGTTTTAGAGTTGATTATAGATGTTTGCATGCCTCAGGGCCAGGGTGCAGCATCTGCCGCCTGGCACGGCAAAAGTACTCAAAATTAAAACACGGGGAATTACAACGCTCATGATTGACACAAACATTACTTTGCTCCTTGCTGTTAAGTTATTAAATACAAGCGATGAAAACGATAAAATATATAGCAGGAGTAGCGCTGATAGCCGCTTCGCTTACCGCCTGCAACAGCAACCGTGCCGATAGCAGTGACAGTTCCAAAACTTTAGGGGGCAGCACCGATACCATGGATGCGGTAGCCGGCTCCAATGCAGGTGGCGTGAACCGCGCCAGTTCGGCCGATACATCAGACGATGGTGATAAAAAGAGCAAGCAGAATCCGCAAGGCCATGAAGGCAACGTGGACCCCACCGGGCGTGTAGGTGCAGATACCGTTAACCAACGTAAAAACAGCAATAGCGCTATCAAGCCTACCGGGCAATAAAGAGACAAATAAGGCGTGATTATAAATCAGCATCAGTTGTTTAAATTATGCTGCGCTTTGGTTAATGTAAGGTTTTTGAACAAACTGCTTGAAAATAAAATAATAATTTTTTATATTTGCGTATCAATGAAAGAGGGGACCGGTGTCCCCTCTTTTTAGTTTTAAAAAACCGGGATATTGATGAACGTGGAGCAAAGGGTAAGGGAGCTGGTGGAAGAAAAAATTGCCGACCGCCCCGACCTGTTTATTGTAGATATAAAAATGCATGGCGGCAATAAGCTGACCATATTGCTGGATGGCGACCAGGGGGCAGGTATTGATGCCTGTGCGCAGGTGAGCCGCTTTGTGGGCCACCATTTGGAAGAGGAAAATGCTATTGAACAGGCTTATAACCTGGAAGTATCATCGCCGGGTATTGATACGCCCCTGATGCTTACCCGCCAGTACGTAAAAAACGTAGGCCGGCAGGTAGCCGTTAAAATGGCTGATGGCAGTAAAAAGGAAGGCCGGTTGCTGGCAGCGGATGACAGCCAGGTTACTATTGAAGAAAAAATTAAACCCAAAGGAAAGAAAGCCGAACTGATTGAAACTTCAATTCCGATGGCAGATATAGCAGAAACAAAAGTTTTAATATCATTTAAGTAAAATGAGCAATATTAATTTAATTGATTCCTTTCAGGAATTTAAGGATTTTAAGAACATCGACCGCCCTACTATGATGAGCGTACTGGAAGACGTTTTCAGAAGCATGATCAGGAAAAAATACGGCAATGATGAAAATTGCGATGTAATTGTAAATACCGACAACGGTGACCTGGAAATATGGCGTACCCGTACCGTGATGGAAGACGGCTTTTCGGAAGACGACGATTTGGAAATTGAGTTGGCCGAAGCGCATAAACATGACCCGGATCTGGAAGTAGGCGACGAGTTTGTGGAGCAGATCACGCTCGAAAGCTTTGGCCGCCGCGCTATCCTGGCTGCCCGTCAAACCTTGGTTTCAAAAATTCTGGAACTGGAGAAAGATGAGATTTTCAAAAAGTATAAAGATCGCGTAGGCGAAATTGTAACCGGCGAAGTATATCAGGTATGGAAAAAGGAAACTCTGGTGCTGGATGATGAAGGCAATGAGCTTTTACTACCCAAAACCGAGCAGATTCCTGCCGATTATTACAAGAAAGGTGATAGCGTAAAAGCGGTAGTGCATAAAGTGGATATGATGAACAGCAACCCGAAGATCATCATTTCACGTACAGCACCCGAGTTTTTACAGCGTTTGTTCGAGCTGGAAGTGCCTGAAATTTTTGATGGCTTAATCACTATTAAAAAGATTGTGCGCGAGCCGGGTGAGCGGGCTAAGGTGGCCGTAGAATCTTATGATGACCGTATCGACCCGGTAGGGGCTTGTGTAGGCATGAAGGGGTCGCGTATCCATGGTATCGTTCGTGAATTGAAAAATGAAAATATCGATGTTATCAACTTTACCAACAACATCCAGCTCTACATCCAACGTGCTTTATCGCCGGCTAAAATTACTTCAATTAAGTTAGACGATGAGCGCAAAACGGCGGCCGTGTATTTAAAGCCTGATCAGGTATCGCTGGCTATCGGCCGTGGCGGACATAATATTAAACTGGCCGGCAAATTAACCGGTTATGAGATTGACGTATACCGCGAGGCTGCTGAAGAAGAGGAAGATGTGGACATCGAAGAATTCTCAGACGAAATAGATGGCTGGATTATTGATGAGTTTAAGCGCATTGGTTTAGACACCGCCAAATCGATCCTGGCACTAAGCCCGGGTGAATTAATTAAACGTACAGACTTGGAAGAAGAAACGGTAAAAGAAGTTTTATCAATTCTTCAGGCTGAGTTTGAATAAGATGAATATGCCAATTAAAAATCATATTTTTGCATATAATTCTTAAGCAAGAAGGAAAATTTATTAAATGTCAGAAGACAAAAGCATAAAATTATTTAAAGCAGCAAAGGAACTGAATATTGGTATCGGTACTATTGCGGACTTTTTGTCGTCAAAAGGCTACAAAATTGATAAGCAGCCTAACGCCAAATTGACCGGTGATATGTATGATGAACTGGTTAAGAAATTTTCTGCCGACAAAATTGTAAAGGAAGAGGCCAAGCAAATCAATATCGGTAAAATCCGCAGGGATGAGCCGGGCCAGCTTCCTGAAAAACCCCAGCAGCAACGTTCCCGTGATTTTGAGAATGAAGAATTTCTGATCAAAGGCGCAGGTAACTTTGTACCCAATGACCGGCCTAAGCCGGCTACGCCGCCTGCACAGGACAAATCAGATGGTTTGCCTGGCGTTAAAGTGGTAGGCAAAATTGATTTAAACAACCTGAACGCACGGCCTAACAAGCCGGCTGAACAACCTGCGCCTGAAGCGCCTGTACAACAGGAAGCACCTAAGCCACAGCCGGTAGCACCTGTTGAGGCAAAGCCTGAAGTGCAGCCGCAAGCTAAGCCCGAAGTGCCTAAAGTTGAAGCACCTGTGGTGGTGCCTCAGCCCGAAGCGCCAAAGCCGGCACCTGTTGTTGAAGCGCCAAAGCCCGTTGCAATACCTGTTGCCGAAACGCCGCAGCCTGCAGTGACCGCACCGGTGCCGGTAGCTGCCAGTCAGCCCGAAGTGCCTGCTGCACCCGCCGCTGAAGTTAGCAGCGATGGTGAACAGCAAGGGGGTGAGGTAATCAGAGCCCGAGCCGAGCGCCTGAGCGGGCCGCACGTTATTGGTAAAATAACGTTACCGGTAGATAACAGCCGTCGCGGCGGCGGACCTGTGGCTTCGTCATCAAACGCCGATCACAAGCGCAAAAGAAAGCGGAAGGATAATCCGCCCGGAAATAACAATCACAGTAATAATAATAGCAATACCCAGCAGGGTAACCAGCCCGGCCAGCATCAGCAAGGTCAACAGGGCCAGGGTGGCGGCTTTAATCGCCAGGGTGGCGGTCAGCAAGGTCAGGGCGGTTTTAACCGTCAGGGCGGCGGCCCGCAGCAAGGCGGCGGCAACCGTAATAACAACTTCAGAGGTCCTAACCAGCAAGGCCCAGGTGGCCGTCCGGATTTCAGGAACCGTAATGCCGCTCCGCAAAATACCGGCCCTAAGGAAGAACCTACTGAAAAAGAAATACAAGACCAGATTAAAGCTACACTGGCCCGCTTAAGCGGCGCCGGTAAATCGGGCAAGTTTGCGCAGCGGGCCAAGTTCCGCCGTCAAAAGCGCGATGATGTAGCCGCCTCTGCCGAAGAAGCAGCATTGGAGCAGGAAGCACAGTCAAGGGTATTGAAGGTAACCGAGTTTGTTACCGCAAATGAACTGGCTTCACTTATGGATGTTTCGGTAACTCAGATTATCTCTACTTGTATGAGTTTGGGCATGTTCGTATCTATCAACCAACGTTTGGATGCGGAAACCTTAACCATTGTGGCCGATGAATTTGGTTATGCCGTTGACTTTGTAAAACCGGAAGACGAAGAAGTTAATCTGGAAGAAGATGACCGTCCGGATGATTTACTGCCGCGTTCACCTATTGTAACCATCATGGGTCACGTTGATCATGGTAAAACATCATTGCTCGACTTTATCCGTAAAACCAACGTAATTGCAGGTGAGGCCGGTGGTATTACCCAGCACATTGGTGCTTATGAGGTGCAACTGGAAGATAGCCGGAAAATTACTTTCTTGGATACGCCAGGTCACGAAGCGTTTACCGCTATGCGTGCACGTGGTGCCCAGGTTACCGATATCGTGATTATTGTAATTGCGGCTGATGATAGCGTAATGCCGCAAACCCGCGAGGCTATCAACCACGCGCAGGCTGCAGGTGCACCTATTATTTTTGCCTTCAATAAAATTGATAAGCCGGGCGCTAACCCCGATAAGGTACGTGAGCAACTGGCCGGCATGAATATTTTGGTAGAAGAATGGGGCGGTAAATACCAAACCCAGGAGATATCAGCCAAAAGCGGTTTAAATATCGATTCACTGCTTGAGAAAGTATTGCTTGAAGCTGAATTACTGGAATTGAAGGCTAACCCCAACAAGCGCGCCGTAGGTACAGTAATTGAAGCAGCTTTGGATAAAGGTCGCGGTATTGTAACTACCGTATTGGTGCAGGCCGGTACCCTGCGTGTGGGCGATCCTATTTTGGCCGGCTCATATAGCGGCAGGGTTAAAGCCCTAACCAACGAACGAGGGTTACGGGTAAATTCGGCAGGCCCGTCCGCACCGGTACAGGTGCTGGGTATGCAGGGTGCGCCAACTGCCGGCGACCGTTTCAACGTGGTTGAAAGTGAAACTGAAGCCCGTGATATTGCCAACAAGCGTTTGCAGTTACAACGTGAGCAGGGTTTGCGCACACAGAAACATATTACACTGGATGAAATCGGTCGTCGTTTGGCTATCGGTAACTTTAAGGAGCTGAACATCATTGTGAAAGGTGACGTGGACGGCTCTATTGAGGCCTTGTCCGACTCCTTACTGAAACTGTCGACCGATCAGATACAGGTAAATATCATTTCAAAGGCGGTAGGGCAGATCTCCGAATCAGATGTACTGCTGGCCTCTGCTTCTGATGCCATTATCATTGGCTTCCAGGTACGCCCGTCTACCAGTGCACGTAAGCTGGCCGAGCAAGAGCAAATTGACATCCGCCTGTACTCTATCATCTATGATGCTATTAATGAAATAAAGGCAGCTATGGAAGGTATGCTGGCGCCAACTTTTGAAGAAAAGATTGTAGCCAACGTAGAAATCCGTGAAACCTTTAAAATAAGTAAAGTGGGTACCATTGCCGGTTGTATGGTGCTGGACGGTAAAATTACCCGTAACAGCAAGGTACGTGTAGTACGCGATGGTGTGGTAATTTATACAGGCGAACTGGCTTCACTTAAACGCTTTAAAGACGACGTAAAGGAAGTAAATACTGGCTATGAGTGCGGTTTGAATATTCAAAATTTCAACAACATTGAAATAGGCGACATTGTAGAAGCTTATGAAAATGTAGAAGTAAAGCGTAAGTTAACGTAAGCAAAAAAAATTAACATAAAAATGAAAAGGCTGTTTTTTAATAAAACAGCCTTTTTTTTATTATCTTACCCCTTACATCCGGTGATGTCTATGATGATGGCGTACCACCACCACATGGCGATGATGTCTGCGGTGCATCATTTGTGCACTGGCGGCACTTTCAACGGCGAATGTAGCCAATAAAGCAAGTGTTAATAATTTTAATGATTTCATAATTGAGTTGTTTTATAATTAAACAGAATTTTAGCATAAAGGTTTAACGCCGTATTTCTGTTGTAATTTAAAAATAAGCTGAACTAATACAGTATGTGTACCGTAAAAGCTATTAAACATATTGATTAAATTTTACTATTTTTACTTTAACCTACTTATTTGCAATTGATTATGACCAAGGCTGACGTGTTGATTGTGGGAACCGGTGTATCTGGTATGGCTACTTTGAAATCTGTTTTATCAGAGATAATCACCCATAAAAGTTACAAACCTTTGCATATTGTTGTTGCCGAGCAGCAGCAGTTATGGAGCGGCATTCCTTTTGGGTTTAATCTTTCAGCAAACTGCTTGACCATAACTTCAGTTTATGAGTTTTTAACCAACCCTGCCGATCGAACTGAATTTACCAACTGGATCACGCTAAACAAAGAAAGGTGCCTTTCTTCTTACTTACAGCAGGGCGGATATACGTCACAGCAATGGTTAAAGCACAATCAGGAACATGTAGAACAGAACAATTGGGATCCTATATTTATCCCCCGCTACTGGTACCGCGAGTACCTTACTGAAAGTTTACAGGAACTGATGCAAATTGCCAGTGCTACCGGTGCAGCTACGTTTACCACTTTTAGAGGTGAGGCCACTGCGGTAAAAAAGAAAGGTAAAGGCTACCAGGTAACTGTCACTCAAGATGCAAAGCAGCAAATAATTACTGCAGATAAGATCATACTGGCTGTAGGTAGTCCGCCGGTTAAGCCGTTGGCCATAAATGTACCATCGCAAAAATTTACTTACATCAATGATGTTTACTTGCGCAAACTAAGCGAGTCTTTCGAAATTATCAGTGCTGCGATGCAGGCGGTAAGTGATACCAGGAAACGTAACCTGCTGCTGGTAGGTTCAAACGCAAGCTGCACCGAACTGCTGTATCTTATTAGCCATAATACGGAGTTACAGCAATTATTTAATCAGATTTTAGTATTATCACCAAGCGGTTCTTTGCCAAGGCCTATTGATACCCAGCCTACGCTTTGTCCGGCTTTTGAAAACTTAAGTCTTATACAAGCTCAAAAGGCATTCAGCAGTAATGAATTGATTAAAGCTGCCGTAGCCGATATTGCGGCCATCAGCAACGCAGGTATCAATACAAAGAACATCGAAAAGCTGGTAACCCAAGCTATGCAGTTAAAGCTGCGGCTAACTGCGGAGGAACTGGAAAAATTTGAAACTCATTTTGGTACCGCGGTAACCGCAAATATCCGCCGTATGGGGCAGGACTATTATAGAGGAATCAGTCAATTGCGTGAGGATGGTAAGCTGGTGATGTTAAAAGGCAAATTCAGCTCCATAGAAGATATTGATAATGACGCCCTGGTAAAATACATCAACGATGCCGGAGAGTTAGTAACGCATGATGCGCCTTTGGCTGCAGCAATTAACTGTACAGGGTTTGAGCCGCTCAACCAGTGCTCATCAAAATTGATTAACAACTTACTTGACCAGGGCATTTGCAAAGCCAATAGTACACAGAAGGGATTTGAAGTAAACGAGTGTTTTGAAGCCGCCAGCAATTTATATGTAATGGGCCCCTTACTGGCCGGTAACAACAATAAAAATATTCATTACTGGCATGTGGAGAATGTAGCGCGCATATTACAACTGGCTGCCATATTTACACCGCAGCTGCTGGCCCACTACCGCATCAGCCGCTCTTTTATTAAACCCGTTGAAAATATAAAAAGGTATATAGCTTAATGCTATATACCTTTTTATGCAGGTACAAAAATGCAGCTTATGCGTTTATATCTGCCTGTATAATGTGCTCGGCAAAACGTTCCATTTCTTCCAGTTGAGGGCTGCATTGCAGCAGGAAAAAGTTAACGCCTGCTTTTTCAAATTCAGCAACACGGTCCTGTACCTGCCATGGGGTGCCGGTAAGGCCGGTGCGCAAGCCACGGTTGGATACTGAATAGTCCAGCAGTGATACCTGCTGCTCCAGCTGTGTGCCCGAAAGCCATTGCTGATAGTTTTTATAACCCGAACTTCCTTTTTTCACGTTGGTAATGCGGTCAATTTCCTGCTTTACTTGCTGCTCATCGTTACGGATAATGCTGTAAGCGGCTACGCCGAACAGCATAGGCGGCAAGCCTTTTTTATCACGGCGTTCCTGCATGTCGGCAATACGGCGGCCTATAGCTTCCGGTGAATCGCCATGCATCACGTAACCATCACAGGTTGAAGAAATTAAATCTTTAGCGGCTTCCGATTCGCCTCCGGCATAAATTTTAGGCCGTGGCTGTGATACCGGCTTAGGCTGTAATATGTTATTGTTTACTTTATAATAACGGCCATTAAAGCTAAAGTTGTCTTGCTTCCATACGTTATCCACTACCTCCAGCCATTCGCGGGTGCGGGCATAGCGGTCGTCGTGCTGTTCAAATTGTATACCGTATTTTTCTGCCTCGTCTTTCCACCAGGAAGAAACCACGTTAAGCGACAACCGCCCGTTGCTGATCTGGTCAATGTTGGCTGCCTGCTTGGCTAGCTGTGCCGGATTATGAAAGGTGGGGCGTACGGCTACCATCAGCTCCTGCTTGTGGGTAACAGCCGCCAATGCAGCCGCGGTAGACCAAGCATCCAGCGAAGGCGCCTGCTCGCCTTTAATATCATTCAAATACAGCTCCGCAATCAAAGCCAAGTCAAAGCCGATTTCTTCGCTCCTGATGGCCAGCTTTTTGGT
>CAXTAP010000109.1:0-10770 GCA_964241965.1 uncultured Mucilaginibacter sp.
GGTTAAATATGCCCCGTCCTGGCCGGTAACACCTGTAATTAATGCTTTCTTCATATCACCGCTTCAGCCGCTTTGCCAAACCGATACAATAATATTCAATTTAGTTTGTACTTTAGCTGCTGTGCCGGTACAGTTTATCGTTTGCGCTTTAATATTTTAAGCAAAAACTGGCCGTAGCCGCTTTTCACCAGAGGTTCGGCAATGGTGCGCAGCTGTTGGGCATCAATAAAATTCATGCGGTAGGCTATCTCTTCAATACAGGCTATTTTAATGCCCTGTCGCTCTTCAATTACCTGTACAAACTGCCCGGCCTGCATTAAAGAAGCAAAGGTGCCGGTATCCAGCCAGGCTGTTCCCCGGCTCAAGATGCCTACTTTTAATTTACCCTGCTCCAGGTATGCTTTATTTATATCTGTAATTTCGTATTCGCCGCGGGCCGACATCGGGATGTTCCTGGCAATTTCAACCACGCTGTTATCATAAAAATATAAGCCGGGCACTGCATAATCTGATTTTGGCTCTGCCGGCTTTTCCTCAATAGAAAGCACCTTGCGGTTTTCGTCAAACTCTACCACCCCATAACGCTCCGGATCGGATACCTGGTAGGCAAAAACCACGCCGCCTTCGGGATGGCTGCTTTCCTGCAGCAGCTGCGAGAGGCCATCGCCATAAAATATGTTGTCGCCCAACACCAGCGCTACCTTATCAGCGCCTATAAAATCAGCCCCGATTACAAAAGCCTGCGCCAGCCCATTAGGCGTTTCCTGCACGGCATACTCAAAGCGGCAGCCTATACGGGAGCCATCGCCCAGCAGCTTCTGAAACTGCGGCATATCATGCGGGGTGGAAATAATAAGGATTTCCCTGATACCGGCAAGCATCAATACTGATAGCGGGTAGTAAATCATGGGCTTATCATATACCGGCATCAGTTGCTTGCTTACAGCCAGCGTGAGCGGGTGCAAACGGGTGCCGGAGCCTCCGGCCAGAATTATTCCTTTCAAAATGTGGGTTTTTAGATGATTAACTAAAACGACGCTAAAGTATTAAAAAAAATTATCAGATGCCGGCAAGCGTTTCTTCAAGCTCCTGGTACCAGGCTGCTCCGTACTTGCGTATCAGCGGCTCCCTTAAAAATTCATGCACTTTTACCTTTAATTCGCTCCCAAAGTTACAGGCGGGGCTGCAAATGCTCCACCGGTCATAGTGCAGCACATCAAACTCCGGGTAATTGGTAATGCGGATAGGGTACAAATGGCAGGAAATGGGCTTGCGCCAGTCAACAGCGCCGTTTTCCCAGGCTTTCTCAATGGCGCATTTGGTAATGCCGCTTTCCCAGGTTACATAAGCGCACTCTTTATTTTTATCAACACAGGGCGTGGTGTAATCGCCCTCAAAATCGGTTACGTGTGTACCCTCGCGCTCAACGGTGGCAATACCCTTAGCCGTCATATAGGGTTTTACTTTGGGATAGATGTCGGCCAGGATACTCAGCTCATCATGATTAAGCGGTGCGCCTGAATCGCCCTCCAGGCAGCAGGCGCCTTTGCAGCGGTTCAGGTTGCAAACAAAGTTTTCGGTTACTACGTCCTCATGTATCAGTGTATTTCCAACCCCAATCATAGCTGTTTATTTATGTAACGGGTTTAACGGGTATTTTAAGCCGGCGGCACTGGTTAAATCCATGGTAAGGCTGCCCACTACTACTTCCACATGGGCTTTCACCGGTATGCGGTTGTTATCGTCCGTAATCCAGAGATAGAGCTTGCTATTCTGCCTGAATATATGACCCGGAATAATAGCAGGATTAAATTTAAGGCAGTTAAAGGTGCCCAGCGGACATTTCACCTTCTCCTTACCCATATAGGTAATGCCCAGTGAGTGGATGCCGTCTTCCAGGAAATATTGCAGTTCAAATTTTTCGCCGATGTGCATCTGGCTTACATCAAGGCAGCGGGCAAAGTAATAGGCCGACGGAAAATCAAACACCTTTCCCTTGAGCGCAAACACTCCTTTATTAGCCGTAATTTTCCCTGCCTCGCGGTCAAATAATACCTTATCGCTGTGCTTGTAGCCGCCTTCATGGCGGTTTTCCGTATATTCATAAGGCAGCAGGGTATTTTTATCAATGTAAGTTTCATAACGGTTGCGTACCTTATAAAACACATCAAAAGTTCCGGCGGTCTGGCCATCGGCAATAATGTGCCAGGCCGGGCGGCCGTTAAACTGAGCAGGTGCGTCTTCCACCCGCAAATGCGCTTCGGCAGCGGTAAATAAGCCATACTTAAGGCGGTAATTTAATTGCTCACCGGCCTTAAAGGCAGGCTCTGCAATTTTGCCAAGCTGCTGCGCCCGCACATGTTTTGCCGTTAAGGCAATAATGATGATGAATATCTGGCTTATCCGTAACCGCATCCGCGCTTAGTCTTTACGCTTGTAAATAGGAACGGTGGAGCAGGGTTCGCCAAACATCAGGCTCCTGGCAATCGGAGTAAGCTTTTTAGTAAGCTCCACATAGGCCGAAACCGGTACCGGCGTATCGCCGCAGCCCTTCAGCACGATGCGCTGATCGCGGTACTGTTCAAAATTCGCTTTGGCTATTGATTTTTCAAACAATACCGTTTCCAAAACATCTTCATTGCCAAACACTACCTCCAGCGCATAGGGAGCCATGCGGTTAGCCAGCAGCATGTAGGCCCAGGCCGGCACAATGGCATCGGCCGTACAGGTAATGCCCACATTCTTGCCTTGATACTGTGCCCAGTTGTGCTGCTTTACAAATTCACGAAAATCCTTTTCGCGCAGGATGAGCTCCATATACAGGTTATCCTTTATATCATAAATCACCCGCTCGCCGGCCGGGTAAAATGAGGCCGGGTCAAGGGTAATTAAATTGCTCTGGGCTACCTTGTTGATGATGTTTTCCTGAATATCCATGGCGCTTTAAATAAAAAAATCCGGAAACAATCTTAACGCTGTTTCCGGATGCAAAATTACTTTTAATTTCTCTATAAGAATTTAGCGCGGTAATCTTTTACATTGGCCTTATCTTTCAGGGCATCAAAGGCCTGATTGTCGGCACGCTGTAACAGCGCGCTCTGTATCTGCTCGCGCTGGCGCACAGCATTGTTAAGCGGCGCAGGGTTGGTAAAGCCTTCAACAACGAAGGCATAAACGCCGCGCTCGCCCTCTACCGGTTTTGACAGCTTGTTGAGCGGCGAGCCAAATACGGTGCCTATAAATTTATACTCGGCGCCCAAACCCGGAACAACCGGATTAGCAAGCACAATATTTTGTACCGGATTAACTTTGGTGCCCGCTTTTTGAGCAACCTGCTCAATGGTTGAGGACCCGCTTAAGGCCGACTGTAGCTTAGCGCTTAGCTGCTTAGCTTTTACCGCATTGATTACCATCGGCTTAATCTGTTCCTTTACAGCATCCAGCGGCAGCTGGCCCTGCGGCTTGATATTGGTTAAGTGGGCAATTACATACTGATCGCCGATGGGGTAAACCTGGTCGGCAATATCGCCTTTGTCGGCTTTGTTAAAGGCCCACCTGATCAGTTCGCGCGCGTTGTCTAAGCCAGGTATGCCGGAGGCAGTGCCGGTAACATCGGCAGCCTTGAGCAGCTTTAAGCCATTTTTAGCGGCCATTTGCTCAAAGTTATCCGGTGTTACAGAACTGATGAATGTTTGGGCCTTAGCGTAGGCTGCGGATTGTGTGCCATTGCTTGGCGCAATCGGCTTATCCACTATACCCACCTTCACTACCTTTGACGAGCCCTTCTGCTCCTCAATTTCAATTAAGTGCACGCCGTACTGCGAAGTTACAATTTTAATATCGCCTGCCTTGCCATTGAAAACGGCATCCTCAAAAACAGGTATCATAGCGCCGCGGCCAAAAGTACCCAGCTCACCGCCCTTTTCGGCAGACTGCTTATCTTCCGAAAAGTTTTTGGCCAGCTCGGCAAACGGGCGGCCGCCTGCAATCAGCTTCTTTAATGAATCAGCCTTGGCCTGTGCCTTATCCAGGCCGCCTGCAGTGGCCGGGTTAAGCAGGATGTGGCGCGCCTTTACTGAGTCGGGGCCGATGCGGGCATCAACCAGCTTAGCAATTTTGTACATGCCACCCGATACGTAAGGGCCGTAAGTAAACCCTTTTTCGGCATTGAACATCAGCGAATCTATCTTAGGTTCCAGCTGGCCTTTTTTCTGGTATATGAGCGGCGCCTTGTCTTCAGAGTTGATCTGTACAAAAAGCGAATCATTGGTTTCAGTTTTAAATTTTGCAGCCAGCTGATCCATCTGGGCTTTCAGGGCAGCACTATCAGCTTTGGTAGCTGCACCATTAAAGGTTACATATTCAAAGCTGCGGGTTTCCTGGGTGTTGTTAAACTGCGCTTTGTGCGCATCGTAGTAATCACTGTAATCGCTGCTGCTCACCTCCACCTTATTATCAGGCAGCGAGGCGTAATCCAGCATGATGTATTTAAAATTAACCAGCTTATTTTTGGCTAAGTAATCGTCCTTAGCATCCAGATCATTTACAAACAGGCCATTATGTATCAGGGCCAGATATTTTTCAACTTTTTTAGCCTGAATTTTAGGGGTAATAAAGGCCGTCCATTGAATTAGGGTAGGATCATTGGCCTTTGCGTTTTGCAGTGTGCTTAAAAATTGGTTCAGCTTGTTCCTGTCGAGCTGACCAGTTTTAGGGTCGCCGAAATACTGAACAATCTGCGGGTCGGGGTTGGCGCCGCTAATCATGGATTTTATTTCATCGTCGCCTACTACCAGGCCCAGCTTATCCATTTCTCTTTTAAAAATAGCCTGGCTAAGCGTTTGGTTCCAGGTGGTCTCCTGAATATAGCTGGTAATTTGCGGCGTGATGTTACCCTGACCCGATTGCTGCTGAAAATTTTTGGTATTATCACTTACCTGGCGCTGATAATCATCATATTTAATATTTTCGCCGGCCACCTCACCTACTGTATTACGGTCGCCGCTCATAAATGAGCGCCCGTAAGTAATCACCTCACCTGCAATGAAGGCAAAAAGCGCGAAACCGATAAGGATGACCAATATCAGGCCCATCCGGTTGCGCAAAAAACTCATGATACCCATAACCTGTAAAAACGTTTTATTTAAAGAGGGCGCAAGATACAATTTTTAATAAAATTCTATAAAACAAAATTTTACGCGCTTAAACAGCTATTGCTGCGCCATGTTTGGGCTCACATGAAATTTTCCTGTAGTGTTCGGAATGGTCCAGGGATCGAACTTTTCGTTGGTCTCCAGGGCATCACCATGTATTACGTTGCCTGCAGCCATGGTAATGGTTACCGGCTTGCGCGAGATCACCTTGTGCGTAAGCTGATTAAAAAGCAGCTCGTCTGATTTAAAAATGTCACCCTTTACATTGGTAGCTACCACGTTGCGGTACATTTCGGTAACCTGCTCCTTATCGCGGTGAATGGCAGAATCGGCTACGATAGTGCTGGTTACATGGAGCTGCTCATCGTAAAATGTAACTTTTACGCCTTTGGGCATTACCATGTATGGTTTTTCTATCTTATTATATTGCAGCATCAGCGGCGTTATCATGTGCGCCTTTACCTTGGCCGAATCGCTGAAAATCACATCCACATTGGTGGTGCGGTCAACCGGCTTGCTGCCCTCCTGCTGCGATATTTTTTTGAGCTGCTTTAAATCGTTTTCACAGGCGCTTAGCAGCATACCGGCCAGCAGCGGCATCATCAGCATCAGGTGCTTTGCCATGCTGCCTTTTGTCATCATCAGTCATACTTATATTTAACAAACCAGGCATCGTTCAGCATAAAGCTCAGGTGCAGGTTGATAAAATTTTCGCGGATGAGGCCATTAGTCAGGGTGCCGCGCTTGCCTACCTCGGCGGCAAAATTAATTTTATAAAAGGCATTGTTGTTGCGCGGCAGCGGGAAACCCAGGCCAAAGGTAGCCGCATACTCCTTAATATCGGTACCTGCTACATTAATATAGGTTTTATCGTACCGGGCACCCAGACGATAATCCATACGGGCAAAATAGTTGTGCAGCGCATCAATGTTAGGCGTTATCTGGCCGCCTACCTTGTAACTCTGGCTGTTTTGCAGACCCTGGTTAATGCCGTTGATGGACAGGTTAGACCACTTGCTGGTTGTATAATCGGCCCCGATCAGGAACTTACCGTCACTCTGGTACGATATACCGAAGTGATTGGTAAGCGGCAGCACAATTTTTGCGCTTGCGTTGCGGTTGTTAACCAGCGTATCCAGCGCCAGGTTTTCGTTACCATTGGCATCATAGGTATATTGGCTTACCTGGTAAGTGCTTACCGAATTCAGTTTAGAGCTTACCGAGGCCGAATAACCGAAATTGAGGTGCTTAAAATCGCTGAAGTCAATAGTATATTGCGCTCCGTAATCATAATTAATGCCGCCTACCGAATTGCTTTGCTCGGCACGTGTGCTTAAAGTGCCATACAAATCGGGCAGCTGTACGGAACTGAAGTTTTGCAGCTTGCCAAATATATACGAAACGTTACCGCCCAGCTTAATATGCTTGCCGATGCCAAAGCCGTAACCAAAATAAGCCTTTGATAAACCGCCATCGCCGCTATAAACAGAATTGATAGTGGTATCGGCAGCGCCGGCGGCGGTTGAAGCCTTGTGTACGCTGCTGGTAGTATAGTTATAACCCAGTTCAGTATAAGGCAGCAAGCCAAAGCTAATGGCCGACCGCTTGCTTACCGGGGCTGCAAAGGCAAAGTGGCTGAGCCTGAAATTTGAGTTGGGCTGATTGCTGGAAACATTGGCCTGGCTCAGCAGGGAAATATTGTTGTAAACGCCGATATCAAAAGCAGTGAGGTGGATAGCGCTGTAAGAGGCCGGGTTAAGCGGGTTAATATTGCTGTAACCGCCAATTTCGTTAATGGCAGTGGCAATGCCGCCCATACCGCGGCTTTGCGGCAGCAGGGCCTCATCCACCAAACCTAAACCGTAGCGCGAGTAAGGTGTGCTGGTGGTAGCCGTTGACTGTGCCGAAGCGCTCAATGCACCGCCTATTATTAAAAAAACAAGTAAAATTCTGGTACAATTAATCATTATGCTCTTGTATCGCTGCGTTTAATCCCTTCAGTACGAGGTAGGGTTCCTGTATAATGCAGGCGGCAAAGATGCTATTTTTCAATAGAGTATCAAAAAAAACACTATCGCCGCCGGTGAGTATTATGTTTATGCCTTCGGGCCTTAATTTGCTGAAAGCGCCGATAAAGCCTTCCAGTTCGTATTTTATTCCGTTTTGCACACCAGTGCGGATAGCCGTTGGGGTATCATCGCCGTAGGCAGCCTCTAAACCGGCATCGGCAGCTAACAGCGGTAATGCCGCCGTATATTGCTGCAACGCCTTGAAGCGCATAGCAAGCCCCGGCGATATGCTGCCGCCATAATAGTTACGGCCGGCATCTACCCAGTCATAGGTAATACAGGTGCCCCCGTCAATAATCAGGCTGCTTTTGCCGGGGTAAAGCTTGCAGGCGCCTATCACAGCGGCCAGCCTGTCCAAACCCAGCGTTTCAGGCGTACGGTAGCGGTTGTTCAACATTACAGCCATTCCCCTGTTAAAGTAACTAACAGGCACGTGAGGCTCCAATCCGTTTTGCCACTCCTGTTCGCCTGATTTTACCGATGATATTAATATCCGGCTTACCCGGAAGCGGTTTATCCGCTCATTTATCTGTGCGGTGCTGAGGCTCTCCAGGCGCTCCGTATGCAGCATCTCATACCCGCCGAATACGGCAAGCTTGGTATGTGTATTGCCCACATCCACCACCAAACTGGTCATCAGGCCCTTGCTACCGCCAATATGGATTCAAAAATTGCCAGCCCGTCCTGATTACCCAGCAGGCTGTCGGCAGCACGCTCAGGGTGAGGCATCAGGGCAAATACGTTACGGCTGCTGTTGCAAACCCCGGCAATGTTTTCAACCGAACCATTATGGTTGGCCTCGGTGGTAATATTACCGGCCTCATCAGTGTATCTGAACAAAATCTGGTCGTTATCGTTCAGCGCTTTCAGGGTGTCTTCATCGGCAAAGTAATTGCCTTCGCCGTGCGCAACCGGTATTTTAAGGGCCTGATCCACATCCAGCTGCGAGGTAAGCAGCGAGTTATTGGTTTGCGCCCGCAGGTAAATATTTTTGCAGATAAACTTGCGGTTTTTATTGTGCAGCAGCGCACCGGGCACCAGGCCGGCCTCGGCCAGTATCTGGAAACCGTTGCAGATACCCAGCACATAGCCGCCCCTGCCGGCAAACTGAATAACCTCCTGCATAATGGGCGAAAAGCGGGCAATAGCGCCGGAACGCAGATAATCGCCGAAGGAGAAACCGCCGGGCAGAATAATTACATCAGCGCCCTGCAGGTTGTGGTCCTTGTGCCATAGGCGAACCACCTGCTGGTTCATAATCTTCTCGAGTACATAAATAATGTCCTCATCACAATTTGAACCCGGAAAAATAACTACACCAAACTTCATGTTACAAAACTAACATAACACCTTAAACCTCAACGAATGTAAAAGTTAAAAAGTGTTAAACTGAAAATATATTATACTGGCCAGCAGGATGAGGAACAGGCTTTCGTACACCCATTTTTTACCTGCATACAGAAAGTAATAAGAGAAAAATACAGCTACCGGCACTGCACACAGCATAAAGTGGTTTAATTGAAAACGCGGCTCCACATAAAAGGCAGCTCCTGCAATAACGAACATCAGAAACAGCAGCTGAAAGGTTTTGCGGATAAGCACATAGCTCCTGAAAAAATTTTCCTGCAGCTTGAATGTACCTAACACAATGATGATGATTACCGGTATGAGCACCAGGTAATCATAGTAATCAATTTTGAGCCGGTCAGGGAACTTGGTACCCAGGGGCAGCCATATCCTGTAAAAGCTGCCCAGCCTGTCGTTCAGATAATAAAACACAGCCAGGAAAAAAAATACGGTGGCATAGCCGATAAGGCTGGCCGCATAATCGCGCCAGTCGAACGGGCGGAAGATAATGAGCGCTATCCATACCGCCAGGATCAGGAAAATGAAGGGAAAGTAAACAAGCGTGCCGGCGGCCACCAGCAAACCCAAATCATACGCCAGGGATTTGGCATCTTCGGCCTTATACAGGCCCACCAGCTTAGCCAGCATCCAGATAATAAAGAAATTACAGATCAGCGCCGGACTGAGCGTTAAGAACTGGGTAAATAACCCGGTAATTACCACGTACATCAGCGCCGGCAAAAAGGTAGGCTTGCCCAGCAGGTTATAAAAGTTAATCAGGTAATTGAGCAGCACGGCCTGCAGCAGCACCACTGCGGCAGCGGCTATCATGTTAGCGCCAGGCGATAAAAAGTTCTGATACGCCAGGGGAATTACGCTTTGCGCATAAGGCTCCAGCAGCACAAAGCGGGTTTGACCGGGCAGCTGAAAGGCATAGCCTACCCGCATAATGAACAGCAGCAGTGCCAGCCAGATTACATTAAGCGGGTTAAAGGTACGAAAGATACCGATCATTGAGTTTTGCAGCCTGTTTTGAGGTGTGCAATATTAGCTAAAAAAGCGTTCAACCTAAAATGGATAACACGTTGAGGGCGGACTATGCAGCCGCTAACCCCTTACCGGGTTTGCCATAAACCCCTGTTTACACTCAAATCCATTGTAGTGGTAAAACACAAAAGTTATGACTTTAAGGGCGTGCATAATCCTTCACCAGCCGGTCCACAATACGGGCCGTTTCATCGGGGAAGCTGACCTGTACCCGCCTGTCGTCCTCAATCCAGCGGTTAAGGCTGGCGGCAAAGCTGTGGTTAATTTCCTCAATTACCGGCACGCCCAGGCGGGAGGCGGCCAGCGCATTGCATTGCTGCTCATACTGCCCCTTCATGGGTATCATCAATACCTTCTTTTGCAGGTATAAGGCTTCTGCCGGGCCTTCAAAACCGCCGCCGGTGAGCAGGCCCTCACAGTTGGCCATGCTCAGGTTAAAGGCCGCATTATCAACAGGCGCTACCTGTACATTACCGGTTTTATACGTAGTTTTCTGCCGTTTGGAAAACACCTGCCACTGCACCCCGCCTGCCTTGCTGAGGTGCCTGATCAGCGTTCTATCATCATAAGCGGGCAGGTAAACCGTGTAATGACCATGATTTTCGGGCTGCCTGCTGCGGATTTCGCTGCGGATAACCGGGGTATGGATAAAATCATCATACCGCTCAAAATGGAAACCTACATGGTAGGTAGCAGGCGAATAATACTTAAACAGCCACTCGGCGTAATTCCATTTTTGCGGCCGGGGGGTATGCGGCGATACAAACGAGCACTGATGACTGAGCGACACCGAAGGTATTTTTTGCAGCCGGCAGGCCCAGGCGCTTACCGGTTCAAAATCATTGATGATGAGGTTGTACTGGCTGAGGGGAAGGCTGTGCATATCGCGCCACAGGCGGCGCAGATTCATGAGCTTGAAGGTAGCCCACTGGTCAACCCCGCCCCGCCTGCCAAACACGAAGCTGAAGCCGTGCAGCTTGTATTTAAGCGGCTGCGAAAGCGATACCTCGGCCTCCGTACCGCTAATGAGCAGATCAACCTCGCCGTATTGCTGCAGCAGCGGCAAAATTTCCCTGGCCCGGCTGATGTGCCCGTTACCTGTACCCTGTATGGCGAATAAAATCTTCATGAAGCGGAATGCGGCGGCAAGTTAA
>CAXTAP010000110.1:0-2188 GCA_964241965.1 uncultured Mucilaginibacter sp.
GGCGGAGAGCTAGGGATTCGAACCCCAGGAACCTTTCACAGTTCAACAGTTTTCAAGACTGCCGCAATCGACCACTCTGCCAGCTCTCCGGGGACAAAAGTACAAATCCCGGCTGAATTGGCAAATTTGAAGTTACTTTTTTTAATATTTCAAACCAGGTGATGATAAAATGTTGTCAATGAATTGGTTACGCCCTATTTGCCGCTTTAAAAGCATTGAATTTTGGCTGAACGATTTTTACGCTTTGCTTTGACAGGTCAATGCTGGCATTCAGTTCAAAACCGATCAGTATAATAAAGGAGTTGAGGTACAGCCACAGCATCATCACAATTAATGTGCCTATAGAACCATAAATTTTGTTGTAGGATGAGAAATGATTGATATAGTAGGTAAACCCCAGGGAGATAATTACTGCCAGCGCTGTTGCCAGTATGGAACCGGGGCTCAGAAACTTCCACCGCCGCTTATGCGCAGGGCCATAGCGATACAGGATGGATACGGTAATAAAAAAGATGAGCACAACAACAATCCATCGGGAGATGGCAATGAGCTGTACCCAAAAGTACCCGTTTGAAAAAAGCCTCGCCTGAAAGAAGCTGATAACGCCCTGCCCGGCAATCATGATGGAAATAGCCAGGATGAAGCCGATGCTGATGATAACGGTAAGCAGCAGCGATACGCAGCGGCGCTTTACCCAGCTGCGGGTTTCCACAATCAGCGATGATTTATTGAATGCCTGCATCAGCTTATATACGCCGTTGGCGGCAAAGTACAGGGCCGAAGCGAACCCGAAAGATAACAGCTTACCGTTTTGATGCTTAATAATGTCCCGCAGGGTACCGTTCAGCGCCTTAAAGGTGTTGCTGGGCATAATGATACTAATGAGCTTCAACAGGTTATCCTGAAAATGAGGAATAGGAATGTAGGGAATCAGGGTGAACAGAAATATAGTTGCCGGGAATAGCGCCAGCATAAAGCTGTAGGCCAGGGAAGATGCCTTATTGACGATGGCTTCCTGCTGTATTTCATGAAAGAAGAAACCGCCAACGGTATGCAGCGGCAGCGGCCTGAAACCCGGCAGGTAAACCGTTTTTGTCCACTCGATGAAATAGCGGTAACAGCCAAACCCCGATAAAAACCGATGCACCCATTTCATTTACACAAAGCTACTTAAAGTATGGCCTTAACTTGTCAATAAATTCCTGCGGAGGCAGGCAGGGGCGACTGGTTTTCATGTTGATAAATACCAGAAGCGTTTCGCCGGTGTTAATGAGCTCCTGCCCCTCATTATAAAGCTCGTAACTGAAGTGAATGCGTATTCCCGGCATTTTGTTCACAATTACCTTGACGGTAATTTCCTCGTCGTACAGGGCCGGTTTCAGGTATCTGCAATTCATTTCAAGTACCGGCATCATCACACCCGAAGCTTCCATGCCACTGTAAGTCATGCCGAGGCTGCGCAGCATTTCCACCCGGCCCACCTCGTAAAACTGCGCATAATTGCCGTAATACATATAGCCCATCTGGTCGGTTTCAGCATAGCGAACCCTTATTTTGGCAGTATGGCTGAACATTAGCGCTTGATACCCCTTTCATTAAGCGCCTGCTGAAAACGGCGGGCGTTAACCAGGTGATCGGCCATGTTGCTGGCAAAATTGTGATAACCCGAAAAATCATCTTTGGCGCACATATACAGGTAATCATGCTTTTTATAGTTCAGCACAGCCTTTACTGCATTCACTGATGGCATCATGATGGGCCCCGGCGGCAGACCCGCGTGCTGATAGGTATTAAACGGTGAGGGGTTCACCAGATATTTGTTCAGCACACGCTTAATGGTAAAATCTCCGGTGGCATAAATTACGGTTGGGTCGGCTTCCAGTTTCATGCCTTTTTTAAGGCGGTTGAGGTAAAGGCCGGCAACGGCTGGCATTTCATCATCGTGCAGGGCTTCTGCATCTACAATAGAGGCAAGAATGGAAACCTGCACCGGGTTTAAGTTAATATCAGCCGCCTGCTGTTTCCTTTCCGGCGTCCAGAATTTCTGATATTCTGTGTACATCCGCTTAAAAAATTTCTCGGGCGTTGTGTTCCAGAACAGCTGATAGCTGTTGGGCAGAAACATGGTATATACATTATCCGGAGTAAAGCCGTATTGCTTCACAAAGTCTGCCGAGTCGAGCAGGCG
>CAXTAP010000110.1:2288-6659 GCA_964241965.1 uncultured Mucilaginibacter sp.
TCGCGAACAATGCCCTCCCGGCGGATGGTTTGATAAACATCCTGAAACTGAGCGCCGGTGTGAATATAGAGATAATCCTGCCTGCCGGTTACATTGGGACCATAATAGCGCAGGTAATAATTAACGCCGGTGATGAGGAGCGCCAGCACAAAAATGGCGATAAGGGCAATGATAAACTTCCGGCCCGTACCGCCGGTTTTTAAATTTTGATCAGCCATAGCAATCAGATGTTCTTATTGGTTTATTCTGCGGACGGCCATCAGGCCGCCCTCTAAATTTTTAACGTTGGTATAACCCATTTGGTTCAGCAGTGACTGGGCAGTTTTGCTTCGCAGCCCTACCTTGCATATTACAATTATTTCGGTTGTTTTAGCCACACCCGGCTGCACTGCCCCGGCAGTTAACTGCCCCAGCGGAATGTTAACGCCGCCGATATTGAAAGTGTGAAATTCAATGGGCTCGCGTACATCGAGCAGGTATAGTTGTTCGTCGCTTTGCAGGCGTGCTGCCAGTTCGGCGGCGCTAAGGCTTGGGCTCCTGGTCGGGCGGCGGGGCCGGCTGTTGCTGTTCATCTGTTTTCTTTCCCTGTGAAACCGTTAAGTTAATGCGTGTGCCAATGCTGGCCTTTGATACCGAATCTGTTTTCATTGGCATTTGCCCTACCACGATGAGATTGGTAGAATCGGTAATGAGCCCCTGATAAGTAATGGTGCCTATGTTAAGCTGTGCGCCCTTGATGGCAAACCGCGCCGCATCCAGGTCCAGGTTAATCAGATCAGGAATATCCTGTTCGCTGGCGCCTGCCCCGTCGCCCAGTACCAGCGTTACGCTTGAACCTTTGGGTAGCTTGGTACCGGTAGTGATGGGCCTGCCGCCCAGCTTTACCATTAATACGCGGTCGCGGGCTATGTCGGCGGTGTAGGTTGTATCGCCCACCTTGAGGCCGTAGTTGGCCAGGGTGGCCACAGCCTCGCGGTAGGTGCTCTGCTCCAGGTTGGGCAGGGCAACATCAGGTGCATTGCGGGTAACTATGGTTAAGTAAATGGTGCGGTTCTCCTTAACGTTGGTGCCCGCATCGGGGTCCTGCTCCAGTACAGTGCCCGGAGGCTGGTCCTGAATGTAAACGGAATCAATCTGATACCTGAAACCCTGCTCTTCCAGCAGGCCCATCGCCCGCTCGATGGGCAGCCCCTTGAGTTTGGGTACAGGAACCCCTTCGCCGTGGCGGGTATAGTAACCCAGGCTAAAGTAAGCGATTAGCAATAATGTGATACTGCTGCCTAAAGCAGCCAGCATGGTATTCCGAAAATTTCTGGTTTTTAAATACGTCCCGAACTTACTCATGAATGAAGCTTGCAGATCCTTTTGATTCAGGAACCAAACATAGCTATATTTTCTTGCTTTATAAATTCATTGCTTAATACAAAGGGGTTTCAGATGTTTGTTGTAAAGCGCGCGAAACAGTCTGACTGCTCTCATCAGGCTGACACCATTTAATATTATTTGTTTCCGGGAGGAAATTTTTAGCGTTTTAAATTGCGGGGTTGCCCATCAGTCTCCGGCTCAGTTCAGGGAAGCGTATAGTGGCCGTAATCCAGACTATGCACTGAATAACAACCGGTGCAGTAATAGCTTGCTGATGTTCCAGATGTGTGGCAATGGCACCGCCTAAATAGGCAGCCAGCAGCAAAGTGCCCAGTAAGCCGGTACGCGGAATGATAAATAATATCAGCGAAAGCACTTCCACCACGCCAAGCAATTGAAATGCGCCTGCCGACAAACCTAAAGCTGTGGCCCCTTTTACAGCTTGCGGACTGCCGGCTAATTTTGCGTAGGCACTGCCTGCAAATATAAAAGTGATAACGGCGGTGAGCACCCAGCCAATGATGCTTCTAACTTTTGGTGACATGTTATTTGAGTTTAATGATGAAAGGTATTATCAAATATAAGGTTCCTTTTTAATAAAGATGTATGATTGAAGCCTCTGCCATTATTAAAATAACTTTTAAATATGTTGCTTTAACAGCGATCTTCAGTTATTGCAGCGTTACTTTATGCCTTAATTATTCATTATACATAAATCTCCCCTTTCAAATAAGTAACCGCATGGCCGCTCATCAGCACACGGTCGCCCTTGAGTTCGCACCATAGCTCGCCCTTGCGGGCAGAGAGCTGATAGGCATGCAGCTCTGATTTTCCCAGTCGCTCAGCCCAATAGGGGATGAGGTTACAGTGTGCTGAGCCGGTAACCGGATCTTCGGGCACGCTGGCTGCCGGAGCAAAGAAGCGCGATACAAAATCAGCGTCGTTGCCAGGTGCGGTAACAATAACGCCGATGGCATCAATCTTTGACAGATAGGCATGGTCGGGCCTGATGTTCAGGATGTCGTCTTCCTGCTCATATACCAGAAAATAATCCCTCGATCTTAGGGTGTGCAGCGGCTGCCTGCCGCCCAGCGCCTCAATCAGTCCTGCCGGTATCTCGGTATCATAGGGCGGCCGCGACGGGAAATCGAGCGTGTATCTATCGTCGCTTCGGGTTACAACCAGCGTGCCGGCCTGCTGCGTGGTAAACCGGATGGCATCATCACCATAACCTAACTCTGTAAATATAACATGTGATGCAGCTAAGGTAGCGTGGCCGCAAAGATCAATCTCTAACTCAGGGGTAAACCAGCGCAGGTGGTAGCCATCGGCTGTTTTTACAAAAAAGGCGGTTTCGGCCAGGTTGTTTTCCAGTGCGATTTTTTGCATCACATCGTCGGGCAGCCACCCGGTTAACGGGCACACTGCCGCCGGGTTGCCGCCAAACAGCCGGCTGGTAAAGGCATCCGCCTGATATATAGGTATCGTCATGTGAAATCAGTGTGTTTAGCTGCCGCTAAGATAACCGTAAATTATCAAATCGTTATAATTCTCAACCGGTATCGTGCTGCCATTTTGAATTAATATCAGGCGCTGGGCTACATTAAGCACATGGTGATATTGATGGTCGGTAATTATTATTCCTTTGTGGTCCGCTCTGCTTTTAATTAAGTTTTTCAAGGTTTCCACCTGTACAGGAGAGATGTGGGTAAATGGCTCATCCAGCAAAATAAATGGCGCACTGGTGTACAAAATCATCAATGTTTCCAGCAGCCGGAGTTCGCCGCCCGATAACTGCCCGGCTGTGCTTTCAGCATGCAGCCGGTACAAATTGTGGCTGCGAAATTCATCCCAAGCACCTGGATGCACCAATAATTTAGCTAAATGCCTAATTCTGACGCTTTGCGGTAAATAATTGTGCTGAGGCAGGTAAGCAATTTGGTTTTGGTAATACCCTTTCTGTAAAACCTTTCCATCAATGCTCAGGTATTTATTATCACAAATAATAGAGCCAAATATTATCTTCAACAGGCTTGACTTACCTGAACCATTGCGGCCAAGAATACCTATTATCTCACTGGTTTGGCATTGCAGTGATACATTTTGGAGTATTTTTCGATTGTTATAATTTAATAATATACTATCAGCTTGTAGCAGGGGCATAACTTATGACAATATAAAAGGAAACCATCAGCAAAAAAACAACAAAGTCGAACAGGTAACTATAAAGGTATAACCTGCGCACAGATCGTCCAACATTCCGGAAATAATAATAAGCATTGTCGGCTTTGAGAGATTGATAAGTTGTGCCAGCTGTATAACTAATTAATTTGAACGAAACAGCTACCGCGAAGGCAGGCAGTCCGTATTTAACAACGATATACAAAGCGCTTAAAGTAAATATAACATTAAGCACAAACAAAGGCTTATAGAAATACCATAACAGCATAAGAAACCTAGCCATAATATAAATATGCGCATTATTGCCTTAGTAGCTGTATTGTCAATGCAATACGAAGATGAACGCTTGCAATCTCTTTAATATCAAAAGATTTTCAAGCGGTTAAAGAAGTTTACCTCGACAATTTCTTACAACTCTGTTTAATTGAATTCCAGCTGAAGAATCTATGATAATACCTATCAAAAATCAATGAATCATCGTAACGCAACCAGCATGATTCCGCTCATGGCAATCATCAGGCTATCCTCAATAATAGTTACGGTGCTCATGGGCAGGTTAAACACTGCGCCCAAACAGGCACACTGAATGGTTTTTCTATTCCATACGCTTTGCAGCACACCAACAATGCTAACCAGCATTACAATCAGGGCAATTGCATTAGTTAATACCGGGTTGAAATCTGCCGCGAATGCCAGACCGAGCGACAGTTCAATCAATACATAAAAATAACCCCACACTTTAAATCTTTTGGCCACAACATCATACATGGCATAGCTGCCTGCAAAGCCATCCAGGTCCAGCAGTTTGAAGAAAGAAAACGTCAG
>CAXTAP010000110.1:6759-8950 GCA_964241965.1 uncultured Mucilaginibacter sp.
CCGGTACAGGTAAGCCCGGATATTTGATAGGTGTGTGTCATTGCAGAAAAATTCATTCTGCAAAGTTACCGCAGCGCCGCAGGGCTGCCCTTACACTATTTCATGAATGAGTTGCAACATTTACAGTTCCTCGATATTCTGCCTTTTGTGTGTTTTTATGGTTTTAAAGTAGCCGGGCGTAAAACCGGTAATTTTTTTAAACTGGTTGGAAAGGTGCGCCACACTGCTGTAACCGAGCTGATAAGCAATCTGACCAAGGGTAAGCTCATTATAAGTAAGCAGTTCCTTTACCCGCTCAATTTTTTGCTGAATGTAAAATTTTTCGATGGTATTGTTTTCCTGTTCGGAGAACAGGTTGCTGAGGTAATTATACTCGTAGGGCAAACGGGCCGTCAGGTAATCAGACAAGTTAATCTGCACAGGCTCCTGATCATAAATCAATTCAATGATCAGATTTTTAATCTTCTTTACCATGTTGCTCTTGTGATCCTCTATCAGCTCAAATCCGATTTGCCTAAGCCTGCGGTCGGTTTCCTTAAGCTGTTTAGCAGTCAGGCTTTCAGCAATCTCAGCTTCGCCAAGATCCACGGCTGTAACTGTATAGCCTGCCTGGGTAAGCAAATCGCGCACTGCTATTTTACAGCGGAGGCAAACCATATTTTTGATGGATAAATTCACGGGCAGGCGTTCTGTGCAATAAATTTCAAAAATACTACTTACTTTTAACTAACCTCAACATGGAAACATCACAAAAAGGCAATCTCCGCAATTATTATCCGTTCATCCTCATTTTCGTTGCGCTCAAGGCTGCGCTTAATCTGGTGGCTGTCCCTCATTTCGGTTTCCACCGGGACGAGCTGCTGCACCTGGCGCTGGGCGACCATCTGACCTGGGGATATAAGGAAGTGCCCCCGTTTATTGGACTGCTGGCCTACCTGGCTACCCATGTCTTTGGTAACTCAGTTGCAGCTGCGCGTATTTTCCCGACTGTTGCAGCCGGCTTGCTGGTATGGTTTACCGGTTTGCTCACGGCAGAACTTAAGGGCAGTCGGTTTGCCATTGCACTGGCCTGCCTCAGCACAATCTTTGCTCCGGCCTTTGCCGCCAGCGATTACCTTTTTCAGCCGGTTGTATTCGATCAGCTATGGTGGCTTATAGCTGCCTGGCTGGTAGTAAAGTATATCAACACCCGGCAAAACGGCTGTTTATACTGGCTCGGCGCAATAACAGGTATAGGTATGCTCACTAAGTATACCATGGCGTTTTTTGCCGTTGCCTTACTGTTGGGTGTGCTGCTAACGCCGCAGCGAAAGCTGCTGTGGAACAAGGCTGTCTTGGTGATGCTGCTCATGACCACCATTATTTTTATGCCCAACGTTATCTGGCAATATCAGCATCACTGGCCCTTTATTACCCACATGCACAAACTAAAGCAGTTACAGCTCAGCTACCTTAACCCGGCCGATTTTATTAAGGAGCAGTTGCTGGTTAATGGTTTGTTCGGCGTGCTGTGGCTTACCGGCTTTGTTGCGCTGTTGCTGGATAAACGACTGAAGGAGTATCGTTTTATGGCATTTGCCTACCTGCTGGTATTCATCTTCCTGTTAAAGATGAATGGCAAGGGTTATTATTTGTTTGGTGCATACCCCATGCTGTTTGCAGCCGGCGGTTACGCCATTGAGCGGCTGACGGCGCGGCGTCGTTATGCCCTGCGTATGGCTGTAACGGCCGCCATGCTGCTGCCCTCCTTGTTGTTTTTGCCGGTGGTGTTGCCTGTATTGCCAATGAGGTCAACCATTGTATTCTTTAAGTTTGTACACCGGCATGTGCCGGTTTTAAATATGTTCACTACCTGGGAAGACCGTAAAGTGCACGCTATAACGCAGGATTACGCCGATATGCTGGGCTGGGAGGAGATGACCCGCCTGGTGGCCGGAACCTACCGCCAGCTGCCCCGCAGTGAGCAGGCGCAAACCATCATTTTTACAGATAACTATGGCGAGGCTGCTGCCCTACATCATTACCATGTACAATACGGACTGCCGGATGTTACCAGCCTGAACAGCAGCTTTGCCTTATGGGCGCCGCCGCACATACATGCTGCGCAGGTGATTTATGTGAGCGATGATGCCGACATCAGTGATTTGATACCCCTGGCTGAAAGTTATAAAAACGCCGGCAGCATACAAAA
>CAXTAP010000110.1:9050-10575 GCA_964241965.1 uncultured Mucilaginibacter sp.
ATAAACCCAGCCTTCCTGAAATCGTCCCAAAAGGCAGGGTATGATTTTTCTACCACCTGTGCGTCCTCAATTTCTACCTGCGGGATGATCAAAGCCAGGGGTGCAAAGGACATGGCCATGCGGTGATCCTCATACGTGTGAATAACTACCTTTTCCGGAATAGTTTTTTCGCTGCAATCCAGCTTATATACCTGCCCCTTTTCTGTCAGCTTCACGCCGATTTTGCCAAGTTCGTTCTGTAAGGCAGCTATCCGGTCGGTTTCCTTAATTTTCAGGGTTTCCAAGCCGGTAAAGGTAGCATCGTGGCCCAAGGCGGCACATACTACAATGATGGTTTGCGCCAGGTCGGGGCAAGCCTTTAAGTCAAATATCTTGCGCACAAGGGGCTTGGGCTCTTTCTTGAGGTGCACGCCGCCATCCCTGAACTGCGAGGTAATACCGAAATTAGCCATCAGCTCGGTAATTACGCTATCGCCCTGCAGGCTGTATGAAGTTAAGCCGGGCAGAAATATTTCGGCTTCATCAGCCAGTGCTGCCACAGCGTACCAGTAGGAAGCCGCACTCCAGTCGGGTTCTACCCATAGGCTGGTTTGCGCAAAAGGCTGGTTTGCTATCATAATCAAATTATCCTCCCAGGTGTGCTGTACACCAGCCTGCTGCAGCATAGAAAGGGTCATTTCCACATAGGGGCGCGAAGTCAGCTCACCCTCAATATGCAGCTGCAAACCCTCTGACAGCTGCGGGGCAATTAATAACAGGGCGGTGATGTACTGACTGCTGATATTCCCCTTGATACTGAGCTGGCTGGTAATCTGTTCAAAGCCGCCTTTAATATGCAGGGGAGGGTAACCATCCTGTTCCGCATAATCAATATCAGCACCCAGCCGGCGCAGGGCATCCACCAGGATACCAATAGGGCGCTGCTTCATCCTTTCCGAGCCGGTCAGGATAACTTCCTCGTGCTGCAAAGCATAATAGGCTGTTAAAAAACGCATGGCCGTACCGGCAGGACCTATATTTACTCCGGCAACCGTATCAACAGCATTGCCTTTACTGTTGACCCTTGACTTCTGACTTTTCAAAATTCCCGTAAGCGTAACGGTATCCGCAGCATCCGAAATATTTTCAACCTTAACCGTTCCCCGGCTCAGGGCTTCAATAATCAGGGCACGGTTGCACTCGCTTTTAGAACCGGTAAGCTGTACGGTGGCATTGATAATTTTGGACGGCGCCGATATAATGATGCTGGACGAAGGCATGTTCGTTAAAATTATAACATGTCATTTCGAGCGATAGCGGGAAATCTTCTGCTGCATACTTATTGCTTCGAAAAGATGTCCCGCTATCGCTCGAAATAACAATTGGGAGGAATACTAATTCAGGCGTGCGTTAAATTTTCATGGGGCTGAGCGGCCTGGCCCTTGTTCATGATTTCGGTTTGCTTGCGGATGGATTCGCCATGAATCAGCTCCAGCAGTTTTTCGGCAAATTCGGTGCTCAGCTGCAGGGCTTTGGCGTAGCTGGT
>CAXTAP010000111.1:0-1515 GCA_964241965.1 uncultured Mucilaginibacter sp.
ACCTTGAACCAGCCAACCTGCATAATAACCGAGATGTTTTCGATCAGAAATACGCCGCACAGTACCGGCAGCAGCAGTTCCTTCCGTATCATGATGGCAAATACGGCAATGATGCCGCCTATGGCCAAACTGCCGGTATCGCCCATAAAAACCTGAGCCGGGTAGGAGTTATACCACAAAAAGCCTACACAAGCCCCCACAAAGGCCCCGGCAAATATCACCAGCTCACCCGAATCGGGGATGTACATAATGTTCAGGTAATCGGCCACAACCACGTTACCTGATACATAGGCCAGAATGGCCAGCGTGATACCGATAATGGCCGATGTGCCGGTAGCCAGGCCATCAATGCCATCGGTAATGTTAGCCCCGTTTGAAATAAAGGTGATAATGAAGATAACGAAGCTTAAAAACACCAGCAGCGCATAGCGTTCGCCAAATGCCGGACTGATAAACTTAAGCACCTTACCGTAATCAAATTCGTTGTTTTTGTAGAATGGCATAGTGGTTTTAGTGGACTTTACATCCTGCGTGTACACCTGTGCATTACCCCTCATGTGAAAGTTTACAGGTACATCATACTTTACAGGCAGCTTAACTTCCTGACGGATGATGATGTCACTGTGAAAATACATCGTCCAGCCCACGATAAGCGACAGGCCAACCTGGCCTACAATTTTGAACCGGCCGGCCAGGCCCTCCTTGTTCTTTTTGAATACCTTAATGTAATCATCCAGAAAGCCGATACTGCCCAGCCAGACCGTGGTTACCAGCATCAGGATGATATAGATATTATCCAGCTTGGCAAACAGCAGCGTTGGCGTCAATATACCCAGCAAAATGATGATGCCGCCCATCGTAGGCGTTCCTGCCTTTTGCATCTGGCCCTCCAAACCTAAATTCCGTACGGTTTCTCCCACCTGCTTAAACCGCAGGTAATCAATCAACCTGCGCCCGAAAACAGTAGTTACAATCAACGATACAATTACCGCCATAGCCGTACGAAACGTGATATATTGAAATACACCTGCACCTGGTATATTATAGTTTCGGTTTAAATAGCTAAAAAGGTAATAAAGCATATTTCATAATGTGCATATATGCAGATGTGCGGATGTGCAAATGATTTTGCAACATGCATGACTTGCAGAGATGCAGTTTTTATTTAGTTGATGATATTATTTTTCCTAATACTTTAATTATACTTTGTATGTCTGTAAGTAAGTCCGGATGGCTTGGATAACTTGTAACCCCTTCGCATAGCAAGAGCCAGTATTCTGTTTCCTCCGCTTCTTTATAAGCCAGTTTGCACTTATGTTTAAAGTCATTTTTGCTTTCGGCACCCTGAGCTTCCCTTACATTTGCCCCTACTGATGTGCCGCTTCTGAAAAGCTGATTAGCCATGTTATACTTCTTTTGAGACTGGAGTAGCTCCGTAAACTCAATCGCTTTCAAAGCAAACTGAAAAGTTAATTCAACTATCAAATTTGGCCGGTTACTCATTTTTAATTATTC
>CAXTAP010000111.1:1615-10362 GCA_964241965.1 uncultured Mucilaginibacter sp.
AATAATCTGCACATCTGAAATCTGCACATCAGCACATCATTTTAAATTGTGCAAGCAGTTCTTCCTTATCGTCAAAGTGGCTTTTTATGCCGTTGGTGTCCTGGTATTTTTCGTGGCCCTTTCCGGCAAGCAATATGATGTCGCCGGGCTGGGCAAGGTGTACAGCCGTTTTAATGGCTTCCCTCCGGTCAGTAATACTTAAGGTTTTACGCTGGTTAACGGCATCCACCCCAGCCTGCATATCCCTGATGATCTGATCAGGGTCTTCAGAGCGGGGATTATCCGAAGTCAGGATCACCTTATCACTCCAGTCGCAGGCCACCCTGGCCATTACGGGGCGCTTGGCTTTATCCCGGTCGCCGCCGCAGCCAATGATGGTAATTACCTTTTCAGTTCCCTTACGGATGTCTCGGATGGTACTTAGCACATTCTGCACCGCATCGGGCGTATGAGCATAATCTACAATACCAATAATTTTATCAGGCGATGTTATATAATCAAACCGGCCCTCAGCGCCGGTCAGTTTGCTCAGGGCGGTTAATACATGCGCCTTATCCTGCTCCAGCAGTAAAGCAGTAGCATATACAGCCAGCAGGTTGTAAGCGTTGAAGGTTCCTACCAGTTTAAACCAAACATCTTCGCCGTCAACATTCAGCAGCAGGCCGCTGAATTCGTTTTCCAGTAGCTTTACCCGGTAGTCGGCCATGCTTTTAAGGGCATAACTTTTTCTGTAGGCCCTGGTGTTCTGCAGCATTACGCTGCCGTTCTTGTCGTCGGCGTTGGTTAATGCAAAGGCATTTTTTGGCAGGCTGTCAAAAAATGCCTTTTTAGCCTTAATATAGTTATCAAATGTTTTATGATAATCCAAATGGTCGTGGGTAAGGTTTGAAAATACGCCGCCTGCAAACGTTAGCCCGGCAATACGATGCTGGGCAACCGCATGTGAGCTTACCTCCATAAAGCAGTAATCGCATCCCTTGGTTACCATGTCACTCAGCAGTTGGTTAAGCGCTATCGGGTCGGGCGTGGTATGCGTGGCCGCAACCACCTGGCCGTTAATCTGATTTTCAACGGTTGACAGCAATCCGCATTTATAGCCCAGTTCCCTGAACAGTTTGTAAAGCAGCGTGGCAATAGTAGTTTTGCCATTGGTGCCGGTTACGCCAACCAACTTCAGTTTTTCCGAGGGGCGATCATAAAAATTAGCGGCAATAATACCCAGTGCAACAGCAGAATCGGCCACCATAATGAAATCGGCATTATTTACGGTGTGCCCGGGCAGGTCTTCGCAAACTACGGCAACTGCGCCATCCTTCACTGCCTGCTCCATGTAGTCGTGCCCGTCAACCAAAGTTCCTTTGACGGCAACGAACATGCAACCCGGCGTTACCTTGCGCGAATCAAATACAATGGCATTGATTTCCACATCGGCAGCGCCCTGCAATTCAGTAAAAGGGAGACCCTCCATTATATCGCTCAAATACTTCATTGCAATTCTATCGTTATTTTTGACCCTTTAGGTATCAGGCTGCCGGCCGTTACGGATTGTTCTTTTACAATACCGCTGCCATGTACACTTACCTTGTAACCGGCGTTGCCCAGCACATAGAGGGCATCGCTCAGGCCCATGCCGGCTACGCCAGGTACCGTGCCCGACTTATATTTTATTTCCTGATAAGGTATTCCGTTGCTGGTATCAACGGTATTAGCGGTTGAGGCATACAGCGGCTTAACGCCCAGTTTGGTATATACCTGCTTCACCGCATTTAAATTGCCCTCCTTAACTTTTGGCAGCAGCGTATTGCCTGCCAGATGTTGTGCAGCCTCATTTTGCGCTACGCCAAAATCGCTGGCAAACACACGATCGGCTATTTCCCTGAAAGGCGGGCCTGCTACCGAAGCAGCGTAATAGCCGTTTTTGGGATCATTAATTACCACAATTAATGAATACTTAGGATGATTGGCGGGGAAGTAACCGCAAAATGAAGCCTGGTACTGCAGCTTTGCCTTATAGCCATGCCGCCCATCGGCCACCTGGGCTGTGCCGGTTTTACCGGCAATTCTGTACAGCGGGTTTTTAATAACATCTTTGCCGGTACCTTCCGTTACCACGCCCTCCAGCATTTCCTGCATTTTTTTCAGTGTTTCATCCGAACATATCTTCGGATTAATCACACGTGCATCAAAATGTTCTATCGGGTTACCCAGCCGCCTGATTTCGCGCACAAAAATCGGGGCTACGTACCTGCCATTATTGGCTATAGCATTATAAAACGATAACATTTTCAGCGGCGTAAGCTGCATTTCATAACCATAAGCCATCTGAGGCAGGGTAAGGTATTTGTTCCAGCTTTTGTTGTTAGGCGTTTTTACTATCGGCTGCGCTTCTCCGGGTATCTGCAAGCCCAGCTTTTCATTCAGGTGCCAATCCATCAGGTGGTCGGTGAACTGCGACTGATCATTATGGTAAGCAGTATTCACCAGATAGGCAACAGCAGCATTGGATGATTCCTCAAATGCCTTCTTTACCGTAACCCGGCCAACAATGCCATGCGAATCCTTTACAATTTTAGATTGATGCGGCACCGGGTAGTAACCAATATTCACCATGGAACTGGTATCTATCTTTTTATCTTCCAGCAAAGCCATATAGGAGGCCGCCTTAAAGGTAGAACCGGGATCCTGGTTGCCGGCAATAGCATAATTGAACTGCTCGGTAAAGTCGCCATCAGTAGTTTTGGTGTAATTGGCTACTGCCCTCACCTCGCCGGTAGCCACCTCCATCAGGATGGCGGTACCATGGTCGGCCTCACTTTTGATCAGCGCCTTTTTCAGGGCGCTTTGCACCACATCCTGAAAGTTGACGTCAATGGTCGACATGATGTCGGCGCCATCCTTCGGGGCTAATTCATCTTCACTGTTAACCGGCATCCATACACCACCGGCAATGCGCTGCATCAGGCGTTTACCGCTTTCACCGTTAATGTAATCCGCGTAGGCGCCCTCCAGCCCTACCGGGTTTTTAACGTTTTCATTCTTATAGCCAATGGTGCGGGCGGCCAGTGTGCGGAAAGGCAGGATACGCTTATTCTGCTGCACAATAATAAGCCCGCCTTTATATTTACCCATATTAAATATAGGGAATTTGCGTATCTGCTTCAGTTCCTGGTAGGTTACCTTGCGGCGCACCAGCTGGTAGCGCAGGCTGTCTTTACGGGCGTCCCTGAAAATACGGGAATACTCGCGGGCAGACTTATCACCAAAAAACTGCGACATTTTAAGTGCCAGTGAGTCAACCTTTTCGTAAAATACCTTATCATCGGCAATGCCGCCGGCCAGCATATCCATGTGCAGCTCGTATTCGGGCACCGAGGTAGCCAGCAGGCTGCCATCCACCGCGAAGATGTTACCGCGGGCGGCCTCTACGTTTACATAACGGGTAGAAAGGCTATCGGCCATGGCGCGCCATTTTTTACCCTGAGCCAGCTGCACCCGGCCCAGCTGCATAACCACTGCCAGCGCAAACAGCAATATCAGGCCGAAGGCCAGATATACGCGCATCAAGATGTTGGTCCTGATATTCATTGGGCCTCCTCCTGATCTGTAATTTTTTGCGGCGGCGCCACAGGCAGCCTGATGCCTAAGGTATCGGCGCGCTTAGCCACTTCGGTTAAAGTGCTTTTAAAGGCCAGGTCGGCCTTGGTAGTCTTATAATCCCAGGATAGCTCCTTTACCTCTTTGGAAATTTTATCAATATCACGGATGTTGTTTTCGGCCAGGTGGCGGTTGCCAATGTAAATCATGCCCAGCAGCGCCAGGTAAAAAATAAAGGGCAGCGCTTTGGTAGCTGAGTCAGTAGATATGATACCCTTGCCCAGCAAATTATGCCAGAACCTGTCGGGTGCAACTGGCCTCGGGCGCTCCTTCACGATCAGCTCCACTTCTGCTTCTTCCTCCTGTATTTCTGTGCGTAAACGGTTACTCATTTTTTTACAGCTATCCTTAATTTAGCGCTACGTGCCCTGTTGTTTGTTTTTACCTCTTCTGCTGTGGCTGTAATGGCGCCGCGGCTCACCGCCTGCATAGGCCGGCTATCATTGCCGTAAATATCTTTCTCTAACTCTCCGCTGAATTTGCCCTTGGCGATAAAGTTTTTTACCAGCCGGTCTTCCAGTGAATGGTAGGACATTACAACCAGCCTGCCGCCGGTTTCCAGCACCTCTGCCGACTGTATCAGAAAATCCTTCAGAGCTTCCAGCTCCTGGTTTACCTCTATGCGCAGCGCCTGGAAAACCTGTGCCAGGTATTTATTTTCCTTACCGCGCGGTATTAAGCTGCTGATGGCATTTTTTAAATCGGCTACGGTGCTGATGGGAGCATTGAGCCTTGAGGTTACCACGGTGCGGGCTAATGACCGGGCGTTTTGTATTTCGCCGTAAACACCGAATATTCGGTGCAGGTCGGCTTCCTCATAAGTATTGATTACTTGCTTAGCAGTCAGCTCTGCCGACTGGTTCATGCGCATATCCAGCTCGGCATCAAAGCGGATGGAAAAACCGCGCTCCGGCTGGTCGAACTGGTAGGAAGATACACCCAGATCGGCCAGTATGCCGTTTACCGGAATGGCATCATGCAGGCGGCAATAATTTTTAAGGTACCTGAAGTTCTGGTCCACTAATTCAAAGCGGTCATCGGCTATGCTGTTTTGCTGCGCATCCTCATCCTGATCAAAGGCCAGCAGGCGGCCGTTGCCGTTTAAGCGCTTCAGTATTTCGCGGGAGTGGCCGCCGCCGCCGAAAGTGACATCCACATAAGTACCTTCGGGGCGGATGTTGAGGCCGTCCACACATTCATGCAGCATTACCGGCGTATGGTAGTTACTCATTACCCCTCCTTCCGGCACCGCCCATTACCTCCTCGGCCAGGTTGGCAAAGTTTTCGGGGGCGTTATCCATCTGAGCGTCATACGCCCTCTGATCCCAAACCTCTATTTTGTTAAACTGGCAGGCCAGTACCACATCAGTACCGATGCCGGCGTACTCTGTTAATGCCTTGGGCAGCAATACGCGGTTAGCCGCATCTAATGATAACTCGGAAGCGCCGCGGGTAAAATACCGGATGAATTCACGGGTGCGTTTTTCGTATTGGTTCAATTTGCTCAGGTCATCAACAATCTTGTCCCATTCCTTACGGGTGTAGATCACCAGATGCTTTTCAAAGCCGCGATTAATCACAAGGCCTTCACGTTCAGCTTCGGGAAGCTGACGCTTAAGGCCTGCCGGGATCATCATGCGTCCTTTAGCATCCAGTTTACACTCAAATTCACCTAAAAAGTGAGACATGCCGTCAAGTAGGGTAAAATTCAATTGTAAAAGTAACAACGAATTTCCACTTTCCTCCACTTTTTCCCACCAAAAAGTTATTAACATTCATTAGCGGTTCAATTTCACCACTTTATGCATTTACACTATTATTTTGAGTTGGATTAATGATTTTGTAATTAAATAAATTAGCTGAACGAAAAACAGCATTCAAACAGTAGTATTAAAAATATACAATTAACCTGTTGATATTCAATTAACTACATAATATGGTGTAGTTTTTTAAAAGATAATCGGCAGTCAATGAGAACTTTTTGTCTGCAAATACAACTCTTCTACCTTTTTTCGGGCCCAATCCGTTCTACGGAGAAATTTCAGGCTGGATTTGACGGATGGATTGTCTAAAAAGCAATTAATGCGGATGCGGTATCCCAGTTCTGCCCAGCCATAGTGCGCTACCAGTTCGTTGAGGATATTTTCGAGGGTTTTACCGTGCAAAGGGTTGTTAGGCTGCTGCATATCAATACAAATATAGGCAGCCCTGCGAGATTAAAATCACTTGTTTTTTTATGCTGACTGACCACTGCCGGCAATAATAGCTTATTGGTTGATTAGTTCACCTGTTTAGTGCAGGATACTTAAATTATGGAAGTACAAATTTTTAACTTACAGTTCACAGACTATATTTAATTGTTTCACGCCCTGAATTAAAAGGTGAATACTCATGCTTACAAAACATAAAAATCTGTAAACTTTTCAGGCTGCCGGCTACAAGCCCATTTCTTCCCTGTATTCCTGCTGCAGCTCAAGCAGGCATTTGGCACAAAGGCAGCCCTCGTATAATTCGCTTACATACTGCACTTCATTAATGGTAAGCTGCACCGTACTGCACTGGCATTTAGTGTAGGCATTGGCCTTGCACTCAAAGGAGGTGCGGCAGCGGTCGCATAATACTACCTCGTGCTTGGTATAAATCATCAGTACAAATATAAAAAGCCCCGAAGTATTAAACTTCAGGGCTTTGCAATTTATTGTTCTGGCGTACATCAGCCGGAGCAGCTAACACAGCCTTCCTCCATAGAACAGGTCGGGCCGGCAGGTACATCATCGGCCATCTGGGCCACTTCGGCCGGAATAACCGGTTCCATGTTTTTACCGCCCTGGTTTTCGATGGTAAATTTCACTGCCTGTGAGGCTGCCTGGGTACGCAGGTAATACATACCGGTCTTTAAACCCTTCTTCCAGGCATAGAAGTGCATAGAAGTAAGTTTGGAGGCGTTAGGCGAATTGATAAACAGATTGAGCGATTGCGACTGGCAGATATAGGCGCCGCGGTCGGCCGCCATATCAATAATGCTGCGCATCTTGATTTCCCAAACAGTTTTGTACAATTCCTTTAAATCAGCAGGTATTTCGGCAATATCCTGTATGGAACCGTTAGCGCTGATGATTTTGTTCTTCATCTGGCTGTTCCATAAGCCGCGCTCAACCAGATCACGCAGCAGGTGCTTGTTCACAATTACAAACTCGCCGCTCAGCACCCGGCGGGTGTAAATGTTAGAGGTGTAAGGCTCAAAGCACTCATTATTACCTAAAATCTGTGATGTAGATGCTGTTGGCATCGGCGCTACCAGCAGGGAGTTGCGCACGCCATGGTTCATTACATCAAGGCGCAGGTTTTCCCAGTCCCAGCGGCCGCTGTCGGGCTTCACGCCCCACATATCAAACTGGAAACGGCCTTGCGAAAGCGGTGAACCCTTAAAGGTTTCATAAGCGCCGTCTTTAATAGCCAGATCCTTGGAGGCCGTCATGGCAGCAAAGTAGATGGTTTCAAATATCTCCTTGTTCAGCTGGCGGGCTTCCTCGCTTTCAAAAGGCATGCGCAGGCAAATAAAGGCATCGGCCAACCCTTGTACGCCCAGGCCAACCGGCCGGTGCCGCAGGTTAGAATACTCTGCCTCGGGTATCGGGTAATAATTATTATCAATAACCTTATTCAGGTTTAAGGTAGCCTGGTAGGTTACCTCATATAATTTTTGGTGATCGAATACGCCATTGCTGATAAAGCGGGGCAGCGCCAGCGAAGCCAGGTTACAAACGGCTACCTCTTTTTCGGAGGTGTACTCCATAATTTCGGTACACAGGTTAGAGCTTTTGATAGTACCCAGATTTTGCTGGTTTGATTTGCCGTTGGCAGCATCCTTATACAGCAGGTATGGCGTACCGGTTTCCACCTGGGCATCTAATATAGCAAACCACAGCTCCTGGGCCTTAATGGTTTTGCGGGCGCGGCCTTCCTTTTCATAACGGGTGTACAGGGCCTCAAACTCAGCGCCCCAGCAGTCGGCCAGTCCCGGCGCTTCATGCGGGCAAAACAGGCTCCAGTTGCCGTTTTCCTCCACGCGCTGCATAAACAGATCGGACACCCACAGGGCATAAAACAAATCGCGGGCGCGCATTTCCTCCTTGCCGTGATTTTTGCGCAGATCTAAAAACTCGAAAATATCTGCATGCCAGGGTTCTAAATAGATGGCAAAGGCGCCTTTGCGCTTGCCGCCGCCCTGATCAACGTAGCGGGCAGTATCATTAAACACACGCAGCATCGGGATGATGCCATTGCTGGTGCCGTTGGTGCCGCCGATGTACGAACCGGTGGCCCGGATATTATGAATGCTTAAGCCAATGCCGCCTGCGCTCTGCGAAATCTGCGCGGTTTGCTTCAGCGTATCATAAATCCCCGCTATGCTGTCGTCCTTCATCGTCAGCAGGAAGCATGACGACATCTGGGGCTTTGGCGTGCCGGCGTTGAACAAGGTAGGGGTTCCGTGCGTGTACCAGCGCTCACTCATCAGGTTGTAGGTGGCAATTACATTTTCAATATCATGTTTGTGTATCCCTACAGCCACCCGCATGTACAAATGCTGCGGGCGCTCGGCAATACGACCATCTACTTTCAGCAGGTATGATTTTTCGAGGGTTTTAAAACCAAAATAATCAAAGCCGAAATCGCGGTCGTAAATGATGGTGCTGTCCAGCAGTTCTGCATTGGCTTCAATCACGGCCCATACATCATCAGCAATCAGCGGCGCCGGCTTGCCGTTTTTGGGGTCTATGTAATTGTACAGCCTGCGCATCGTTTCAGAAAACGACTTGACGGTATTTTTATGCAGGTTGGATACCGCAATGCGCGATGCCAGCAAAGCATAATCCGGATGCTTGGTGGTTAACGAGGCTGCGGTTTCGGCCGCCAGGTTATCAAGTTCCGAGGTGGTTACGCCATCGTACAGGCCCTCAATTACTTTTTTAGCCACGTCGATAGAGTCAACGAGGTGCGGGTTCAAACCGTAGCATAGTTTTTCTACCCGGGCGGTTATCTTGTCAAATTTAACCGTTTCTGTTTTTCCGTCTCTTTTTATTACGAACATA
>CAXTAP010000112.1:0-1869 GCA_964241965.1 uncultured Mucilaginibacter sp.
AAAAACTATAACTATGAGCAACGAACAAAATCTGAATCAGAATGGTCAGCAGCCTGGCCAGGACGGTAACAAAACGTTGACTACCCGCCAGGGGCACCCGATTACTAATAATCAGAACCTGCGCACGGTAAGCAACCGCGGCCCGGCCACCTTAGAGAATTATCAGTTTCTTGAAAAAATTTCTCATTTCGACCGTGAGCGTACACCAGAACGTGTGGTACACGCCCGCGGCGCAGGTGCACATGGCGTATTTGAGGCCTATGGTACAGCCGGAAATGAGCCCGCATCTAAATACACCCGCGCTAAACTGTTTCAGGAAAAAGGAAAGCAAACGCCTGTATTTGTGCGTTTTTCATCTGTAATCCATGGTGGTCATTCACCCGAAACCCTGCGCGACCCGCGTGGCTTTGCCGTTAAGTTTTATACCGAAGACGGTAACTGGGACTTAGTAGGTAACAATCTGAAAGTATTTTTTATCCGCGATGCCATGAAGTTTCCGGATATGGTGCATTCTTTGAAGCCTGATCCTATCACCAACCGGCAGGACGGCCAGCGTATATTCGATTTCATGAGCAATACGCCCGAGTCGGTACACATGCTTACCTTCCTGTTTTCTCCCTGGGGTATCCCGGCAAACTACCGCCAAATGCAGGGTTCGGGCGTTAACACCTACAAATGGGTTAACAAAGAAGGTGTAGGCGTATTGGTTAAATATCATTGGGAGCCGCTGCAGGGCATTAAAAACTTAACCCAGCCGCAGGCAGAAGCCATCCAGGCCAAAAACTTTAACCATGCCACGCAGGATTTGTATGATGCTATTGAGGCAGGCAACTTTCCGCAATGGGAGCTGAATGTGCAAATCATGAGCGACGATGAGCATCCTGAACTGGACTTTGATCCGCTGGATGATACTAAGCTGTGGCCGGAAGATCAGTTTCCGTTTTTACCAGTAGGTAAGATGACGCTGAACAAAAACCCGGAAAATTACTTTGCTGAGGTTGAGCAGGTGGCCTTTGGTACCGGTGTACTGGTAGATGGCCTGGATTTCTCTGATGACAAGATGCTACAGGGCCGTACCTTCTCCTACTCCGATACACAGCGTTACCGCGTAGGTGCTAACTACCTGCAACTGCCTATCAACGCACCAAAAACGCATATTGCAACCAACCAGCGCGACGGGCAGATGACTTACATGGTGGATGTAGCTAAAGGTGCTAATCCGCATGTAAACTATGAGCCATCAAACCTTAACGGTTTGCAGGAAGCGCCAAAGGCAGGCGCCGACCACGAGCCGCAATACCCGGCCTCACGTTTAGTACGCCAGACCATTGACCGTACCAACAACTTCAGCCAGGCAGGCGACCGCTGGAGGAAGCACGAAGAATGGGAAAAGGAAGATTTAATCAATAACCTGGTTGATGCCCTGGCTCCGGCTGAAAAGATCATTCAGGATAAAATGGTTGATCTGTTCGGCCAGTGCGACCCTGAATATGGCCAGCGTTTGGCTGATGGTTTAAAGGCCGCGGCTGCAAGCCACCATGATAATGCTGCCAGCACTACTGCTGCCGAAGCTGTACGCGAAGCTGAAGAAGTATCGCACGAAGCTCATCAGTATTAATAGCAGTAAAACTGTTTTATATAATTAAATGCCTGTTTGAATAAATCAAACAGGCATTTTTTGTGTGCTGTGTCTTAATTGTATTTTGCGCCTGCCCTATAACAAAAAAGCTCTCTGCAATGCAGGGAGCTTCATGTTTTCATAGGGTAGATCAATAAAGATATATCAGGCAGCTTTAGCTAATTGCTGACCTTTGGCTTGTACTGCTTTGAAAGACGCTAAATCCTTTTGCAGCATTTTTTTCAATTCCA
>CAXTAP010000112.1:1969-10320 GCA_964241965.1 uncultured Mucilaginibacter sp.
GCTTGTACTGCTTTGAAAGACGCTAAATCCTTTTGCAGCATTTTTTTCAATTCCAAATCCAGGGCCTTTAAAAGTATGTCGGTTTTGTTGATAGTTTTCATAGCAGTTAATTTTAGTTTGTTAGTTGTGTCATCTATTACGATAATGATGCCAAAGCTCCTGCCCTGTTAAAATATATTAAAAAAGCCGCTTTCTGAGCAGCCGGCAGCCATCTTGTAGTTATATGCGTACAGTTTTAATGATATTGATTTAACAACCGCGTATAGCAGTGCATACACCCTGTAGTTAGTGAACGTTGTTAAGCGAACGATCTCAAACAAATCATGCAGGCAAATACAATAGTTGCAGCGCCTTTTAATTAGTTCGCATTTAAATTATATAGCCTTGCCGCATAGCCGACAAGGCTATGCGGCATCAGTCTTGAGTAATAGGCTGATGATGTGCGTGGCAAGCTTCTGCACAGGCTCTGCAGTCTTCGGCGCACTTGCGACAATGCTCAGCATCGTGCCGGCCGCATTCATCAGCACACAAGCGGCAAATTTCCTCGCACAACAACAAGTATTGATGAGCAATATTTGAATCCCGCTGCAGCAGGCGGACGGCCTGGGTGCAGATGTCGGCGCAGTCGCGGTCTAACCTGATACAGTTTGCCATCATTTTTACATCTTCTTCCTGCAGGCAGGCTGTAGCGCAATGCTCACAAGCCGATACGCAATTTAGCAATGTTTGAATCAGTGCCTGGTGATTATGTTGTTCCATAATAATGAATTATTAATTGATACTTTAAATAATCGCACTTGATAGTAAATGTTTTAAGCACCAGATTATCATTCATAAAAAAAGGGAATACTGGTTGGTATTCCCTTTTTTTATGGATAATTTAAAGCTTACCTGGGCTCGTCCTGCTCATCATCTGCCGGCAGGCCGGTAACTACATAGATTTTGTGTCCGTTGGTATCACGCTGCTCTTGGTAATATACGCCATCCTGGGTAACATAATACTTCTGGCCATTTACGCGTACCTTACGTGCATCCTGGGGCAGGCTGTTAGCCACATCACCTACACGCGGCAGGTAAGCGCCGGGGCCATTAGGGTCAACCTGATCTTGTGCGCCGCCGTTGCCTGTATCCAGCTTGCCATCCTTGCCGGCAATTACATATACCTGGCTGCCATCATCCTTAGTTTCGGGCTGGTAGTAAACACCATTCAACTCGTAAAACTCCTGCCCGTCAATCTCGATAGACTGGGCGCCTTGCGGCAACTTGTTAATTTCAGCACCTATAGGCGGCTCTACAATGGTGTATTGGTTGTTATTTTGCTGATAGTAGTAGCCATCGCTGTAGAAAAACTGCGCATCGCCGTAATAAAACGGATAATAGCCAAAGGGCAAAAAGCCAACGCTGAAGCCTAAGCGCGGGTAATACAGGCTGCCATAAAAACCGCCGTAGTAGTGGTAAAATCCGCGGCCGCCGTAACCATAGCCACGGCCATAAAACCCGCGGCCGCCATAGCCGTAACCACGGCCTCCGTAAGCAAAGCCTCTGCCTGCATAGCCGCGACCGCCGTAGGCAAAATTACCGCCCCGGTTAAAGGCACCCGGGCGACCGCCATAATTGAAACCACCCCTATTGTATGCGCCTACACGGCCGCCGGGCTGTCCGCCCGAATAGCCCCTGTTGAAGCCGCCTCCCGAAAAACCTCTGTTACCATTAAAGGCGCCTACGCGGCTGCCGCCTGAGAAGCCACCGCCGCCTGAACGTCCGCCTCCTGAGAAACCGCCACCGCCGTGAAAGCCACCACCACTATGGCCGCCACCGCCACGTTGGGCCAGGGCACTGGGTACAGTGAAAGCGCCCATGAGGGCACTCAGGGCAATTGTTAACGCTAATTTATATGCTGTTTTCATGTTGTTAAAAAATTCGCTATTGTAAATTATGCAGGTATGACTGCGCCTTGAACAAAAGGTTTAACCCTGCCTGCAATTATTTGTAGCAATTGCAATACCAGTTTAACCAATTAGTTAAAACCCAACCTGTATTGCAGGGTTAATATTGGTACACTTAATTGTACAACAATGGCACTACCAGATAACGAAGAATTAAACAACCCTGATGATTTTTCAGATACCGATGAGAACGACCGGCCGCAGGACTACAACAACGCCGATGCTGCCAAGTTTACGGAGGATGAAGAGGAGAACGCCGCTATTGACCGGATTACCAGCCGCAACAAGGATGCCGAAAACATAGATGCCGGCAGCGCCGTACCGCATAGCAGCCAGCAGCCTCCCCTAACTACCCAGGGCAACATCAGCGACATAGAAGAGCAGATGGGCGGCACCACCAACCTGAGCTTAGACCAGCTGAAGCGGGAGCATGACCCGGAGGGGAATGATAGATAAAGTAATTGTAAACAAAAAAAGGGCAGTCTGTTGGCTGCCCTTTTTTTGTTTGATAAAAATATAAGATGTTATGACCTCGGCCCAGTATAAGTGAGCGTCTCGTCAAAAGTTGTGCGGTTAACCCCTGCCTGTACAAGTATATATTTTACCTTAATTACAGAACCTGCGGTTCCGGGAGTACCTGTTACTGCGTTTACAGTGCCTGTAGCATCTAAAACGGCTGAACGGCCGTTTGAAGCGGGCTGTCCATAATAATTAACTACCGAAGTAACTTTGTTGGTAGTAGCATCAAAATTAAATACAGGTGCAAAGCTGCCATAATAACTTGCAGTACCTCCGTTCAATATAGAATGCGCAAAGTTGCCTATACCTGTATCATAATAAGCAACGGTAGATGCACCTTGGGTAATCAAATCGACAGTACGGGGATATGAACCTGTTAACGCAGAATTAACTCCGTCAACCATTGTTCCTGTAACTGTATAAACGCCATCATATTTATTCTTAACCTGTATATTATATAGCAATGTTTTGTAATTGCTGATTTGCTGCCCGCTCGCATCGGTTATTGTTAATGGAAGTACATAGCTTTGAGACGGATCAATTAAGCTGGTGTTAATATTTACCACCAGATTTGCAGAGTTTTGGTTAGCCGGTATGGTTACACTTAATGAGCTGCTGTAATCAGCCGCCGGCAAAAGTGTATAGTTAGTATTATTAGCCGTATTATAAGCTGTTAATGCCGCTTGGTCAACCGATAACTTAACAGTTAACGCGCTGCTTAGCGGTTTTGGCGCAGCTACGTTAACTTGCACATTTAATGGTGTAGGCGTGCTTACTATAGCATAAGAATTTGCCTGAAAAACCCCGGAACCCGCAACGCCTGTAGCTGCCGGCAATTCAACCAGCGGCTTTGAGCTGGCAAAATCCACATAGCGCGAGTCGTCCTTCAGGCACGAGCTAAGCAGGGTTACTGCGGTGAGCGCCGTTAAGGCGCCCTTTATATAAAATATCTTTTTCATTGTTCGTTTTTTATTGTTAAGCATTATTTAGCCCAGAAAATTTTGGAGGTAAACTTATTAATGGTACCCTGCGCGGCAACGTTGGCTGCATTGGTTTGGTACTCTATGGAAGGGTACAAAATACGGGTAACCTGGTTAGGCGCATTGGCGCCCGGGTAAATAGATAGCGGGATGTTATTAGGGTAGCCGGTGCGGCGGTATTCATTGAAGGCCTCAAAGGCGCCGTAAACATCCAGGGCTGCCCATTTTTGGGTAATAATAGCTTGTTCCTGCACAGCATCGCTGCTGCCGGTTGGGTAGGCTATAGCAGCCTGGGCGTAATAAGTTGCGGCCTGGGCAGCGGTTAAGCCATCATCAACAAATGATGCGGTAATGCCTGCATTATATAATGCTGCAGGGTCGCCGGTAATGTAACCGCTTTTGGCAGCCTCGGCCTGCAAAAATAAGGCCTCGGCTGAGGAAAGTACATTGGCGCCCATCGTGGCCGATTTTAGAACGCCCGGGCCCAGCTTGCTGGCTGAAGGCGTTGGAGGCGTAGTGCCGCCGAAGGGTGTAGAGCCAATGGTGCCGGCGGCATCCAGAGTTTGGTAAACCTGGTTACGGCGAGGATCATTGTTGGCAGTAAAAAAGTTTACGGCATAGCTATTAGCCTGGTACTGTTGGTTGTTAGCTTGTGCGCCGCCGTTTTGGGTGTAACCATAATTAAGCCATATAGGGCTTTGCTGGCCGCCGTTGGCATCATTGTTTAAGTAACCGGGGTTAACCACGCCGCCGTTGGTGCCGTCGATATAGCCTATGGAGGCTGTTGCAGCAACGGCTGCCTTTAAGGCGGCGGTTTTAGCGCTTACGTTGCTTTGACGTATGGCCAGCCTTAACTTTAAAGTGTTGGCAAATTTGAGCCAGTTGGTCATGTTGCCGCCGTACATCACATCAGAGGTGCCGGGGGTTGAGGTGCCTGCAGGCGCCTTTTGTATCAGCACGATGGCGGCATCAATCTGCTTCAGCAAATCATCGTAAATAGCCGAGCCGTTATCATAAACCGGGTTTAGCTGGTTGGCACCCTGTATAGCCTGTGAGTAAGGCACGTTATTGTAACTATCAACCAAGTCCTGGTAATCATACACAATCATAATTTTTGCAATGGCCTGGAAGTACGGGTTAGTGCCTGCATTATATAAAGCGGTATAATTAGAAATATTGGCGTAAAATGGCGTAAAAACGTCATAATCGGTAGTGGTAAACTGATACTGCTCCAGGGATACATTGGCCTGGTACCCTGTACTCCAGCTCAGGTAGCCTATCCAGTTGGCATATTGGGTAAAGCCCCCGCCATTAATAATACCTGCAGTAGTTTTCAGTGCACCCGATAATAACAAGGGCGGCGTGGCCGAAATCGGGCTGTTCGGATTGTTATTAAGCTCGAGGAAGTTCTTTTTGCAACTGGTGCCGGCAATTGCAAGAGCCGTAAATAATATTGATATATACTTTTTCATTATAAGTGGTATTAGAATGTTAATGTTAAGTTAGCGCCATAAATGCGGGTTGGCGGCAACTGGCCGGTATTGGTAACACCGAGGCCATTATTGCCTGAGCTGTAGGCAAATTCAGGGTCAACGAAATTATTGGTTTTAGGCCTTAACATCACTAAGTTTCTGCCGTTGATGGAAAAGGTAGCCCGCTTGATAAACTTGGTTCTGTTGATGAACCTCGACAGGTCAAAATTTAAATCAGCCTCGCGCAGTTTCCAGAAAGCGCCGCTTGATACATAGGTGCTGCCTGCATTATAGTAGGCGCCTGCATCCCAGAAGCCTAGGTTACCATCCTGTACGCTTACCGTAGTGTTTGGCGTATAAACCGGATTTGCTGCTGTACCGGTATTGATAACCGAGTTAGGGAAGATAAAGCGCTGACGATCTGACCGGGTAGAAAACTCAGATACACCTGCAGCCGTTGCAGAGCGTAAATTTGAATCATAGATTACGTTACCGGTACGGAATTCACTGGTAATGTTTAAGCTTATAAAGCTGTAGCTTACGGTTTGCGTTAGGCCTAACAGAAACTTAGGTGTAGTACGCCCGGCATATTTCAAGGTAGGGTCAAGCGATGGGTAACCAGTAGTTGCATCAACAATAGGACGTCCTTGCGGGTCGCGCAATAAATCGGTAACAAATAATGCCGTGTATGGATAATTTACAGCAGCAAATGTTGTGGCATTTGAGTAACCTCCGATAGGCAGCTGTTTGGTATCGCCAACTAACGACAATACGTTTGAGTTTTGTATGGTAAAGTTTGCACCTAAGTTTAAGCCAACCTTGTTCTTTGCTTTTGTTAATGCTTCTACATCCAATTTAAACTCATAACCTTTATTCTGTGTTTCACCAATGTTAACCAAGGTTGAATTATAGCCTGTAGCCGGTGAAGTGGTAATACCTAAAGTTTGATTTCTGGTATGGTTATTATAATAGGTAGCGCTCGCATTAATTCTGTTATCTAAAAATCCTAAGTCAAAGCCAAATTCAACTTCGCGGGTAAGCTCAGGTTTTAAACCAGGATTGTTCAGCTGTGTGCCTAAACTTAAGCCGCCTATATTATTGTAAGGGAAACCTGATGTTGATGCAAAAGTGTTCACTCCGCTGTAAGGCGAAACGTTTACATCCCCCACCTGGCTGTATGAAGCCCGAACTTTACCGAAGCTTAATATTTTATTACTTTTTAAAGCATCAAATGCCTGTGTAAATATGAATGAGCCTTTTACTGATGGGTAATAGAATGACCTTACCGCAGCAGAAAGCCGTGAATCATGATCATTTCTTAACGTTGCATCAACAAATGCATAATCCTTATAACCGATGGTTAAATCACCAAAATAGGCAACCTGGCGTATTTTTTCGGTAACCTGTGATGCATTTGGCTGACCTAAAATAGAGTTTACGTTATAAAAATCCTTAATCAGCAAGTTACTGGAGCTGTTTGCAACGCCATTCAGGTATTCCTGCCAGATAGTATTACCTAATAACAGGTTTAACTTAAAATCTTTATGAACAGTATAATGAAAGTTCGTAATGATATCCTGCTGAATACGCGAAAAACCTTGCGGGCCTGCACCGGTAAAGTTACTGCCATCACCATATTGAATATAGTTTGACACTGTACCAGGGTTCACTGCTGCTTTGTAAGTTGAGCCTACGGTACCATAACCGCCTGTAGGGTCGCTCAAGGCATACGCCGAATAATCAAGCTCCTCGCGAGTAGTTTGGTTTTGGTAAGTACCGAAGTTGCCTGCTAAACGGTAAGTGGCATCAAACCATTTCGTTGGTGTTACTGTAGCAGAGAAGCTGCCCGTAAAAACATCGGTTTGAGTATTATTTCTCGCATTGTTAACAATGGCATAGGGGTTTACGCCGTAAGAGTTAAAATACGTGCTTTCATCACCAAAAGGAGCCTTTGTGTTTTTAAAATTTTCAATAGGCACCCATGATGGCGTATTGTACAGGGTTGAAAGAAGGTCGGATGCGTTATTGTACGTACTGGTATGATCTTGGGTGTAGCTTGCCGTTGCATCTAATTTAACAATACCAGCAGTTTTTGCGCCAGAAATGCGAAATGCAGAGCGGTCATATTTATCATTGGGTACAACACCTGTTCTGTCCAGGCGGTTTGCAGTGAAATTAATGCTGTTGTTAGCATCTCCAGCTGCATAGCTCACACTGTTTTGATCGCTATAACCAGTATTGAAAAATGCACGGCGAGGGTCTTTTGATGGTGTGCTGTAAGGATACTTTTGCACAGTTCCATCCGCCAATGGAATACCTAACTGCGTAAGAGCGCCAGTGTAAGCAGGCCCATAGGATTGATTTTCAAAACCTGCCGGCGTTGTAATAAAGCCAGTAACCGGGTCTTGAAATGGAGGACCTTCACCTCCGTAACTGCCAAAGCTAGTTTGCAATTTCGGAAAGTAAGAGATATTTTCAAATTGAAAAGTATTGCTGTAAGTAATTTGAGGTGCGCCATTGGCAGTACCACGTTTAGTAGTAATAATTAATGCACCATTAGAGGCTTCTGAGCCATATAGTGCAGCAGCGCCTGCACCATTCAGAATATTTACACTCTCAATATCATCCGGGTTAATAGCATTTACATCATTCGGGGAAATTGGCACACCATTCAAAACTACCAGCGCATAATTATTGCCGTTAATGTGGCGGTTACCGCGTAGTGTAAAACGGGTTGTTGGATTAATACCATTATCCAATGTACTCAAAACCAAACCGGGCGCTTTAGCAGTTAACCCGTTTGTAAAATTGGTGGGGTGAGTTTCAGTAATGGTTCGAGCAGTAATATTCGTTGCTGCGTAGCCTTGCTCTTTGGCCTGGCGTTTAACGCCCAAAGCACCTGTTACCACCACTTCATTTAAGTTGCGGCTTGAAACTTCCATAACCGCATTAACAACTCCGTTACTGCCGGCTACTGGATACTCCTGGTTATTATAACCAATGAAGCTCAATTGCAACACCGCTTTAGCAGGAACATTGTTTAAAGTAAACCGGCCGTTTGCACCAGTCTGTGTACCTACATTGGTACCTCTTATTTTTACTGTAACTCCGGGAAGTGGCAGCCCGTCGTCTTTAGCTGTAACCGTACCTGTTACTGTACGGCTTTGTGCATAGGTTTGCATTACAGAAAGTAACAGCAAGCACAAACTTACAAGTAGAAGTTTCTTCATGTTTGTTAATTATAAGATCAGTTAATTGTTAATTATTTATAAATGTATGCGGTGTTTTCCACAAAAAGAAATTATTTGTTAAAAAAAGTTAAATTTTAATTGCATTTATTGAACATTAGTGCCTTTCACTTATTAAAATGGCCGTTTTTCTATACAAATAATAAAAATTTTTTAATTTTAATTTTTTAGTACTATGTATTGCAT
>CAXTAP010000113.1:0-9969 GCA_964241965.1 uncultured Mucilaginibacter sp.
TGAACGTTCATGAACACTGACATGATTATGGCAGTGTTTTCTGTTATGCATTATAAAACATTGATTGTAAATGGTTTATGTAGAATTGAGAACCTTTGTATTTTTTGCTCAGGCAAGCTTTTAATCATTATTACATGGATAAAGGTTTTGCTATCACCCTGCATCCGCTGATTAAGCCGTAAGCCTTTCAGGCGGGGCGCACTGCATAAGCATCAAATTATTTTGCTCATGGCAATGCACCCTGCTGCCTAAATCCCCATGCCCGGCGTTTACAATCCTAAAAATATTAGCTATATTTGGTACACTATTGAGCAGATACCGTAAATGCAGCTAACACGCTTAGAGATTAAAGGCTTTAAAAGTTTCGGCGACAAAATCACCATCAATTTTAACGAGGGGGTAACAGGTATTGTGGGCCCCAACGGCTGCGGCAAATCCAACGTGGTTGATGCCATACGCTGGGTATTGGGTGAGCAAAGCACCCGTATGCTGCGCTCCGAAAAGATGGAAAACATCATTTTTAACGGCACTAAGAACCGTAAGGCCGCCAACCTGGCCGAGGTATCGCTCACCTTTAATAATACCCGGAACATTCTGCCTACTGATTACTCGCAGGTTACCCTCACCCGCAGGCTGTACCGCACCGGCGACAGCGAATACCGCCTCAATGATGTACAGTGCCGCCTGAAGGATATTACTGACCTGTTTCTGGATACCGGCATCGGCGCCGATTCCTATTCCATCATTGAGCTTAAAATGATCGATGAAATTATTACCAATAAGGAAGGTTCGCGCCGTAATTTGTTTGAGGAGGCTTCGGGTATATCCAAATATAAGTTGCGCAAAAAGCAAACCTTTGCCCGTTTGAAAGATACCGAGGCTGACTTAGAGCGGGTGGAAGATCTGCTTTTTGAAATTGAAAAGAACCTCAAGACCCTGGAAAACCAGGCAAAAAAGGCTGAGCGTTATTACCGCCTTAAAGATCAGTACCGGGACCTCAGCATTGCACTTGCCTCCATCCGCATTGCCGCCTTTGGCCGTTCGCTGGCTGTGATAGAGAACCAGGAAGAGCAGCAGCGTGATGTTAAGCTATCCATTGTAACCGAGGCTGACCTGCTGGAGGCAGGCATTCAGCAGCAGAAGCTGGAGAGCCTGACTGCTGAAAAAAACCTGTCCCTGCAGCAAAAGACCACTAATGATTTTATAAACAGCATACGAAACCACGAAAGCGAGAAGAAACTCAGGAATGAACAGTTAAAATTTCAGCAGGATAAGCATACGAGGTTAACCGGTGAACTGGACAAGGATAAAGGCCAGCTCAACCATGTAACTTACACGCTCAAACGCCTGACCGAAGACAAAATGCGGGATGAAGAGGCTTTGGGTGCCATTAAAGTACAGTTAGCCGATTTAAAGGATACTACTGACGAGCTGCGTGCGGAGCAAGGGGATGCCAAAGGCCATCTGCATGAGCTTACCGGCGTGAACAACCGTTTGCAAAATGAAATTTATAAAGCTGAGAAGGACGTTGATATTATGTACATACAGCAGCAGGCCCTGGAGCAGGAAAGCCAGCGTACCGCCCAGGATGCTACTGGTAAAGAAGCTGAACTGAACCATTTTACCCAGGCTGCCGCAGACCTGCAGTACCGCTCAGAAAGCGTTGAACAGCAATATGAGCAGGCTGTTGATTCGGAAAACCGGCTGCAGGAGCAGATCAGGGAAACAGAAAGTTTAATAGCCTCAATCAAAGATCGGATAAGCCAGCAGAGCCGGCAGCTGGATGCCAAGCAAAACGAGTACAACCTGACCAAGAGTTTGGTGGACAGTCTGGAAGGCTTCCCGGAATCCATCCGGTTCCTGAAAAAAAATGCGCAATGGGTAAAAAAGGCGCCCCTGCTAAGCGATATTATTTTTTGCCCCGAAGATTACCGGGTAGCCATTGAAAACTACTTAGAGCCGGTAATGAATTATTTTGTGGTACACACTTATCATGATGCGATTGAAGCCATCAATTTACTGAGCCGCTCGGCCAAGGGGCGGGCGCAATTTTTTATACTGAACAATTATGCCGGCCAGCAGGCTGCCCAGACCGCAACCAACTTCACTGATGGATTAATCCCTGCGCTTTCAGTGATAGAGGCTGACGCTGCTTATAAACATTTATGCAGCTACCTGCTGCGTAATGTATATCTGATTGATGACGACGCCTATACGGTTATCAATGATGATGATTTGCCTGCTCACCTGATACTGCTGGGCAAAAGCGGTAAATTCAGCAAATCCAGATTTACCATGGCCGGCGGCTCGGTCGGGTTGTTTGAGGGTAAGCGTATCGGGCGGGGGAAAAGCCTCGAAATACTGGCCGTCGCCGCCAGGCAATTGCAGGCCGCAATAGCACAGCACAAAGCAGAACAGGAGCGGCTGCAAAGCCGGCTTTCCGCGCTGCGGCAGTCGGGCCGCGCCGCGGAAATCACGTTATTGCAGCAGGAACTGAACCGGCTGCATACAGAACTGATTACCGTCAAAACCCGGCAGGAACAGCATCAGGCATTCATTGCCGGCAGCAACACCCGGAAAGAAGATATTATCCGGAAGATCGACCAGATCAGGCAAGACATAGCTGTACATACTCCCCGGCTGGCCGAACTCAAAACACAGCATGAAATTCAGCAGGGTTTATTGCTCGATGCCCAGCAGGTTTACAACGAGCTGAACGAAAATATTCAGGTACAGGCAAACCGGTACAATCAGCAGAACATCGCTTATCATCAGCAGGAAAATAAAGTGTCGGGCCTTAATAAGGACCTCGAGTACCGCGAAGCGCAGCTGGAAAATCTGGAGAAGCGCATACAGCAAAATATGGCTGAACTTGAAAAGGTTAAAGCGGCCCTGCTGGAGCACGCCGCCGCAACCAGTACCTCTGATGACGACCTGCTGGATATGTACCTGCAGCGCAATGAGCTTGAAAAGGCAACCCGGCAGGCCGAGCAGGAATATTATGCCTCGCGCGGCCGCATTACAGAGGCTGAGAACAGCGTAATGCAGCTGCGCCGCAAAAAAGACCAGGCCGAACTGATTGAAGGCGAACTGCGCGATCAGCGAAATAATTTGAAGATTGAACTTAATGCCTTGAAGGAAAGGCTGTCGGTAGAGTTTAATGTGGACATCCATGCTTTGCCGGAAACCGAGCCTGACGAAACCGCCAGCGAGGCGGAACTGCGTGAGCGTACCCAAAAACTGAAAAAGCAATTAGATGAATATGGCGCTGTTAACCCGATGGCGGTAGAGGCTTACCAGGAAATGAACCAGCGTTATGAATTTATACAGGCACAAAAGAAAGACCTGAGCGAAGCCAGGCAGGTACTGCTTGACACTATACAGGAGATTGATGAAACAGCCCGCGAGAAATTTATGGCGGCATTCGGTGAGGTGCGTGAAAACTTTATCAGGGTATTCAGATCCCTGTTTAATGAGGAGGACTCCTGCGACCTGATCCTGACCGAACCGCAGCGCCCGCTGGAATCAGACATTGATATTATTGCCCGGCCTAAAGGCAAGCGGCCGTTATCAATCAATCAGCTATCAGGCGGTGAAAAAACCCTGACGGCTACCGCTATCCTATTCTCTCTGTATCTGCTAAAGCCTGCGCCCTTCTGCATATTTGATGAAGTTGATGCGCCGTTGGATGATACCAATATTGATAAATTCAACAACATCATCCGTAAGTTTTCTGATCAGTCCCAGTTTATCGTTGTATCTCACAATAAAAAAACCATCGCCAGCACCGATATTATATACGGGGTGACGATGGTTGAACAGGGAATATCGCGCGTGGTGCCGGTTGACCTGCGCCAGCTGGCCGACTGATTATTTCTTTAATTTCAGTTTTTCAAACACCATTCCTTTAAATGGTTTGCCTGCTAATGCATCGCCTATGGCCGCATCCTGAGCATCGGTAAGGTTGCGCCTGCTGGCAGCCAGTACACGCACATTGGGATCGGAAACAGCATAAGCGCCGGTTTTAACAAACGATAAGGCATGTGCCAGCAAACGCTCGGCAGGGTCGCCAAAATCCCGGCTTACATCATCCCTGTCGGCAATGCCCGGATAATCAGCGCTGCCTGGCAGCATACCAGTGTAATAACCGCCCTGCGCCTGTGCATTCTTGGTTTCAAATTCCGGCGTGTAATATTGGTATTTATTAATATTCAGGGCAAAAAAACCAACCGGCTTGCCATACGTAGTGGAACCGATAAGTTTAACAGCCATGTAAGGGCGCAAATTATTAATAGTGAGTTCGCTTGCCGATGCGGTGTTGCCGGTTACAATAAAAAACACCTGCTTTATATCCAGTGCACCAGCCTTGGTGAAGTTTACCTGATTGCCGGCTACCGAATAATCAAACTGTGAGTAATTATATGTTTTTCCATCAGTCCCCTTAAACACCTGGTGTGCGAGTATGGGCGTATTGTTGGCTACTAAATTACTGTTGTAATAGGTATTGTACATAACAGCCGTTGTGCCTACCGATTTCGGCGCAATTAAATTGGCTAAGTATTCGGAGGTTTCTACCGCACCGCCGCCGTTGTAGCGCAAATCAACTACCAAATCAGTAACGCCGCTGGCCGCAAAATTGCTGAAAACCGGATCCAGCTGAGGCTTTGCATTAGTCAGCACGGTAAAGCTGTTAAAAGCCAGATAACCAACCTTGTGACCGTTACCCGCATCAATAACGGCTGACTTTAATACCGGATTAACGGTGTAGGTGCCAACATTAACTTTTGCTGTAAATGAAGTGCCGTCGGGCTTTTTTAATGTCAGTGTAATGGTGGACTGACCTAAAGCCGATACCACAGCCAGCAGGTTTGGGTCCTGATTAGGATTTGAACTGTTAGGATCATAGGCAATGCTGGTGCTACCGTTTACTGCGGTTACTTGGTAGCCGCGTACTAAACCCGCAACAGCAGCCGGTGAACCCGGATATACATACTTTATGCGCAAATCATTGTAAGCGTTATAAAATACAGAAAAACCAAAGTTGCCGTTAGTGCCGCCCAGCGAGGCTGCAACCGAACCATTATCAATAAAGGCATACTTAGCTTCGCCGGGGTTGGCCGAGTAATATTCGTATGGTTTGCCGGTGGCCGGGTTAATCTTATGTTGCGACAGGGCATTCACTTCATTGGTCAGTGCATCAATATCAGCACTGGCCGTAAATGAGCGCGGGTTAAAGGCTGAGTAAGATGGTATGGCATCGTTCCAGTAGTAATCTTCCTTTTCATAAAGATAAATGGAGTCGCGGATCAAATCCAGTGTTGAGCCGGCAGATGGGCTGGTACTTGTTGTTGTATTTTTTTTATCCTTTTTACAGGAGACAAATACACTGAGCAAAGCCAGCAGTAGTAAGGGTAAATTTTTTTTCATCATGCAATTTATTAAATTATTGTCAGCACAGAAACTTTTTGATACAACCTTAACAGGTGATTCATCCTGAAGATTTGTGCTGTTCCAGGAGTGCGGCTGTTAAGTTGCGCTAAATAAAGTTTTCAACAGCAGTATAATCAATACCGCAGGCTTCGGCGCACAGCATATCGGTTTCCGTTGCGCCTATCATCAGTAAATCCCGCCGCTGCAGGTGATGTTCCTTCATCAGTAAATGAATTACGTCCGGCTCCGGCTTTGGCACTGTTTCCCAGGCAAAATAGCAGGTTAGGTATGGGTCGAGATGGTGCCACTCCACTTGCTTAATTTTATTTAGCTGGCGCTGTACATTGCCATTGGTAACCAAGAATATTTTTTTGCGGTCAACTACAATCTCCTGCAGCAGGGCAAGCATATTCTGGAATAGCAGCAGCTTCAGCGGCAGCTTTGCCGTATTCATCAGCGAACTGAAGTTTATCCTGTACTTTTCATCAAATTTAAACTTCTGCCTGAGCCCGTCAAAAACTGCATCATTGCCCTGCTCCTGGTAAGTCTGAGTCATCAGTTTAACCAGCGCCTGGGCGTCCAGCAGTTCGGTATATTCCATCATGGCCGCAAACAGATAATACACCTGGTACAGGTAATCCTTTTCGGGGTACAGCACATTATCCAGTTCAAATATAAAAGCCTGCTTGCGCGGGTCGAGGTTATTGTAGGTCATAAACTAATTCAATACCGTATTCATTAAACAGCAGCTCTGCTGCGCTTAGCGCTACAATTTCGTTCTGCTGCAGCACATATACTTTTTCAATCTGCCGGTCGAGGCACAGCGTAAGCATTTCGTGAGCATAGGCTGCACTTCGAGGAGATGGCAGCTTAATCAGGCTGTTTGACCTGAGCATTATTTCAGGCAGGTCGGTAAAATCTCCTAAAATTATGTGGTCATTGTTCAGCAGTTTTTTAAGATGATGGGCCCGTGCAGTAGCAGCGGCGGTAATCAGCGTGTACAAACCGTTATACTTAATTTAAGCGATATGGCCGTCCTTCATCAGCACTTTACGGTCAGACAGGCTGGCCAGATCCTCATTATGCGTTACAATCACGAAGGTATGGTTAAACTCGTTGCGCAGTTCAATAAACAATTTATGCAGCTCGCGGGCATTAGCCGAATCCAGGTTGCCCGAAGGTTCATCGGCCAGCAGCAGCGCTGGCTTGTTGATCAGCGCACGGGCAATGGCCACCCGCTGCTGCTCGCCGCCCGAAAGTTCATTGGGCTTGTGCTTTATACGCCCGCTTAAACCCAAACGGTTCAGCAGTACTGCTGCGCGTTTTTCGGCCTCTGTTTTGGAAATGCCTGCAATAAAGGCCGGCATACATACATTTTCAATGGCATTAAATTCAGCAAGCAAATGATGAAACTGAAACACGAAACCAATCTTCGTATTCCGGAAATTGCTGAGCTGCCTGGCCGGCAGGCGGCTCAGTTCAATATCATCAAAAAAGAGCTGCCCGGCATCGGGCCTGTCGAGCGTGCCTAAAATATTGAGCAGGGAACTTTTGCCTGCGCCTGAAGCGCCGACAATAGATACAATCTCGCCCTGCTGCACTTCCAGGTCCACCCCTTTCAATATATCGAGCTTGCCGTAAGATTTTTTGATATTTAATGCTTTTAGCATGGCGTAAAGGTAATAAAAGAAGCAAGAGCTAAAAAGCCGGAACCATTACTTGGGTTTAATGATCAGCCGAATCAAACATACTGATTTTGCTGATGCAGCCGGAATGCCGGTTCATTGATTTAATTGCTTTTATACAGATAAATTACTGCCATAATTTTATAAGTACAACTGAAATTGTAGCTTTACCGCAAATTCTTCACAACACATGAATATTCACGAATATCAGGGCAAGGCCATACTTAAAAGCTTTGGCGTACGAGTGCAGGAAGGCATTGTTGCCAACACTGTGGAAGAGGCTGTGGAAGCCGCCCAAAAAATGAAAGAAGATTATAACTCAGGCTGGGTAGTTATCAAGGCCCAGATACATGCCGGCGGCCGGGGCAAGGGCGGCGGCGTAAAGCTGGCAAAAAACCTCGACGAGGTGAAGCAAAGAGCTACTGATATTTTAGGTATGCAGCTTGTTACGCCGCAAACAGGCCCCGAAGGCAAAAAGGTGCACAAAGTGCTGGTAGCGCAGGATGTTTACTATCCCGGAGAAAGCGAAACCAGTGAATTTTATATGAGCGTACTGCTCGATCGCGCCAGAGGCCGTAACATTATCATGTATTCAACCGAAGGGGGTATGGACATTGAAGAAGTGGCACACTCTACCCCTCACCTTATTTTTAAGGAAGAGATTGATCCGGCGGTTGGGCTGCAGGGTTTTCAGGCACGCAAGATAGCCTTTAACTTAGGCCTGTCGGGCGACGCCTTTAAGGATATGGTAAAATTTATTACCGCTTTATATAAGGCTTATGATGCCACCGATTCTTCGCAGTTTGAAATCAACCCGGTGCTGAAGACGTCTGACAATAAAATTCTGGCAGTTGATGCCAAGGTGAACCTGGATGATAACGCTTTGTACCGCCATCCGGATTTTGCCGCTATGCGCGATACCAACGAGGAAGACCCTACCGAGGTTGAAGCCAGCCACAGCAACCTGAATTATGTAAAGCTTGACGGTAACGTGGGCTGTATGGTAAACGGCGCCGGTTTGGCCATGGCTACAATGGATATTATAAAAATTGCCGGCGGCGAGCCTGCCAACTTTTTAGATGTGGGCGGCACTGCCAATGCGCAAACGGTAAAGGCAGGCTTTAATATTATTTTGAAAGACCCGCATGTAAAAGCTATCCTGATTAATATTTTTGGCGGTATTGTGCGCTGCGACCGCGTGGCGCAGGGCGTAATTGATGCCTATAACGAAATCGGCAATATTCCGGTTCCCATTATTGTGCGCCTGCAGGGCACCAATGCCGAAGAAGGCAAAGAACTGATAGACAATTCGGGTTTAAAAGTGTATTCAGCCATCCTGTTAAGGGAGGCTGCCGAAAGGGTTAAGGAAGTTTTAGCGTAACTTGTGCTAACAATAAATTAAGGGGAACCATTTGGTTCCCTTTTTTGTTAAGCTATCATCTAAAATTAAAAATTATGGCAATCAATTGGACGCTTGACCAGGCGCATTCGGAGGTACAGTTTAAAATAAAGCACCTCGTAATTTCAACAGTAAGCGGTTTCTTTCAAAAGTTTGAAGGTAAAGCCGTTTCCGAAGGCGATGATTTTGAAAATGCGGAAATTGATTTTTCGCTGGATGTAAACAGCATCAGTACCAATAATGAGCAGCGCGACGAACACTTAAAAGGCGCTGATTTTTTTGATACAGCCCAGTATCCTCAGATCATCTTCAAATCTACGTCCATGCAAAAGGGCGAAGGCGGTGCTTATGCGCTGCAGGGCGATTTGACCATTAAGGGGGTAACCCGGCAGATAACCCTGAAAGCGGAATACGGCGGCTCGGCTACCGACTTTTATGGCAACATGAAGGCCGGGTTTGAGGTAAGCGGCAGCATTAACCGCAGGGATTTCGGCCTGACCTGGAGCGGCATTACCGATGCCGGCTCCGTTGTGGTGGGCGAGGATGTGAAGCTGAACATGAATGTGCAGTTTACCAAGCAGGCGTAGTGCTTATTTCAGATTGCGGATGTTCGGTCTTAGGTCTAACCTTTAAACATGAACCTCTGCAAAATTAAGCACCAGTTAGTTTATCATTACCTATAATAAATTGTGTTAAGAACATTGCAGACAGTTATAACCCGAAATTTAGCATCCGCAATCCGCAATATAAGCAATGCTCATTAAGATATATCCTGATAATCCGAACCCAAAAGCCATTGACCAAGTAGTACAGGTGCTGCGCAAAGGCGGTATCATCATCTATCCTACCGATACGGTTTATGGCCTGGGTTGCGACATAACTAATCAAAAGGCTATTGAAGCCATTTGCCGCATCCGGAACATTAAGCCTGAAAAGGCCAACTTTTCCTTTATCTGTTATGATTTAAGTCACATTGCCGATTATACCAAGGCCATTGATAACACGGTTTTCAGGGTTATTAAAAAAGCCCTGCCCGGCCCGTTTACTTTTATTTTTAATGCCAGCCATCAGGTACCGAAACTTTTGAGTTCAAATAAAAAAACGGTGGGTATCCGTGTACCAGATAACAACATTGCCCGCGATATTGTGAAGGCGCTGGGCAACCCGATACTCTCAACTTCCATTAAAGATGAGGACGAGATTATTGAATATTCGACTGACCCTGAGTTGATCTATGAAAAATATGAACACCAGGTTGACCTGGTGATTGACGGCGGCTATGGCGGTAATATTCCTTCTACCGTTGTGGACTGCACTTCCGGAGAATTTGAAATTCTGCGGGAAGGCAAGGGCGATTTAGAGGCGTTTTTGTAAGAGGCTGTTTAAATTCAATATAAACAAATAACAATTGTCATTGCGAGGTACGAAGCAATCTCATAGTCATTACTGTTCGCC
>CAXTAP010000114.1:0-9380 GCA_964241965.1 uncultured Mucilaginibacter sp.
CCGATAAGGTACGCGAACAGCTGGCTGGCATGAACATCCTGGTGGAAGAATGGGGCGGTAAATATCAAACTCAGGAAATATCGGCAAAAACAGGTTTAAATGTTGACCAGTTGCTGGAAAAAGTGTTGCTGGAGGCAGAAATATTAGACCTGAAAGCCAACCCCAATAAGCGTGCGGTGGGTGCAGTTATTGAAGCAGCCCTGGATAAGGGGCGGGGTATTGTAACTACCGTGCTGGTGCAATCAGGTATGCTCCGTGTGGGCGACCCGATACTGGCCGGCAGTTATAGCGGCCGGGTTAAGGCATTAACCAATGAGCGCGGTATGCGTGTGGACTCCGCAGGCCCTTCAACACCTGTACAGGTGCTGGGTATGCAGGGCGCCCCTACCGCCGGCGATAAATTTAATGCGCTGGAAAGTGAAGTAGAAGCCCGGGAGATTGCCAATAAGCGCCTTCAGTTGCAGCGTGAGCAGGGTTTACGTACACAAAAGCATATTACCCTTGATGAAATTGGCCGCCGCCTGGCTATTGGTAATTTTAAGGAACTTAACATTATTGTTAAGGGTGACGTGGATGGTTCTATCGAAGCGCTATCAGACTCCTTGCTGAAACTTTCTACCGACCAGATACAGGTGAATATTATCTCAAAGGCAGTTGGGCAGATCTCCGAATCTGATGTGCTGCTGGCCTCTGCTTCAGACGCGATCATTATCGGTTTCCAGGTTCGCCCTTCAGGCGGCGCCCGTAAACTGGCTGAGCAGGAACAAATCGATATCAGGCTATACTCTATCATCTATGATGCCATCAATGAAATCAAGGCAGCGATGGAAGGCATGCTGGCGCCAACCTTTGAGGAAAAGATTGTAGCTAACGTAGAAATACGCGAAACTTTCAAAATCAGTAAGGTGGGTACCATTGCCGGCTGTATGGTGCTTGATGGCAAGATTACCCGTAACAGCAAAATACGCATCATTCGCGATGGCGTGGTAGTTCACACCGGTGAATTGGCTTCGTTGAAACGCTTTAAGGATGATGTGAAAGAAGTAAATACAGGTTACGAGTGCGGTTTAAACATTCAGAATTTCAATAACATTGAAGTTGGCGATATTGTAGAAGCCTATGAAAACGTTGAAGTTAAACGTAAGCTGTAAGCTCTTTTAATATGTAAAAAAAGCCGGTATTATAATACCGGCTTTTTTTATTTCAGAAATTACATTCTGTGGTGATGATGCCTGTGGTGGTGACGTCTGTGATGATGACTTTGTGCACTGGCACTTTCAACAATGAAAGTTGCAATTAAGGCAATTGTTAATACTTTTAAAGCTTTCATGATTTATAATTTTTTTACTAAACGCTTAATATCTGTCAAAGTTGTATATCATTTTTGTTACAAGCTCTGATTAAGTCATTAACAGTTTGCAGTAAACAGAACTTTTGCCTCTATTATTTCGTATTCCGCTGATAAAAACTTGTATCACTGATTGTGATCATATCCTCTAATTCAACTTGTATCAGCACATCATGGATCAATTTGACATCCTATTTATTGGCAGCGGCATATCCTGTATGCTTTCCCTGCTCGAAATGCTGTCATCCCTGAACACAGCGCCGTTAAGCACACCTTTAAAAATAGCCGTTGTTGAGAAGCAAAAAAAGATTTGGAGCGGCATTCCTTTCGGCTATAAATCATCCGTTAACAGTTTAATTATCAATTCAGTAAAAGAATTCTTAATCGATGATACCCAGCGGCTTAATTTTATTGACTGGCTTAAAACAAATGAAGATAAATGCCTCACTTCGTTTATAATTAATGGCGGCAGCACTGCAAAAACCTGGCTGCAGCACAACCAGCAGCTGATACAAGCCGGAAAATGGGATAGCCTGTACATTCCCCGTTACTGGTATGGAGAATACATTATCGAAAAGCTGAATGCCGCTATCGCAACCGCTGCAACACTGAATTTGGCTGTGGTTACACCCATTAATGCCGAAGTGATTCAAATTAAGCGAAACAGAGGGCAGATGTATTTGCTGACTACAGCTTTGAACAAGAGTTATCAGTTAATTATCACTAATAAGCTGGTACTTACCGTTGGAAGTCCCCCTGTAAAATCTCTGGCTTGGGCAGCAGCCAACCCAGCATTCAACTATATTAAAAATGTATATAGCCGCTCTATGGACGCCACTTTGAAAAGTATTCAGAAATCGCTGATGCAAACAGCCGAACCTGATAAGCGAAACATTTTGATTTTAGGCTCGAATGCAAGCTGTATAGAACTGTTATATCTGCTCTGCCATGAGCAATCATACTGCGAAATGATTAATCAGATAACTGTGCTGTCGCCCAGGGGTAAATTGCCGGTACAGGTTAATAACGATAATGAATGGAACGCTACGTTTACAAATTTAAACTACTTAACACAATGCAAAAGTAATTACACCAGCGGTGCGCTTATTGAAGCTGCTGTTGCCGATTTGCAGCTTATTAATCAAAATGGTGTGGCTATGCCCGTTGTACAGCAATTGATAGATTACGTTACACTGCTAAAGAAGAACCTGTTGCCTGATGAAGACAGATTATTTCATAAAAATTTCGGGCCGGCGGTTTCACGCAATATCAGGCGTACCGGCGATGATTACAGAGGCGCGGCAACCCGTTTACAAAGTATCGGGAAACTGAAATTGATTAAAGGAAATTTTATTAATTTAAAAACTGCGGAACATTCCGTACACCTGACCCACTTAAATTATTTAGATGAACACAAAAAGCTGGTTACCTGCCCGCAACCCTTTTGTGTGGCCGTTAATTGCACCGGATTTGAAAACTTAACCAACACATCATCAAAACTGCTGAATAACCTTGTTGAAGAAAAATTATGTACCATTAACTCATCAAGGCGGGGAATTGAGGTAAATGAAGCATTAGAAGCCAGTAAGGATGTGTATGTAATGGGGCCGCTGTTAGCCGGCAATAACAACAAAACGGTGCACTTCTGGCATGTAGAAAATGTTTCGCGGATTATACAGCTGGCGCCCTTGCTGGCAAACGAAGTGCTGGCCGGATTTAAAAATATATATGCTGCAGAGGCTGCAGATATAAAGCAGTAAGCCGGAAAATTTGTTGTGTACGATAACCTATATTGAACAGGATATAATTTTCCGGCTTACTTAGCGGTGTTATATCGCGTTGATATTTGCACCGATGATGGTTTCTGCAAAACGCTCCATTTCTTCTAACTGAGGGCTGCACTGCAATAAAAAGAAATCAACACCAGCCTTTTCAAACTCGGCAATGCGATCCTGAACCTGCCATGCAGTACCGGTAAGCCCTGTACGCAACCCCCTGTTTGATACCGAATAATCCTGTAAGGATACCTGCTGCTCCAGCTGGGTGCCCGAAAGCCACTGCTGGTAATTTTTATAACCTGATGTACCTTCCTGCACATTGGTAATGCGGCCTATCTCCTCTTCTACTTCCCGCTCCGAATTGCGGATTATACTGTAGGCAGCAACACCGAACAGCATAGGGGGCAACCCCTTTTTATCACGACGCTCATTCATATCGCTGATACGACGGCCTATCATTTCCGGGGTGTCGCCATGCATTACGTAGCCATCGCAGGTTGATGAAATCAAATCCTTTGCCGCTTCTGATTCGCCGCCGGCATAAATCTTGGGCCGGGGCTGAGATACCGGCTTAGGCTGTAAGATATTATTATTTACCTGGTAATAATTACCGTTAAAGGTATAATTGTCCTGCTTCCACACGTTATCAACCACATCCAGCCATTCACGGGTACGGGCATAGCGATCATCATGCTGCTCGAATTTGATACCATACTTTTCCGCCTCGTCGCGCCACCATGATGATACCACATTCAATGATATACGGCCATTGCTGATATGATCTATATTTGCAGCCTGCTTGGCCAGCTGAGCCGGGTTATGAAACGTTGGCCTCACCGCTACCATCAGCTCCTGCTTATGGGTAACCGCTGCCAAAGCAGCTGCGGTTGACCAGGCATCCAGTGAGGGCGCTTGCTCACCTTTGATATCATTCAGATACAACTCTGCAATCAAAGCTAAATCAAATCCGATTTCCTCACTTCTGATGGCCAGCTTCCGGGTATAATCCCAGGTGGGCTGCATATTTTCATCTGCCACATTACGAAGCCAGCCGCCAAAAACCGGCATCCAGTATCCATATCTCATAAAAACTATCTGTAACTTTCCTCATTGCAGAGGAAACATTTATATGTTCTTAACTTATGCTATATAATCATTCCCTTTAAAAGATGGCCGGGACAGGTATTATAACCTCCGGTACTTCAGTTACCATTTGCTGCTCTAAAAATTCCACCAAACGCTCATGCGGATTAAAGCCAATCACATTAACAGCATCGGCCACAAAGTTCGACAAGGCGTTTACATCATAATAAAGCACTTCGCCGTCACGGTCGTCTATAATATATTCTATACCGCCTACATCAATACCGCTCTGCTGTATAATGGTTTCCACATTCTTAATAATTTCGGGCGATGGTGTAAAGGCTTCTACCTTTAAACCGTTCTTAGGCGCATCCAGGGCGCAGGCGTTGCGCACCAGATCCTGGCCGGCGGTAGTTTGGCATATATCAGCCGGGCATAAATTGAAACTCTCACCGGTAGTATAAACCCTGATGGCATATAAAAACTTACCATTCAATGTTTCCACACGGGTAATGTAACCGCCACGGGCCGGGATAAACTCCTGTACTAATGCAGTGTGATCCACCCCAAAATCAATCTGATTATTTTTGATGGCTTCCCTTATTTCCTCTATAGAGTCAAACTTCTCTATACCCGCGCCGCTCCCGCCGATGTTGGCTTTTACAACCACCGGAAAACGCAGGCCTTCAGTAGCCGACTCAATCTGCGAAACATGGTTTACCACCCTCGATTTTGGATATTTGATACCCAGCTGCTGCATCAGCATTAATTGCAGCGCTTTCGAAGTTTCGTAAGTAAAGGCTTTATATCCGTTAATAACCCTGATACCATGCGTTTCTAAATGTTTCAGGTAATTTAAGGTATAAAAAGTACCCTGTATGCCATCGCGCAGGTAAGCTGATGGACTCATCCGGTTAAAGAACAACGAAAAATCGGGCTTTCCCTCCTCAATTGCATACTGATGCTGCGTGGGATTAATGGAAACATAAGGAATTTCTTTTTTTTCGAGTTCTGCAAAAAGCGGCTTAAACCAGTCCGGATGTTCATGAAATATGGCAATGGGTTGCATAAACAGTAAATTTTTTATGTAAAAATCAATAACTCACAGCAACGCACAAATAAATATCAGATGTGCCTGCCGCTGAAAGTGCTAAGATAATTAAACTACTAATTGTATAGACTTTGTACTGTGCTTTTTACAAAATAATTATAATATTATTATTTGTTTGTATATTACCTCAATCAATTATTCTCCTTTCTCGCCATGAACAAGTTTTGCCTGCTGCTTACCGGTAGCTTATGCCAGCTTATTAGTTTAAATATATTCAGCCAGCCGGCAGCAATTGACAGCGCAGGCAAAAGCCTGGCAGAAAGATCTGCAATTTCAAATTTCAATGAAGCTATGGAAGTTTCAGGTTTGTACAGCGGTATTGAGTACAAAGCACACCCTGCAAATATAATAGGCTCTCCCTATTTTCAGGACACTAATAACTGGAATAAAGAAACGGTTGTGTATAATAACACCGCTTATGCCAACGTCCCTTTAAAATATGACCTGGTGGACGATGAATTAACTGCCCTGTTATACAATGGCTTTTCAGCTTATGTACTTAACAAAAAAAGGGTAAGCGCTTTTCATATGTTAGGGCATTACTTTATTTACGCTGCTGCGGACAGTATGCAGAAAGAAAGCTTTGAGCCGGGATTTTATGAGCAGCTATATAAGCTAAAAACCAGGGTGCTTATTAAACGGACAAAAAGCATTGCAACTTCTACCAGCCTGAATAACCTTGAAACCCGATACGAAGGCAGTACACGCTATTATTTGTATAATAACGGCATCTATTATAAAGTGTCGGGCAACAGTTCCGTGGTTGATGCCTTACAGGATAAAAAAAAGGAAATCCAGCAATACATCAAAAGCAACCGCATTAAAGTAAATAAGAATCCGCAGGCTGCGTTAGTTCAGATTGCTTCATATTATGATAGTTTAACCAGATAATATGAGAAACTTTTACCTGATTATCATATTCTTCCTGTTACTTAATGGTTTGGCATACGCCCAAGATAATTCTGCAAAATTAATCACTGTTGATTTTAAACAGGCAGCTATCGGGCAGTTAGTAACTTCGCTCGAAACCCAAAGCGGGTACCATTTTTACTATGATGCTGCTCAGTTTGACAGCCTGCGTATTAACTTAAAGGTAACTCAAAAACCGCTGGAAGTTGTGCTGCAATCGGCATTTGCCAATACCGCTTATCATTATGCAATTACAGGGCAGCAGGTATTTTTAACCAAAGGATCGGAGATTAAACCATTACTGGCAGCAGGGTATTTTGCAGTGCCAGGTACAGTTACTGCACCGGCAGCAAATAATAATATAACCGGTTTTGATGAAAAAAGCACAGCCGTTTCCCGTGCTACAACCGAAAACAAAATTTATGAAGTGGGTATCAAAACCAATAGCCTGAAAGCCGGTAAAGCTGATTTGGCAGGTTACATACGTGACATTAAATCAGGTGAACCCTTGGTAGGTGCCAGTATTTATGTGCCGGCAATTAAGGCGGGGGTTAGTACCAATCAGTTCGGGTATTATAGCATCAGCCTGCCGCGCGGCCGGCAAACCTTAGTGGTACGCGGTTTAGGCATGCGCGATGCCCGGCGGCAAATAATATTATATGATGATGGCCGCCTGAACATTGATTTGCAGGAGCAGATTACCTCCCTGAAAGAGGTTAAAATTTCGGCTGATAAGATAGCCAACGTACGCAGTACTGATATGGGTGTTACCAGGCTCGATATTCAAAACATTAAACAGGTACCTACGGTATTCGGAGAGGCCGACGTGTTACGGGTGGTGTTAACCTTGCCCGGTGTGCAAACTGTTGGCGAAGCCACCACCGGTTTTAACGTGCGGGGCGGTTCGGCCGACCAGAACCTGATCTTGCTGAACGATGCCACCATTTATAATCCTGCCCACTTTTTCGGCTTCTTTTCGGCCTTTGATCCGGATATTGTAAAAAACATTGAACTTTATAAGAGCAGCATTCCCGAAAAATTCGGGGGCAGGTTATCATCTGTTTTAGAAGTAACCAACCGTGAAGGAAACAAGAATAAATTTACGGGTTCAGCCGGTATCGGCTTGATTACCAGTCGCCTGAGTATCGAGGGGCCGATAGATTCCGGCAAAACCTCCTTTATTTTCGGCGGCCGTACCACCTATGCTAACTGGCTGCTTAATCTGTTACCTCAGGAATATAAAAACAGCAGTGCCTCTTTCTATGATTTAAGCCTGGGCATCAGCCATCAGATTGATGAAAAAAATAATATTTATTTCAATGGTTATCTGAGCCACGATAGTTTCCGGCTAAACAGCGATACCACTTACAGTTACAGTAACCGGAATGCTTCGGTTAAATGGAAGCATAATTTCAACAATAAATTTTTTGGAGTATTCACTACCGGAGTCGATCATTATCAGTACAGCATTGAGGATGCCGGTAACCCGGTAGAAACTTATAAATTGAATTTTAATGTTAACCAGACATTTTTAAAAACTGATTTTACTTACTATCTGAGCCGTAAGCACACACTCGATTTTGGGTTGAGCTCCATCTATTACAAACTACATCCGGGCGATGAGGAACCGCAGGGTAGCCAGTCGCTTATTGTATCAAACATTGTACCTGCCGAACAAGCGCTGGAAAGCGCCCTGTATCTGGGCGATAAGTATGATGTTACCGACAAATTTTCCGTTAACCTCGGCCTGCGTTATTCCCTGTACAATTATTTAGGGCCGCAAACAGTTAACCAATATGCGCCGGGCCTGCCAAAGCAAACCGTAAACTTAATTGATAGTGTAACCTACGCTAAAAATAAAGTAATCAACACTTATCATGGTCCTGAAATAAGGGCATCAGCCAGATACCTGTTTGATGATGAATTTTCTGTTAAGGCCAGCTATAATACATTGCGGCAATACATTCATTTGCTGTCTAACACAACGGCTATCTCTCCAACAGATGTTTACAAACTAAGCGATCCCAACATCAGGCCGCAATACGGCGATCAGATATCGCTGGGTTTTTACAAGAACCTGAAATCAAATACTATTGAAACTTCGGTAGAGGTTTATTACAAACGCTTAAAGGATTACCTGGATTACCGCAGCGGGGCTACGCTGATACTCAACCACCATATTGAAACAGATGTGCTGGAAACACGGGGCAAGGCTTACGGCGCAGAATTTTTAATCCGTAAAAACAGCGGCAAGCTTAACGGCTGGATGAGCTATACCTATTCACGCACTTTCCTGAAACAGAACGACCCGAATCAGGGTGAACTGATTAACAGCGGCGCTTATTATCCGGCTAATTATGACAAGCCGCATAGTTTGAACTTTACAGGCAATTACCGTTTCAGCCATCGGTACAGTGCTTCATTAAATGTGGTTTACAGCACCGGGCGACCTATCACGCTGCCGCTTTCTAAATATGAGTATGCAGGCTCTGAGCGGGTATATTATTCCGACCGTAATGCCTACCGCATCCCCGACTACTTCAGAAGCGATTTTTCCATCAATCTCGAAGGCAACCACCGGATACACCAGTTTTTTCATAATTCATGGTCAGTAGGTGTGTACAATTTAACCGGCCGGCAAAACGCCTATTCTACTTTTTTCACTGAGCAGGGAGGCGCTATTAATGGTTATAAACTGTCCATATTTGCCAAACCTATTCCATTTATCAATTATAATGTAAGGTTTTAACATGATGAATAGAAACACACTGTTTGTGATTATAGCTACATTTTTCGCAGGTGCTTGCAAGAGCTCCTATATACCGCCGGCTGTTACAGCGCCAGGCAGTTATCTCGTTGTGGAAGGGACTATCAATACTGGTACCAGCGATTCCACTGTTATTAAGCTAAGCCACACCGTCAATCTATCTGGCACTACTACCGCAGCAGTTGAAACAGGCGCACAGGTAAGCGTACAGGATGCTTCGGGCAAAAGCTATCCGCTTGCCGAAACGGAAAATGGCTCGTATGCTGCCCCGCCGCTAAACCTGCCTGCCACAGGCAGCTACCGGTTAAATATTAAACGCGCTAATGGCAGTAATTATCTTTCTGATTTATTGCAGGCTAAAGTATCGCCTGCTATTGATAGTGT
>CAXTAP010000115.1:0-9099 GCA_964241965.1 uncultured Mucilaginibacter sp.
GCAGGCAATAACGCTTTGGAAGTTTTGGCCAAGTCGCCGGGCATTACGCTGGATAAGGATGATAATATCAGCCTGAATGGCAAAAAGGGAGTTACCGTGATGATTAATGATAAGCTCACCTACCTTTCAGCTGCACAGCTGGCAACCCTGCTGCGCTCTACCGATGGCAACACCATCCAGTCGGTAGAAATTATGAGCAACCCATCAGCTAAATATGATGCGGCAGGTAATTCGGGCATTATCAATATCAAGCTGAAAAAGAATACGCAAAGCGGCACCAATGGCAGCGTTACACTGGGTGCTGCCGTAGGCCGCTTTTTCAGGAATAATACCAGCCTGGCGCTTAACCACCGGGAGGGCAAGCTCAACATTTTTGCCAACCTGAACCGGGGCGATTATAAACGCTACCAGGATATTGATATTGACCGCACCGTTAACGGCGCCAATGCGCAAACTTACTTTAACCAGCACTCGTACATGGTTAACAAAAACTCGAACAATGATTACCGGGTGGGCGCGGATTATGATATTACCTCCAAGAATACGGCCGGTGTTATTGTAAGCGGTTATTTTAACCCTGAGCGTGATGACAATACCAACAGCACTTATATTGGCCCCGGCGCGCAGGTAATTGACTCCATGCAGAACACCCTTTCGCGCGTTGACCAGACCTACCGGAACTTTGCCCTGAACCTGAACGACCGCTACCAGATTGATACTACAGGCCAGCAGCTGGGCGTTGACCTCGATTATTCAAAGTTCATCAACCGGAGCAATGCCATTTATACCACCACTTATTTTTTAAGTAACGGCTCCATGAATCATCTGCCGTTTTACCTGCTGCAGCAAACACCATCAACCATTACCATTAAAACCGGCAAGGCCGATTATGCCTATCCGTTCAATAAAACCCTCAAGCTGGAAACCGGCATAAAGCTGAGTGATGTAAAAACCGACAACGACCTGGAGGCGCAAACCAGTAATACCGGGAGCAACTATATAAATAATGCCCTGCTGAGCAACCACTTTATTTATACTGAAAAGATTGATGCCGCCTACATTAACCTGAGCAAAAATTATAAGAAAACATCCCTGCAGGCCGGGCTGAGGGCAGAATATACCAGCTCCGTAGGCGACCTGGCAGGCAGTTCCACAGCGCCGGTTAACCGCCACTATCTTAACTTTTTTCCCAGCGTATTTATCAATCATACCTTTGGCGAAAAAAATCAGTTTGGCCTTAATTACAGCCGCCGCATTGACCGCCCCAGCTATCAGGACTTAAACCCGTTTATTTATTACCTGGACCAGTACACCTACTCAGAAGGCAATCCGTTTTTGAAACCGCAGTACACCAACAGTTTTGAACTTAATTATACCTATAATAAAACCATCAATGTTACCCTGGGCTATGCGCACACCTCGGATGCCATTACCCAGGTATTGCTAACCGATACAGCAAAGAAGGCCACTTACCAAACTACGCTGAACCTGAATTCGCAAAATTCATATTACTTAAACTTTAACACACCCTACACTATTACCAAATGGTGGACCGGCGAAGCCAACGGCAGCCTGTTTTATCTGGGCTTTAAGGCTGATGCCCTGCTGGGAGCTAATTATAACAAAGGCAAATTAGCTTACAACCTTAAAGCTACCCAGAACTTTCAGCTTTCCAAAAGCTACAAATTTGAGTTTTTAACCGAATATGATTCGCCGCTGATTTACGGGGTTTTTAATATACAGCATCACTATTATGCTGATGCAGGCATCAGCCACTCCTTTGCCGATAAAAAGGCGAACCTCAAATTATCGGTAAGCGATGTGTTTTATACCCTGCGCGATAATGTGACCAGCATTTACCAGAGCAATAATTTTTCCATTAAGCAGCGCCGCGACAGCCGGGTGGGCCGGCTCACCTTTACCTACAATTTTGGCAACACCAAAATTAAGGGTTCCAACCACCAAAGCGGCGCCGATGCTGAAAAAGGCCGCGTTAAGGGAGGCGGTTAAAATTTCCTGCCCCGAACAGGCATCTATATATAATATATAAATACAAAAGGGCCGCTCTGCAGAATGGCCCTTTCGTATTTAATGCTCTGCTTTTTTTACAAACTTAACCTGGTATAGCTTAGGCCAGTTTTTACCGGTGATAAACAGGCGCCTGCCCTGTGCATCCCAGGCAATGCCATTCAACACATCGGCGCCGTCCTTTTCGCGCTGCTTTTGCGGATATAGCTTTTCCAGGTTGACAGAACGAATAACTGCACCCGTTTTAGGGTCAATGACTACTATAATATCCTTTTGCCAGATATTGGCATAAAACAGCCCGTCCACCAGTTCCAGCTCATTCAGGTTTGATACCGGCCCCTGATCATCATACACATTAATGTCTCCTGTTTTACGGAGGGTATTCTTATCAAGAATTAAAATCTGGTTGGTGCCGCTTTCGCCCTCACCAATGGTGGCATACAGCTGCCTCCCGTCATTACACAAGCCCCAGCCCTGCTCGGCCGCATTAAACGGAAAAGTTGATTCCCGTTTCAGCGTTTTGGGATCATAAATATACCCTACCTTTTCATGGTAAGTTAGCTGTATCAGTTTACCGGCAATCAAGGTAATGCCCTCGGCAAATACGGCTGAATCAATATCCGCTTTTTGCAAAACTTTTCCTGTGGTCAGGTCCGCTTTACGCAGGCTCGACCGGCCCTCACCCTTATTGGCATAGCCCCCTGCGCTTTCGTACAAAACCCCGTCATGGTATTCCAGCCCCTCCGTAAATGAACTGGTATCATGCGGAAATACCTTTTCTACCTGATAGGTATATTTCTCCGGCGCTTTGGCCGCCAACAAAGTAATATTAGTGCTTACCTCCTGCGGCTTGCCGCCTGCATACAGCCTGGCAGTTATCACCCGCGGGCCCAATTTTAAACTATCGGTTTTAAGCGTTGCTGCTGCCAGGTCCCTGCCCGCTGTAACCCTGACTGAGTCTATCAGGTAAACCACCGAATCAACCTTTAACCCTGCCGGGTTGCTGACCTTCACCTGTACAGCCTTACCCTGCGGATAAGCAGTTCCGGCTTCGGGGCTGATGGCAAGCTGATTGCTGGAGCTATCAATTGAATTTTTGCAGCTGTTAGCCAGCAATAAGCCGGTTAAGGCATATACAATATTCTTTTTCATGGAGTAATTTAAGGAGCTACCGGCCAAAAGGCATCTTCAATATGGGTTAAAGTAAACTCTTTTTGCGTGTTAAACAAAACAGCAATAATATCGAACCTGATTTCGCCTGCATGGTTCATGAGGTAAATATATTCATCGGCGGCGGCAGCCAGCATTTTTTGCTTGCGGGCATCTACAAAATCCTGCGGCTGGCCATAGCCGCTGCCGCTGCGGGTTTTTACTTCTACAAAAATTAAGCGGCGGTCAAAATAGGCAATCAGGTCAACTTCTGCTTTGCCATGTGTCCAGTTTTCATCCATAATCTCATAGCCCTGCTGCTCCAGGTGCGCTTTGGCCAGGGCCTCGCCCCGGCGGCCCAGCTCGAGGTGCTGCGCCATTATTTGATGATGACCGAGCCTAAATAATCAGTAATGCTTCTTTCAATCTTTTTCATCTGCATGTACTGGTTCATCAGTATTTCCTGGTCGGCTTCGTTGCCGGCCTTTTGCAAATCCAGCCGCAGGGTTTCCAGTATTTTGCCCACCTTTTGCTTTTTGAGGTGAAAAATGGCGCCTAAAATGGTAGCCTTCATATTAGCCTGCTCATCGGATACCAGAATTTTGTGCATCTCGTACCAGTTTTCGCTCAGCGTATATTTGGTGGATAATAAATCGACCGACAGATCAACAATGGGCTTGTCCTCACTGTGAATGAAGTAATGGTCATCGGGCAGCACGCCGTTCTCTACCTGCTCACTGTACAGCTGCACAAACCGCCTGCATACTTCGTGCTCAAAATCCACATCGCTCAGCTCGGCAATAATAAACGGGCCGATGTAGGTATTGGCAATGCTATCCCAGTCAATAATGCGGTTGCCGTATAGCAGCAGCAGCCTTACTACTTCCCGCTCCTGCGGTACGCCGCTGTCTGTATTCTTAATGGCAGGAGCCTGTGTCAGCGTGTCCTGCTCATCAGGCTCGGGCAAAACGTCGGGCTGCTGATTATATTTTTTGGATTTGCTGAGGCGCATTTTGTTCATTTCGCTCAGCAGTATGCGTTCATCAATCTGCAGCTGGTGGCTGCACTCACGGATGAATACGGAAGCCTTAATGGAATCGGGTATTCTGGCAATGCTCTCCACAATCTCGCGGATTACATTGGCCCGCTGTATGGGGTCGGTGCCGGCTTCCTGCAGCAGTATACCGGTTTTATAAAGGATAAAATCCTTTTTGTTCTGATCAACATAAGTTTTAAAGGCGCTGCTGCCCAGCTTGCGGACGTACGAATCCGGGTCATGCCCATCGGGGAAGGAAACTACCTTTACGTTCAGCCCTTCCTCTAAAATTAAATCCAGCCCGCGCAGGGAGGCTTTGATGCCTGCCGCATCGCCGTCATACAGGATGGTGATGTTTTTGGTGAAACGGCCAATCAGCCTGATTTGCTCTACCGTGAGCGAAGTACCCGAAGAGGCTACCACATTTTCAATACCGGCCTGATGCACCGACAGCACATCAGCGTAGCCCTCTACCAGGTAACAGTTATCCTCTTCCCGGATGGCCTTTTTGGCAAAGAACAGCCCATAGAGGACATTGGATTTATGATAGATTTCCGATTCCGGCGAGTTTACATACTTAGGCACCGACTTCTCGGTTTTGAGCGTGCGGCCGCCAAAGGCAATTACCCGGCCGGTAAAGCCATGTATCGGAAACATCACCCGGCCCCGGTAGCGGTCGTACAAGGTGCCGTTATCGCGCTTTACCGACAGGCCGCTCTCTTCCAGGAACTCCTGCTGGTAACCGTTTTTGATGGCCTGGCCGGTAAATGCCTCCCACTGGTCGGGCGAGTAGCCCAGTTCAAATTTCCTGATGGTTTCGCTGCTGAAACCGCGCTCCTTAAAATAACTTAACCCGATACGCTTGCCCTCATCCGTATTCAGTAAGCTTTCCTGAAAAAATCTGGCGGCATAGCCGGTTACAATCATCAGGCTTTCGCGGTGGTTTTCCTCTTCCTTGTTCTCGGCATGGTCAACCGTTTCCTCTACCTCGATGCCATATTTTTTGGCCAGCCATTTCAGCGCCTCCGGGTAGCTGAACTTTTCGTGCTCCATTAAAAAGGTAACGGCCGAGCCGCCTTTACCCGAAGAAAAATCCTTAAAGATACCCTTGGCCGGCGATACCGTAAATGAAGGCGTTTTCTCATTAGCAAAGGGCGACAGGCCCACGTAATTGGCGCCGCGCTTTTTAAGCTGCACAAACTCCCCTATCACTTCCACCACATCGGCGGCCTCCATTATCCTGTCTATCGTGGGCTTGGTAATCATCGGTACAACAAAACTACTTAAATTTGCGGTTAGCCTGTTACTAATAACTAAAGATAGGCAAGAAGGGTTGAAAATGAAGGCGGATACTTTTCAACAGTTTATTAACAACGGTGTCAGGGAGAAAAGAAGCAAGAAGTAAGAAATAAGAAACGAGAAGTAGGAGACAGGATTTTTAATATCCAGATCATTGAAATTCCACGCTAAATCTTTCCGAACAACTCAACCAGTTTATTCTCTAAATCATCACCCCTTAAATTTTTGGCAACAATCTTCCCTTTGGGGTCGATCAGGAAATTTTGGGGGATGCTGGTTACGTGGTACAGGCCGGCAGCGGCATTGTTCCAGTATTGCAGGTCAGATACCTGTGTCCAGTTCAGGCCGTCGCTTTTAATGGCATTGAGCCAGGAGGCTTTAGCATCCGGCTTATCTAAGGATACACCCACAACCGTAAAATTCTTGCCTTTGAACCGGTTATAGGCCTTCACTACATTCGGGTTTTCCTGCCGGCAGGGGCCGCACCAGGAGGCCCAGAAATCGAGCAGCACATACTTTCCCCGAAAGGAGGATAGCTTAACCGGCGTTCCGTTCACATCATTCTGGGTAAAATCAGGCGCGGCGGTGCCGATGGCAGTTACCTTCAGTTCATTGATGGAGTTGCGCAACTGCTTGCCCGGCTCAGTGTCCTTAATGTTTTGCGCCAGCGAATTATAAAGAGGTTCCAGTACAGCTGGGTCGGCCGTCGGGCCGCCCAGTGAGCTTAAAGCCAGCAGGCTCAGGTAGCTGCCGGGATTACTTTTGATGAAGTTGGTGAGCACCCCTTCCTGCTCTGCCTGCAAATCCTTAAACCCGTTTTGCATCATGCTGCGAAACTCGGCGGACTGCTGCTCGGCAGGGGTAGCATGCTGCATACGGTCGTACAGTTTTTTTGCCTTATCGTTAATGGTACGAAGCTGGGCCTGCACCTTTCTGTTGTCATCGTTAATGGGCGAGCCTGTAATCTGAGCTCTGGCAATGGAATCGGTTGAGCCGGTTACCGTAATTGTGCCTTTATCCAGGTATAAATTAAGGCCGTCGGTTAAATTACCCTGCGGCTGCGCAAGCCCGGCGCCCGAATGGTCAATGATGATGGAAGCATTTACCGGAAATAAGATGGTGCCGTTCAGCTCAAAACTGCCATTCACAATGGCCGATGAATCGCGCACCATATTAGCGCCCAGGCGGTAAAGCAGGTATGCCCTGACAGGAGCATTCAGGTTGCCTACTTTGCCTTTTATAATAAAGTTTTCTTCGCTTTGCGCCATGGCACAGGCCGGCAGCAGCAGCGCCAGCCCAACCATCAGTTTTTTTACAGTATTCATATATCAGTACGCTTAACGTAAACTATGCTATTTAATTACGGCTAAACCAATTTTTGAAATGTACGCCACCATAAATCGGGCATTTCACCGGCTACGGCCGTTTCGTAATCCTGGTACAGGCAGGGCACCAGGTGAAAGCGCTCATTGGCCGAGCCGCCCGCCGGGTAAGGCACCTGCATCCACCAGCGGTCGGTTTTCTTGCTTTTTACAAATACCATTTCATGGTCTTCGTGCTGCAGCGTGGTTTTGTAGATGAGGTATTGCGATTTCGGATTGAGCGGAAAATCGCTTTTACGGTTATAATAACCATCCACAAAGTACCAGATCATTTCGGCCAGCAGCATGGCGGTCTGCCCGTTATTGTCATACGCCGGATTAAATTCATAAAAACCGATGGAGCTCAGCTTATCATTAAAACCTGCGTAGCGGCAAATCTGGCAGGCTTCCTCGCCGTAGAAACCATTGGGCGTGGCATTGGCATTACCCGGCGCATCAGAGGAGCGGATAGCGCCTATATCAAAACTCAGCATACTGGCATTGCGGATAACCGGTTCTGTTACTGCCATTTTACCGGTAAGTTCGCCCAGGCGGTGCACATCAAAAAACAACTTATCCATTACCCGCAAACTGTCCTGACTTACAAAATAGGTTTGATAGCCTAAATTGCTGAAATTGAACAGATAGTTAGGCTCGTGCAGGAAAATTTTGTTGAGATACGAAGCCGAGGTAGTTTCCGTAAAATCCGACTGTGCATCCTCATCCAGGTCAAAATGCGAATCAATCACCACTAAATCAACCCGTTGCTCCAGTTCCTCATAAGCTAAATACTGGGCATAGGTTAAATCCTGCCCGCCGCCTATAATAATGGGGATAATCTCCTTTTTTACCAGTTCGGTTACCACGCTGCGCAGGGCAAAGTAGGTATCGGCCACGGTATTGCCCTGTATAATGTTACCCAGGTCGGCAATTTTGGTCTGGTGGCTGCCCTCGTTAAGCTGATACAGTTTTTCGCGGATATAATCGGGGCTCAGGGCGCAGCCGGTGTTGTTGAGAGCATTGCGGTCGTCCATTACGCCAAGGATAGCAATGTTCAGGGTTTGCTCGTTTAATTCGGGAAAATCATCCTGATAAAACTCCACCTTGTTACCGAGCTGACTGGCCTGAAATCCCTGCACGGGGGTAATCCTTGCCAGGTCAACCGGGGTAAAAAAATCCGCTAACGACATCATCTATCCTTATAAAAATTCAAATATCCGTTTAATTTCAATTAATTTGCGGCCGGCACACAAATTTTTCCGCACATGATACTGGTTACCGGCGCAACAGGCTTTTTAGGTTCAGAACTGGCCAGGCAACTGGTGCAAACCGGCCTGCGCATCCGCTGCACCAAACGCAGTACATCGGTAATCCCTGAAATATTACAGCCTTACGCCGGTTTGATTGATTGGGCGGATGCCGATATGCTGGACATTTTTGCGCTGGAGGATGCCTTTACCGGCGTTGAGCAGGTTTACCACTGCGCCGCCTGGGTATCCTTTAAACAGGCGGATAAGGACCCGATGATCAGAACCAATGTAACGGGCACGGCCAATGTGGTAAACCAATGCCTGCAAAGCCATGCCCGGCTGGTGCATGTAAGCTCCATAGCGGCCATCGGGCAGGCCAAGCCAGGCGAGCTGATTACCGAGAATAACCATATGGAGGAAACGCCGGTGCACAACGTATATGCCATTTCTAAGCTGGAAAGCGAGATGGAGGTATGGCGCGGTATAGCCGAAGGGCTGGACGCCGTAATAGTAAACCCATCGATAATTATTGGCGCTGATGCCGGCACCGATGGCAGCGGGCAGCTATTTGAAACCGTGCGCCGGGGACTGAAATTTTATACCCGCGGCAGTTGCGGACTGGCAGATGTGCAGGATGTAGCCCGAAGCATGATTTTGCTGATGAACGGCGCCATTACCGGTGAGCGCTTCATTGTAAATGCCGAAAACTGGCCCTTTCAGCAGCTTACGGCTGCCATTGCCGGCTGTTTTGGCTTGCCGCCGCCGGCCACCGAGGCCAAACCCTGGATGCTGGCCTTGGCCTGGCGCGGCGCTGCGCTGGTAGCAGCCCTGACCGGCAAAGACCCCGCATTGGATAAGATTGCCGCCCAGGCAGCCACCATTACCCAGAATTACAGCAACGCCAAGCTGGTGCAGGCCACCGGTATGGAATTTAAACCGGTAATTAAAACGATTAATGAGGTATGTGAACGGCTCA
>CAXTAP010000116.1:0-8903 GCA_964241965.1 uncultured Mucilaginibacter sp.
GTGGAAACTCAACGGCAGCGAGGTGACTTTCAAATGGGACTGAGGCCAGTAAATTGAGCCCAGAGCGCATACAACGCAATGCCGTCAAAAGCAATTTAATAATGACAGCATAACGCTGTACCGCCTGTCAGAGTGACCCCTATTTTTCAAATAAAAGGGCCTAATCAGCAAATACAGAAATATAAACCACCCAGCCTCTAAGCTCAGTGATTGTGGACTGCTTACTCAATAATTTTCAAAACAGGTATTGAAATGGCTGTACTCAGCACGCAGAAAATAAGACAGTCTCTCGATAAAACTTACCGGCCAAGAATCTTGCGCCGGTGATCGTTGCCCCAATCGCGTAACTCATTAATTACCTTCTCTAATGAGCGGCCATGCTGGGTAATAGCGTATTCCACCCTGGGAGGAAAACTGTCAAACACTTTTCGGGTAATTAACTGATTGACTTCCAGTTCTTTCAGTTCCTTGGACAGGCTTTTATCGGTCAATCCCGGTATTTCGGCAATGATCTGCTTAAATCGCCGGTCTCCAAAAGTCAGGGAAATGATGATGGGGAGCTTCCAGCGCCCATAGAGTACGTCGAGCGCATCCCTTACTGGAGTGATCCATTCCGCACACTCTGAACGGTGGCCTTCTTTGGTGTTAGGGTTCATGATATTGCTTTTAACATTAGACATTGCATGCTATCAAACTGGATAGCGCTTTCCAGTTTGATAGTACTATCAAACGGAAAGCGAATATATCTAATTTTGAGAAAAATCATGAATTATGACAGTTACACAAGAAAATAACACATTGGACGGCGGGGTAATGAAACGATGGGTGATCAAGGCCGGCGCTACCAGTTTGGCAAGTCTTCACCTGGAATCGGCTTCGATCCCGGAACCGAAAAAAGGAGAAGTCCGGGTCAAAATGCATGCTGCTTCCATTAATTACCGCGACCAGATCGTGCTTCAGGGCACTTATGGAGTGGTTACTCATGACATCATTGCCTTATCGGACGGCGCCGGGGAAATCGATGCCTTGGGTGAAGGGGTAACCCAATGGAAGCTCGGTAATCGAGTTACCTCCGTTTATGCAGCCGAAGAATGGACTGATGGGCCACCCACACCGGGGCTTACTTTTGGATTGGGCGCTGAAGGTATGGACGGTGTGCTGGCGGAATATATCATTCTGAGCGAGAACAGGATTACCGCAGCCCCGGAATCCTTATCTTTCACCGAAGCCTCTACGATACCCTGCGCAGGACTGACCGCCTGGACTGCCTTGAACGGGGACCGTCCGTATACCAGGACCATCGGCCCTGATGATACCGTGCTGGTACTGGGAAGCGGCGGCGTTTCGCTGTTTGCTTTATTGCTAGCTCAGGCCGCAGGAACAAAGGTGATCGGAACATCAAGCACCCCCGAAAAGCTGAAAAGGTTTAAAGCGCTTGGCGCCGTGGATGCCATCAACTATGCAGAACATGTCAACTGGGGAGAGCTGGTATTTGAAAAGACCGGTGGCGTCAAGCGTGTGGTGAATGCTGTAGGCGGTTCAGCCACCGGGCAAGCTATCGCAGCGGTGGGCCCGGGCGGTGAAATCGCCACCATGGGCATGTTTGATTTGGGCGGGAAAGCGCCGGATTATATCGCTTTGATGATGAAGGGCGCTTCCATCCGGGGTACGGCCGTTGGCAGCGCAGCCGCACATCGGGACTTGGTTAAGTTCATTGATGAACATCACGTCAAGCCACCTATAGACAAGGTATATGCCTTCGATGACGCGAAAGATGCGTTCAGGGCGGCGGCTTCGCGTGATCTGTTTGGAAAAATTGTGATCGAGATCAGAAGGTAATCTTTGAGAAGCAATCTGCAGTGCAGATCAAACCGCACGGAAGCTGCTGTCTCAGCTTCAAACAGAAATTTTTTCGGCCAGGTGTCGTGGTCTGTCCAGTTCTTCAAAATAGTGATGCATTCTTTTGGAGGCTTAATAGTACTGGCTATGTAGCCGAGGTACTTACTTTATTATGCATATAGAGATGATGGTTTCAAACAAAACCATCATCTGAAGTTACTGTGCACGCTTCCGCTCTTCCTCGCTGGCGGTGCTCCGGCTCCGCGCTGCAGCAATGGCCTTGCCGAAGCGGTAAGACAGGCTGAGCGTTACGTTCCGGCTTTCCACATGGTGAAAAAAGCTGCTGTGCTGGTCGAGATAATCAATCCGGATAATGTTACTGTTAGTGTTGAAGATGTCGTTTGCTGCCAGCCGCAGGGCGCCCATGCCGTGCAGGATGTTCGCCCTGATGCCTGCATCTACTTCTGAATTATGCGTGGCATGGTAAATCCCTTGTATGCCCGGCCCGTTAAGTATAGCATTGATTTCGGCTTTCAGCCCTGTTTTTGAGTTGATGGTAAAGGCTTGGTTGAGTGTGGCATCATACGAAAACAAATGATAATTGAAGCTGCTTGATAAATAAGCAGATCTTTCCTGCTGCAGGTAAAGATCAGTAAGCCCATTCAGTTCCCACCAAGTTACAGGGTGAAACGATGCTGATAAACGCAGCCCGGTGTTAACGCTCAGGCCTAGGTTGGCCTGCGTTCCATAATAAATCCTGGTGGCGTTATCCTGCACATTGATGTTGGTGAAGACATCATGCGTAGCGCTGTAGTAAGCCGTAACATTATACTGCTGCTTATACATGTAGGTCAGTTCCACGTTCTGTACAAATGCCGGCTGCAAGGCGGGATTGCCTACATAAACATTATAGGGCGAGGAGAAACGCTTGGCCGGGTTCAGCCGGAAATACTCCGGGCGCTCAATGCGGTAAGCATAATTCAGTTGCAGCTCGTTGTCGGCATCTACCTTATACCCGATAAAGGCGGTAGGAAATAGCTTGAAATAGTTGTGCTGGTTCAGCGAGTCTAACGTAATTGAGTAACCTCTGGTCCGGGTATATTCACCGCGCAGTCCGCCTTGCAATATCCATTTTCCCAGTGTGCCGGAAATACTGGTATAAGCGGCTGCCGTATGCTCATGGTAAATAAAATGGTTCGAATTTTCAGGTATAGCAATGAGCGATGACCCGTCCCGGTCATCGTAATCAAAGTTATTACGGCTCTGCGTGCTGCTGTATTTAAGGCCTGATACCAGATGCCAGGTTTTTCCTGAAGAATAACTGTAATCTATCTTTCCGGAATAAATAGCGATGTGCTGTGAACTGGGCGTATAAACGTGAAACATATTCAAAGTTTCCGTACCGTTGGGCAGAAAAGAAACATTATCTGCAAAGGCCTTACTTTTGCTCTGGTAAGGCGAATAATCCGCGTCAATGTTGAGGCCGCGTTTGCCTGAATCCAGCTTGAGATTATAATTCAGATTATAGGCGAACTGGTTACCGGAGCTGGCAGAGGAGTTATCGGTTTTTAAAATAGAGTCAAGCTGGTTCAACGGACTCGTAACCCGGGTTAAGGTATGCCCGAGGGTGGTACCCGTACGGTTGCTGCCGTTAACCAAAAAACCCAGAACCTGGTCAGCGGCCAGTTGATAGTCAGCACCCAGGCGATAGTTGTGATTATCGGACTGATAAACATTACGGTTAGGGCTGCTCCAGAACGAGGTACCGTAATCAATGTCAGTATTATGATCCTGGAAAGTGTGCCGATGGGTATAACCGTAGCTTCCGTACACATTGAGCTTGTCTTTCCGGTAATTAAACGTTCCACTACTGGTATAAGAACTATAGACACCCTGTGTAAATCCACCATTCAGCGTTGCATTGAAACCCTGCTTCCTGGATTTTTTAGTGACAATGTTGATCACAGAGGCGCCCTGGGCATCGAACTGGGCAGGTGGGTTAGAATAGACTTCTATTTCAGCCACGAGGTCTGAAGGTAAACCCTGCAGGTAGGCAGACAGGTCATCGCCCGAGAGGCGAAGCGGTTTGCCGTCCATATATACCTCCACATTTTTCCGGTTCGCGGTAAGGTTATTACCGGCATCCACCTGAACGCCGGGCGCCTTAGTGAGCGCTTCCCAGGCGCTGCCGCCAGCTGACAGGACGCTGTTCTCTACATTAAAAGTCACGCGGTCAATCTTGCGCTCAATCAGCGGCTTGCGGAAGGATACCGTCACCTCCTGGAGTTGTTTGTTGTCCGGCTGAAGCAGGATCAAAATGCTGTCTTTAGGCAGCTGCACCAACATTTGATAAGGTTGATACCCAACGAGAGATGCATAAATGGTATAGCTGCCGGCGGCAGGGTAGTTCAAGCTAAAGTTTCCTAAGTCGGCAAAGGCCGACCCTACCGGCTTGGTTCCCTGCTTTAGAGTGAGCGTGGCCGCATCCAGCGGGTGCCCTGCGGCATCGGTTACTTTGCCTGCCAGTTTCAATTGCGCGTGAACCAGCACCGGGATACCGATCAGGAAAAATATGATTATCTTTTTCATGCGGCAAACCTATCAGAAGCCTGGGTTAAGGCCGGTTAAGCAATGTTAAACAAGGTTAAATCATAGCATGGCGCTACAGGGCTTGCCTAATTATGATGAACTTAGCTTTATGAAATGGCTCAACAACCGTTATGCATATCCCTTAGTAGCAACTGCGATGCTGGCCAGCACTATCCTGCAGGCGGCCTGGCTGGTTCAGTTGTTCCATGCGCAGAAAATCCAGGTCAGGCGCGATCTGGACCAGGTGGTTGCCAACGCCGCACGCCGGAGTGATTACCTGAGCGTTGTGCGGGGGCATGAGAACAGTGAAAACTTCAGGGATTTTTTTCTTTCAGCCGAGTGGCTGCAAATCAAGAATGCTTATACCCGGCTGCATGATCATCACTTTGGCGGAAGTTTTAGCTCGGAAATTAAAGATGACAGCACCATTCTCAATTTCGGCATTCACATCGCCAATAATGAACGGCTAACACATTACCGGCGTTCTTACCGGGTTTTTGATAAAGGCGAAACGCTGGCCTCCGTCATGCGCGCTGACCAGCGTGACCTGCAGCGGATGGATAGCCTAATTAAAGCGGAAAGTTTGCAGGCGCAGGTACCTGTAAAAACATATCATGTATTATTCAATTATGAGAACGGCAAACCGGAATCACCCGGTGCCTGGAAGCAGGCTCAGCAGGCGGACTACAGAAGTCAGCTGTATGGTTATAATCTGAGCTTCTATATTCACAATTACCAGTTGGTTGTACAATCTATTGATGGCGTGGTTTATTACCGGATGCGGTATTATTTGTTCTCTTCCCTGCTGATGCTGCTGCTGACCGGAGCTGCCTTTGTGTTTTTGTTCAGGGTGATACGCGCGCAACGCATGTACACCCAGGCCCGGATTGCTTTTACAGGAAATATGACGCATGAATTGAAGACTCCGGTATCGGTGATCGAGGCGGCGATGGATGCCATTACCCGTTATCAGCTTTCCCGTGAGCCGGCCAGGCTGGAACATTACCTCGAAATTAGCAGGTCCGAATTGCATCGTTTGAACCAGATGATCGACAAGGTACTGAGCCTGGACCAGTTGGATCTGGGTGCGGTAAAGCTGCGCCCGGAACTTTATGACGTGCAGCAGGGGCTGGAAAGCGTGGTAACTGCCATGCGCCTGCGCAATGCGCAAGGCGCAACCATTCATTTTGAGCCTGCAGATGAGCCTTGTTTTGTGGATGGGGACCCGGTTCACCTCACCAATGTGTTTTATAATTTAACTGATAACGCGCTGAAGTACGGCGGCGCTCAGGCGGTACTGACGGTATCATGTAAATGTGATGCAAACCAGGTGCAGATCAGCTTTCAGGATAACGGGCCCGGTATACCCAGAGTTTATCAGGAACGTGTGTTTGAACGCTTCTTCCGCCTCACTGATAATCCGGATGTCCATAATGTTAAAGGGTCCGGCCTTGGGCTGCACTATGTAAAGCAAATTATTGAGCAGCATGGCGGCCGGGTACAGCTGCACAGCGAAAGCGAAAAAGGTAGCCGGTTTATCATTCAACTTCCAACTTATCATGAAATATAAAGTACTTTATGCAGAGGATGAGCTTACGCTGGCTCAGATTATACAGGACGGACTGACTAGCAGCGGTTATCAGGTACAGCTGGCTCTGGATGGGCGGCAGGCTCTGGATATCTTTCGAGCCGATGCCCCTGATATTTGTGTGCTGGATATTATGATGCCCCTGAAAGATGGCTATACATTGGCCGAGGATATACGAAAGCTGAACAGCGGGACTCCCATCATCTTTCTCAGCGCTAAATCCCTGCCCGAAGATGTGATCAAAGGATTTAAAAGCGGCGGTAACGATTATCTAAGAAAACCTTTTAATATGGGCGAACTGCTGGTACGGATGGAGGCGCTTCTTGAAAGATTCCAGGGCAGCCATAGGCAGGAGATTGAATCGCCGGCCAGGCAGGTATTTGGTGCCTGTACATTAAATACCGTTACCCAGCAGCTCATAACACCTGTATGTACGCATGCCCTGTCTTATAAAGAAACCGCTTTGCTGGAACTACTATTGGAACACCGGAATACATTATTAGCCAGACAGGTGCCGCTGATGCAAATATGGGGAGATGACAGCTTTTATAATGCGCGAAGTATGGACGTTTTTATGTCTCACCTGCGGAGAATGCTCAAAGATGATCCAAGCATCCAGCTGATGAGTATCCGGGGAGCAGGATATAAGCTTATTTTCTAAACCGCTTATTATTTACTACGCCGGAGGGGTTAACGGCGCTGACCACCTGATTTGAAAACATGAGGACCAATTATTTCGTAACTCTTCGGCTGCCTTGAGCGATTGACATTCATATAAATAATTGAGTTAACCAGCAAACAGTGCTATGCTCTGTAATTTAACGGAATAACGTAGGCAAGGGTTCCATATTTTCCGGTGGCACCCGATTAAATTATTTCAGAAGTGGTCCAACAAATCGATACGTATTAATGAGGACACCTGTTGGTGTTGTTTTAGCTCCGGTCAAAGCAAGTTCGCGCGCGTCTACGGTTTCTGATAGTATGCGTTTGCCCCGCCCCAGCAGCACGGGATAAACAATAAGTACAAGTTCATCAATCAGCCCCTGTCCGAGCAGCAAAGAGGTAAGCGTTGAACTTCTTGACACAATAAGATCAGGGCCGTCAGCCGATTTAAGCTGGCGAATACCGGTCACGACATTCTCACCAAGATTCTTCACCGGGTCCCACACCAGGCTATCGGGCCTATGGGTAGCAACGTATTTCGTTGCAGCGTTTATGCCATTGGCCATAGGAAAATCTCCTGCATTTGGCCAAAAACCCGACCACAAATCATAGGTATGCCTGCCAAGCAGCAGGTCAAAGTCTGAGCCATATGCCTCCAGCAGAGCCCCTGCCGCTTCCGGCGTTCTATGGGGAGTTGTCCAGGCACCAAACTCATAATTTCCATCGTGCTCTATCACACCGTCAAGCGAAATGTGTTCAAAAATTCTGATCTTTCTCATATGGTGTTTATTTAAATGTTGTCATAAAAATCTTCGTAAAGCCTTCTTTTAACTGCGCCAGTTATTTCAAGAAGTCATTGATATAACCTAGTAATGTACTTGTCTGGTTCATCAGGCCGACATAGCTTTGCGAAGGCACAACGGCCAGCCGGGATTTTAGCATCGGCGACAAATTAGCAGAGACACCGCTCCCCAAAAGCTGATACATTTTCATTAGCTCAACTTTATCCAGGCCATCATTATCGCCCGAGATGATCAATTACTGGCAAAGTGATTTTAGCAATGTTACTATCCCCTATGTCGAATGATGTTTCATCAAAAACAAGCATCTGTTCGATGAACTTCTTCCACTTTGTCTTGTCTGGCGCTACCGCCTCATACGCCGCCTCCATAGGACTGTTATCAAATACGTCAGGCTTCATTCCTTTGAATACCCGTGCCAATTCGGGCAACCAGCCGCTACTTTTGTAAGTCGAGGAGATAATCACTAATTTTTTTACTCTCATAGGGCTTTGTAAAATTAGTTCATATGAAATGGTGCCACCCATGCTGTAACCTGCAACGTCGGCGCTATCCACTTTTAAGTAATTCATTACGCCGGTAACATCGCTGGCCAAGGTAGCTAGATCCAGTTTTCGGTCTGAATACGGCGTATGCCCGTGTCCATGCATTTTAACAGCGATCACTTTTCTTGTTTTTGACGGTTCAGGAATCATCTGTGCCTAATTGCCTTCAATGGTCATAAACGCCGTGCAGTAGAACAATAGGCTTACCCTCACCATGTACTTCGTAATACACCTTAATTCCATTAACAGGCACATAACCGCTCCTGACAGGCTCAACCTGTTGCCCCATCGATTGCGCTGTGATAACGAGTAAGAGAGTTGCAAATGTCATTATGGCTTCCAGAACTGTTTAGCAACGGTACTTTTCATGAATTTATGTTTTGTAATTATTTATATAACAAAGATGGAGGTAAGTGCCTAACTTTAGGCGGTGTAAAAGCGGCTATTTAGAAGGTATATTCCGCCAGGTAAGCGCAGTTCAATCTAAATTATCTCCATGAAAAAGATTTCTGTTTACGTACCCGAGAATGCATCCATGGATGCTGTAACTCCGTCCTTTCGCCTGTTCACAGCAGCTAATCAATTCCTAAAAGCATCGTCAAAAGATCCGCTGTTTGACATCGAATTTGTGGGCTTGAAGGATTACGTAGGCACTGATAACGGCAAGTATTCAGTGAAAATAGACCAGCTGATAACCAGCATCACAAGAACTGATCTGGTTATCATACCTGCTATCTATGGCGAACTCAGCGAAGCGATAAAAGCAAATGAGGATGCTATACCATGAATAAAAAAGATGCACAGCAATGGCAGTGGTGATGTAGGAAGAAGCCAGCTGTGAATGGCTGCCCAGATTCTTGAGGCCTAAGCTAAAAATGG
>CAXTAP010000117.1:0-8638 GCA_964241965.1 uncultured Mucilaginibacter sp.
CATTTCAATGTTGAAGTTGGCGGCGTTCGAAGGATTAAAATAATTGGTATGCGGGTCAATCGACTCAGTGAAGGCATCCATAAAAATCTGGAAAACGTCCTGATTGTTCAGCTTATTGGTTTGCGAAATCAGGTTCTGATATCTCTTTTTCAGGGTTTCCTTGTTTTTGGTCATGTCCGGCGAAGCCAGCTTCAGGTTCAGCAAGTCATATTTTACCCGTTTGCTCCACAAATCATCCATGTCGCTTTGTGAGGCTATCCAGGGCTGATTGTCACGGTCATAAGTAAAGGTTTCATTGCTGTTAAAATCAAACGACTTATCAATTTGTGCCAGCGAATAACGGATATGCTCCAGATAGCGTTTTTGGTAAACATTGAAGATATAGAACACGTCATTCAGGTTGCCTGATTTTAAATCATCATCCAATGAAGTTTTAAAACGGTCAAAATCTTTAATATCCGAAGCCAGCAGGTAGTTGTGGTTTTCGTCCAGTTCCTTGATGTATTTATTATAAATCACGGCGGAAATGGAATCATCCAACGGCACTTTTTTGTAATTGTAGTTGGATATCAGCGTTGCCACCTCTTTAGCCACAATGCTTTGCTGCTGATCGGGCGCTAAGTTGTTGGAGCCTTCTACCTTTACAGGCGGATGTGAAGGTGATGCTTTGCAAGCGATGGCAGCGCCCAACATCACCACTAAATATATTTTTTTAAACATGTGCTTTACTGCTTTTAAATCAGGATAATAATTAAACATCAATACGTGTGCCTATATTGTTAATGTGCTAATGTAAAAAATAAGAGACAACCCGAAAGGATGTCTCCGCCAATAGAATAACAATATTACAAATAATGTTTTATTACTGACAATAATAGAAATTTTGCTTAAAAGCGGTTGAATGATGGATGCTTTTTTGTGATTTCTGTGTTTTTAATACAACTCATAAATTCTGCTTTTTGTATACCTCATTTTTAAAAAACTGCGGTATAAGGCAGTCGCTACGGCTGGAACGCTCAAACTATTTTACTGGTGATTGCAAAAATCATATTTGAACGTAAGTGTACTAAAACCCTTGCATAAAAGTCAAAAAAGGTAATTGTAAGCAACGAAGCAACCTCGTAGCTATACAGAGCGACTACACCTCCGTGCGATTGCTTTGTTCCTCGCAATAACATGGTTTGGGATAGTTTTCCTGTGAATGCCGATGTAGCTCAGGGTGACAACGCTGGCATTCTGTTCATTCTGAAATCCTATAAACCCTGATTCAGAAACGTTACTTCCATCTGAAACTTTTAATCATCACCGCCATATCCTTCTTCACAAAATCCAGTACAGGCGCAATGGAATCCAGGCGGGGTTCGGAGTTGAAGTAAAGCGCACCGCGAATGTAGTGGCGGCTGCTGTCGGTTAAGTAAAACTGGGCCGATGAAGCGGCGTTGCCATCAATGGTATAATAAATACCATATACCTTGCGGTCGGTATAATGAATCACGCCTTCATCAATGCCGGTGGCTTTTACGGTATGCTTAAAAGCAAAGGTATGGGCATCTTCAATCAGTTCATTGAACTTGGCCGGCGAGGTTACATTTTCATAACTCAAATGCAGGGTTGCCTTAAACTGCGGGAATTGCATATTTACCCAGCAGGGCTTGGCCTGGAGCGATTTGTCCGGCTCGATAACCGCATATTTAGGATAATCAAAGGTAAACGGGCAGCCCTGATCGTAGGCCTGATAGCTATGCGGCGGAAATGGGATACGAAAATACCCCCGCGGCTTGGGCGAATAATCACTGCTGTTGCCCCCGCATGATGAAAGCAGCAGTAAGATAACTATACTTAACAGGCTGCCCAGCCGGCCTACGGATGATGTGCTTTTGAATTCCAGATTTCCCATGACTTTTCGGCCTGCAATATCAACATTTCATAACCATTTTTTGTGGCAGCCCCCTGCGCTGCTCCTTTTTTCAGAAATAAAGTTTCTTCGGGGTTATAAATCAAGTCATACAGTAAATGATCGCTGGTAATGGCCTCATAAGGAATACCGGGACAGTCATCCACATTGGGCGACATACCGATAGGGGTTGTATTGATAATCAGCAGGTGACTGGCTACCTGCGCCGGCGTAAGCTCGCTCAGAGTAATATGGTGCTCGGCAGGCTTGCGGGTTACACTTTTGTAAGGAATGTTTAACGTACCGAGTATATATTTTACCGCACGGGCAGCGCCGCCATCGCCCAGAATCAGCGCCCGGTTATGGTGCGCTTTCAGCAGCGGCTTTAACGACATTTCAAAGCCGTAAGCGTCTGTATTAAAACCCTCCAGCATAAAGTTATGGCCCTCAATGCCTACCTCGCCCGAAAAAGCGGCGGCTATCGGACTTTCGGCCGCTATACGGATGCAGTTTACGGCACCAATCTCTTTGGCATATTCACTCATCCAGTCCAGATGAGGGATAACCGATACTTTATAAGGTACGGTTACATTGAGGCCGCAAATTTCGCCCTGTTCTTTCAGCAGGTTATCAAGCTGATCAATGTCTTTGATGGGATATAAATCATACACAGCATCGTGTATGCTATTCTTCTCAAATTTTTCAGTAAAATATTGCTTTGAAAAGGAATGCGACAGCGGATAGCCAATCAATCCATATTTCTTTTTCATGCTGCTAAGTTAATAAAAGCGCATGAGTTATACGCTTTGCAGGTATTAACAGCCGAGGGTGACTATTGGTTTAAGAAATGGTCGAATGTATCGCTGCGCAGGCCCAGGCGCAAGGTTTCCAGCGGAATCAGGTCAAAAGGCGCAATATTGCCCAGGTTCACGTTAGCGCCCAGCAATTTAATAAACCATACCTGCTGCGCTTTTTGCGGCGCTTCCCAAATCAGGCTTTCCTGCGGTATTTTGGTCAGAATTTCATCAATCAGGCCCTGTCTTACCTCGCCCGAATCACGGTAGATACCTACATTGCCGCTCTCGCGGGCTTCCGCAATTACTTTCCACGAGCCGGCCTGCATTTCGGCCGTAATCAACTCAATCCATTTATAAGGGGCAAAAATCTTTTGAACATCCTTTGAACCTACTTCGGATACTACAGTAACCCGCTTGCTCAGGTTGTAGATGTATTCGCATTTTTCATCATGCGGAATGGTGATAGACCCGTCCGAAACCTCAGCATACTCCATTTGGTATTTATCCAGCAGGCGGCAATAATCGTCATATTGATTGCGGATAATAAAGGCCTCAAATAAGGTACCCCCAAAGTAGGCAGGGATACCGGCCTCCTTATACAATTGCAGCTTTTCAGTGAGTTTGGCGGTTACAAAAGAAGTGGCCCAGCCTAATTTAACCAAGTCGGTGTAAGCGCCGGACACTTCAATAAAATCTTCTACCTGGCGCAGGCTAAGGCCTTTATCCATTGCCATGGTAAGGCCATGCATACGGGGTTTTTGTGTACGATCAGGAATTTGAGTCAGGGAATAGTTGAGCATAAGAACAATTTGTTATAGCCTATAACTAAAAGTTTTATCAGTACAAAGATGCAAATAAAAACCCAGACTTAAATAAAGTCTGGGTTAATAATTAACTGTAAGAACTGATTGTTTTTTTACCGGGTGTACCGGTTGATAATATCCAGAATGATTTTATTCTTCTGCAGCTGCGGCAAATAATCAAATAAAATATAATGCTTCTCCGGGTCGGCAGTGAGAGCCTGCTCCAAATTAGTTAAAGCTTCATTATAATCGCCTTTGGCAAACAGGTAAGCTACCATACGGTAATACAGCTCAGCTGCATCCGGATTGTTCTTAATGGCCTGCGCCATAATCTCGATGGCTCCCGGCAAACGGTCCTGCTCGTATAAAATGGACGAGTAGTCCAGCCAGGCGTCCACATCCAGAGGATTTAATTCTACTACTTTATCATAAGCCTGCTCCGCTTCTGCCAGATGGCCCAGCTTATATTCTGCATCGGCAATGGCAAACCAGTAGTCGGCATTGTTGGCATCCAAATCCAGCGCTTTTTTATAAAAGTGCAGGGCTTCGAAATAACGCTCTTCAAAATCAAGCGTTACGCCAATACCAAACCAGGCATCTGCCAGCCTTGAATCCAGCCGCACTGATTTTTTATAAAACGAGCGGGCTTCATCCATCTGCTCCAGCTTTTCGTAGCATTCGCCTATGGCACAATAAGTATCGGCATTCGGCTGCTCATACTCAAAGGTCTGGCGGTACACCTCAATAGCTTCAGCAAATTTTTCCAGGTTTACCAGGGCATTACCTTTATTAAAATAAGCCGACGCAAAATTGTCCTTAATCAATATGGCATAATCATACGCGTCAATGGCCTTTTCAAACAGGCTCATTTTGGTGTAGGCGTTACCTAAATTATACCAGGCGGCGTAACTGTAGGGCTCATTGTCAATATACTGCTGATAAAACTGAATGCTTTCCTCCTGGTTGTCCAGCACGTCGTAGCAAAAAGCCAGTTCGTACAGGGCGTCCTGGTTTTCCATGTTCTGCTTCAGGCATTGCTTCAGATAACCTACTGCGGCGGTGTACTCACCCATATTTTGATGAACATAGGCCATATGCAACAGGATATCGTCAGTTTCCTCAGCCATCGACAACGCTTTCTGGTAATTTTCCAGCGCTTCGCTGTAGCGTTCCAAACTCTCGTACAAATTGCCGCGGATAATATAAATATCCGCGTCTGATGCCTCAAGCAGAGCAGCTTTGTCCAACGCCATAAAGGCCTCAGCTACCTTGTTGGTAACCACCAGTAATTGCGCCTGTTTAATTAAAAATACGGCTGCGTAGGGATGTTGATTACGGGCATACTCCACTACCTGCAGCGCCCTTACCGGATCGTTCTTCTCAATGTAATAATCAATAATGTTCTCAAATGCCTGCGCATCAAAAAAATACTGATCATGATTGCGGATCATTTCCTCATAACGTTCTACTGAAAATTTCGGATCTTCAGTAAAACCATAGTCTAAATCGTCTTCTTCCATTCAACCTATATTTCAGAATTTACATCAATATACGACATTTGTTGCTATTTTACAAGCAGCAAGCACTATTATAAGCTTGCCGAAGCGTATTTAGTTTTTAACAACAATTCCCGCGTTTTCCACATCGGTGTTAACTTGCTGATAATTAAACGCAAACTCAGGCGTTGATGAAAGAACGCTCGGGCTGATGTATTTTGTATGTGCAAAATTTTACATTTGCCTTATTGACATCCAACTATGAATTTTAACATTCAGCCCGTTTTGCAGCAGCTGGGCATCGAGCCGCTTAGCCAAGCTTACAGCACCGGCCAAAGCGAGGGCAGCAGTGAAGAAGCGGTAACCAAAGATATTTACTCGCCGGTTGACGGTCTGCACATCGCCTCCGTAAAAATGGCAACCGCTGCCGATTATGACGAAGTGATACAGCAGGCCCGGCAGGCCTTCATCACTTGGCGGCAATATCCGGCGCCCCGGCGCGGCGAAATTGTAAGGCAAATAGGTTTAGCGCTGCGCAAGTATAAAGAAGTATTGGGTCAGCTGGTATCTTACGAAATGGGAAAAAGCCTGCAGGAAGGTATGGGCGAGGTGCAGGAGATGATTGACATCTGCGACTTTGCCGTAGGGCTGAGTCGCCAGCTCAATGGCTCAACTTTGGCTTCCGAGCGGCCGGGGCACCGCATGTACGATCAGTATCATCCGTTGGGCGTAGTCGGCATTATCTCGGCATTTAACTTTCCGGTAGCAGTGTGGAGCTGGAATGCGATGCTGGCCTGGGTATGCGGCAACGTGTGTGTATGGAAGCCCTCCGAGAAAACGCCCCTCAGCGCCTGGGCTTGTCAGCATATTGTTCAGCAGGTATTTCAGCAAAATGAAGTGCCTGAAGGGGTTTCCAACCTTGTTATCGGCGACAAAGCTACCGGTGAATTAATGGCTAATGATTCCCGCCTGCCTTTGCTTTCGGCTACCGGCTCTACCGGTATGGGTAAGGCTGTGGCTGCAGCTGTAGGCGCGCGTTTGGGCAAAAGCCTGCTGGAACTGGGCGGTAACAATGCCATTATTATTACCGAAAATGCCGACCTGGATATGGCGCTTATCGGGGCGGTATTTGGGGCGGTGGGTACCGCCGGGCAACGCTGCACCACCACCCGCCGGCTAATTATTCACGAAAGTGTATATGAAGCCTTTAAAAATAAATTGATAGCCGCCTATGCACAACTCAAAATCGGCAACCCCCTGGACGAGCAAAACCATGTAGGCCCGCTGATTGACCAGGATGCGGTAGCTGCTTATCTGCAAGCTATTGAAGATGGGAAGTTACAGGGATGTACTTTTGTAGTAGAAGGCGGTATATTGACCGGTGATGAATATGCCTCGGGCTGTTATGTAAAACCCTGCATTGCCGAAGCTAAAAATCATTATCCGGTTGTGCAGCAGGAAACCTTTGCCCCCATCCTGTACCTGATGCCTTATCAAACACTGGAAGAAGCTATTGCATTGCAAAACGGGGTTCCGCAGGGTTTATCATCGGCCATTATAACCAATAATTTGCGCGAGGCGGAACAATTTTTATCGGTTGCAGGTTCTGACTGCGGTATTGCCAATGTTAATATCGGCACCTCGGGCGCGGAGATAGGCGGCGCTTTCGGCGGCGAAAAAGAAACCGGCGGCGGCCGCGAGTCGGGCTCCGACGCCTGGAAAGTGTATATGCGACGGCAAACCAACACCATCAATTACTCTATCCGGCTGCCTTTGGCACAGGGGATTAAATTTGAATTATAAACCACTACAAATCATATAATTTCGCTGATGAATAAATTACACCAGGGGTTAGCAGGTTTAGCCGTATGCGCCCTGTTCACTTTTCAGCAGGCTGTAGCGCAAACTGCCCCGGCCCCAACGCCTGATCCGCCTAAAAACTGGCATACTATGGATTTAAAGACCGACGGCTATTACGGCATCAGTTTAAACCAGGCGTACCAGTTTTTAAAAGGTAAAAAAAGCAAAACCATTCTTATTGCCACCATTGACAGTGGGGTAGATACCAGTCAGAACGACTTAAAAAGCATTTTGTGGATCAACCCTAAAGAAATACCCGGCAACGGTAAAGATGATGACGGTAACGGTTATGTAGATGATATACATGGCTGGGACTTTTTGGGCGGCCCCGGCGGTAAATGCGATGTAAACGAAACTACCGAAGAAGTGCGCGAATATGCCAAACTGCAGGCTAAATATGGCACTTTAACCAGCGCCCCTGCGGGCGATGCCAAAGGCTACACCTACTGGCTGAAAGTGAAAACCACCCGCGACTCTACCATAGCCAAATCCACCAACGAATTGCAGCAGCTTACCCCGGTAATGAATGCTCTAATGGTAACCAGCGGCTATGTAAAAAGAGGCTTGCACCTGGGCCCTGATGGCACTTTTACCACAGCCGATTTAGGCAAGCTGCAAAGCACCAATGACACCATTGCGCAAAGTAAAAACGTATGGGCAATGGTATTTCAGGATGAGGGCGCCAATGCTACCAACGTAAAGGTGCTGAAAGATTTGACGGAATATATTACCAAACTGAACAACGACATCAGCCCCGACCTGGATGCCCGTAAGCGCATTGTGGGCGATGACCCGGATGTAAAAGATGGCAAGCCTTATGGCAGCAATCTGCTAAAGTTTGAAGACGCCTCGCACGGAACCGGCGTGGCCGGTTTAATGGGCGCTTTACGCAACAACGGTTATGGCGTGAACGGCGTAGCCGATAATGTGCGCATTATGGCTGTCAAAGCCGTACCTAACGGTGATGAATATGATAAAGACATTGCCAATGCTATTCACTATGCCGTTGATAACGGCGCTAAGGTGGTGAACATGAGCTTTGGTAAAAAAATATCTCCGCATAAAGAGTGGGTGGACGAAGCCTTTAAATACGCTGCTGCCCATGATGTGTTACTGGTGCAGGCTGCCGGTAATGATAACCTGGATGTAGATGCTACGCCTGAGTTTCCGAACGACATGTTTTTGGATGGCTCGGGCACGGATGCTGATAATGTGCTGAGTGTAGGCGCCTCGGGTCCGAAATTAGACAGCAAACTGGCAGCCAGCTTCAGCAACTATGGCAAAAAGAATGTAGATGTATTTGCCCCCGGCGTAAAGGTAACTTCGATTGACAAGGATGCCGAATTTAACACCGCCGACGGCACCAGCTTTGCCTCGCCAATTACGGCCGGACTGGCAGCGCTGCTGTTGGAGTATTATCCTAACCTGAGCGCTCACCAGTTAAAGGCTATCATTATGCAGTCGGCAAAACCACTGAATGGTACCATGGTGGTGAAGCCGGGCAAAAAAGATACTGATGCCAAGGTAGACTTTACCAGCCTGAGCCGGACAGGCGGCATTGTAAACGCTTACCAGGCGGTACTCATTGCTTCCAAAACCAAAGGCGACCGGAAGAAAAAAGATTAATAAAAAAGCGGGTTTAGCCCGCTTTTTTATTAAGTAGTACTTGCTTTTAAAGAATAAATTTCAAATTTAAAAGGACGTTGTCATTTCGAGCGATAGCGAGAAATTCTGTAAAGTACACCCATCTGTAACAGAAGATTTCTCGCTATCGCCCGAAATTACAAC
>CAXTAP010000118.1:0-8571 GCA_964241965.1 uncultured Mucilaginibacter sp.
CAGCCCTTCTCGTTTGCCTGTAAAGTTAAAAATCAGATTGTATTATCAGCAGCATATGCATTAATACAATGCCTTATACAGGTAACCAACTGCTTATAACTTGCGTTTAACTATAACGTAATTAATGTTTGAATGAATTTGTGATTAGCTCAGTTACTGGTTAACCGCTTTGAGTTGTATTGATTGTAACTATGCAAATGCCTGTGATCAGCACCGATTTTAATGTTCTGTTTTATGCCAATCCGCAGCCGCTGCTCATTTATGATGTTGGCACGCTGCGTTACCTGGAGGTAAACGAGGCCGCCTGCCTGAACTATGGCTACACCAAAGAGGAATTCCTGCAGCTATCCATCAAAGACCTGCGGCCGGCCGAAGACGAGCAGGAGGCTATGGCAGCACTCAAAAACCTGTCGGGAAACCGCACAGTGAAACGCCCGTTCAGGCATAGGCACAAAAACGGCGTTATTATTTATGTAGAAATTACTTCCTATAACATTGTGTTTGAAAACAAGAATGCGCGCCTCGTTATCCCGAATGATGTGACCGCCCTGCGCCTGAACGAGCTTAAACTGCAGCAAGCCCTGGCCAGTATAAGCCATACGCTGGAAAACATCAGCGACGGCCATTTTAAATTAAACCATGAGGATGAGGTTATTGCCTGGAACAAGGCCGCCGAGGTGCTTACGGGGGTAGAAAGTGCGGCAATCCTGCAACAGAATTTTTGGAAGGTTATCCCGCTTGCCCGGAAAGCAGGGTTTTACAACCGTTTTACTAAAGCCGTTCAAACCGGTGCTGCCGTTAAGTTTGAAGAGTATTTTTCGCATACTCGGAAATGGTTTTACTGCTCCCTGCACCCTTCGGCAGAGGGCGTATCGGTTTATTTTCAGGATATTACCGAAATCAAAAAGCATCAGCATGAATTGTCGGTTAAAAATAAGCACCTCGAAAAGGTAGCTTACTTCAATTCCCACCAGCTGCGCAGGCCGGTAGCCAACATCCTGGGCTTATACCCGCTCCTTTGCACAGCGGCAAATGAGGATGAGAAAGCGGAGATTGCAGCGATGATACACCAGTCGTGCCGGGATATTGACCAGGCCATTAAACAGGTTGACCAGGTGCAGGAGGCAGCTACGCTCAGGTAAAATATCTATTACCCTTTTATTGCTGCCAAGTAAACGCCTATCTTTAGGGCTGACCCATGCAGCCATGAAAAGACGATCATTTATAAAAACCGCAGCAGTAACCGGCGCAGCCGCCACAGTTGCCCCCGCATTAAGCCATGCGCTTCCGCCCGTTAAACCAGCCCAAAGGCAGTTTTATGAACTGCGCGCCTACACGCTGAAGGATGCCGGCCAGCAAAAGCTGGTAGAAGATTACTTTGCCGCCGCCGCTATACCGGCGCTTAACCGTTACGGCAGCCATAACATCGGTGTTTTCACCGAAATGAACGCCACCGGGCAGGCCCGCCTCTTTGCACTGATTCCGTATAACGATTTGAATTCGTTTCTGAACATTCATGATAAGCTGGCCGCTGATGCCGACTACCAGCAGAAGGCAGCGCCCTACCTATCGGCCCCTACAGAAAGCCCTGCTTACGAACGCATGGAAAGCTCATTGTTACAGGCATTTACAGGTGCCCCCCTGCTAACGCCGCCTGCACAAAGGCCGCGCCTGTTTGAACTGCGCCAGTATGAAAGCGCCACTGAGGCCGATGGCAAAACCAAGATACAAATGTTTAACCAGGAAGATGAGATGGGCATCTTCAGGCGGCTGGGTTTTAAACCGGTATTCTTTTCCGAAACGCTGATCGGCACACATCGGCCTAACCTCACTTACATGGTTACCTTTAAAGATATGGCCGAGCATGACCAGCTCTGGAAGGATTTCGGGGCCGACCCGCAATGGAAGCATGCCAGCAGTTTGCCCCAGTATCCGGGCAAAATTGTATCGCATATTACCTCCACCTTCTTAGGCCCGGCAGCCTGTTCGCAAATTTAAACCATCGCCGAAATTCTTTGTCCCTCTCTATATTTTATTAAATATACTTATATTTAGCTCAACCAATTATTAAAGCCAACCCATGATGATAACTAACAGACGTTCGTTCATAAAATCTTCGGCCCTGCTTTCGGCCGGGCTGCTCACCGTGCCCAACCTGTTTGCTTATGACCATAAGTACATTGGCCTGCAGCTATATACCGTGCGCGATGCCATGCAGAAAGACCCTGCAGCCACACTGGCCCATGTAGCGCAAATCGGGTACAATTCCGTAGAGTGCGCCGGTTACGGGAGCGACGAAACCTTTTACGGCATGAATGCCAAAGCCTTTGCAGCGCTGCTTAAGCAAAATGGCCTGATTATGCCCAGCAGCCACTACCGGCTGGGGCAGGAAAAGATAAACGGCGAAACCCAAAAGGGTACCATACTGCGCGATTGGGACAGGGCCGTGGATGATGCCGCTGCTGCGGGCGTAAGATACATGGTTTGCGCCTACCTGTCGCCGGCTGAGCGCGGTGATATGGACCATTACAAGCAGATAGCCGACCAGCTGAATACAGCCGGCGAACGCTGCAAGAAGGCAGGCATACAGCTGTGCTATCATAACCACGATTTTGAATTTATACAGCAGGATGGCAAGTACCCCTACGAAGCCCTGCTTGGCGCTACCGACAAGAACCTGGTAAAGATGGAAATGGATATTTACTGGGTAACCAGGGCCAACCAGGATCCTATTGCGCTGATGAAGCAGCACCCCGGCCGCTTCCCTTTATGGCATGTTAAGGATCTGGATAAAACGCCTCAGCGCAACTTCACCGAAATAGGCAATGGCGTAATCGATTTCAAGGAAATCTTTAAACAAGCCAACCAGGCCGGCCTCAAATATTTCTTTGTGGAGCAGGACAGAACACCGGGCGACCCTTTCGACAGCATTGCCCAAAGCATTACCTACATCAAAAAAAACTTGGTTTAAGGCTGAGAGCAAAGCATAAGCCCTTTACAGCTCCCTTAATACGGATTTTGAAAATCAGCGACAAAATAAAGGCCCTCCCCGGCGGGGAGGGCTTGGGTGGGGCTGCATAAACACCTACTTATGAAAACTTTACTGACCAATTTACTGGCGCTGAACCTGCTGGCAACAGCAGCCGTTACTGCACAAAGCCTGCAGGTAAAAACAGCAAGCGGCACCTTAAAGGGTACGGAGGTATCCGGCATCCGCGAGTTTAAGGGCATTCCCTACGCACAGCCGCCGGTAGGCAGCCTGCGCTGGCGCGAACCCCTCCCTGCTGATAGCTGGCAAGGCGTACGTATGGCCGATCATTTCAGCCATAAAGCCATGCAGAAGCCAATCTTCGGCGATATGGGCTTCCGTGCAGACAGCATGAGCGAGGACTGCCTGTACCTGAATGTATGGACGCCCGCTAAAACCGCCAATGCGCACTTACCGGTACTGGTTTACTTTTACGGCGGCGGCCTGGTTGCCGGCGATGGCTCGGAGCCCAGGTATGATGGCGAAAGTTTAGCCCGTAAGGGAATAGTAACGGTTACAGTTAACTATCGTTTGGGTATATTCGGCTTTATGGCACACCCCGAACTGACTCAGGAATCGCCGCATCATTCCTCCGGCAACTATGGGTACATGGATCAGGCCGAAGCCCTGCGCTGGGTGCAAAAAAATATCGCTGCCTTTGGCGGCGATCCGCAGCACGTAACCATCGCCGGCGAATCGGCCGGTTCTATTTCGGTATCGGTACAAATGGCTTCGCCTGTGGCTAAAAATCTGTTTGCGGGCGCAATTGGTGAGAGCGGAGCAGCCATTAACCCCACCCTGGCGCCTGTTCCGCTGGCGCAGGCCGAGCAAAAGGGCGCTGCCTTCGCTGCCAGAATAGGTGCGGCCTCCCTGGCCGATCTGCGTGCCATTCCTGCAGGCCAGTTACTGGACGATGTTTATGCACCCGGCAACCCCTCTCCTTTTGCCACCGTTATTGACGGCTACTTTATTACCAGAGCCCTGCCCGAAACCTTTGAGGCCGGCGAGCAGGCCCGCGTGCCGCTGCTGGCAGGCTGGAACTCGGCCGAAATACCTTACCAGGGCGTTATGGCCGGCGAGGCGCCTACAGTTACCAACTACCCTAAAGCCCTGCAGCGCATTTTTGGCAACAAGGCCAGTGAGGCGCTGAAGCTGTATCCGGGTAACACCGATGCTGAAGTGATACAATCGGCTACTGACCTGGCCAGTGATCGCTTTATAGTTTTCAGCACCTGGAAATGGGCCGACCTGCAGGCGCAAACAGGCGGCAAGCCGGTGTACCGCTACATTTTTTCCCGCATCCGCCCGGCCATGACGGCTAAGATGGGCAATGCGCAGCCCGGCCTGGCCGGCGGCGTGGTAAAGAGTAATGCAGCTGCGCCCAAACCCCCGGCTGCCGTGGGCGCTTCCCATGCCTCAGAGATTGAGTACGCCTTAGGTAACCTGCCCAGCAACAGTGTTTACGCCTGGACCCCGGACGATTACAAGGCATCCGCTACCATGGAAAACTACTTTGCCAACTTTATTAAAACCGGTAACCCCAATGGCGGCGGGCTGCCCCGGTGGCCGGTAAATACAGCAGCCGATAAATCGGGGCTGATGATTATTGATGTAAACAGCCATGCCGCGCAGGATATGCACCGGGCACGGTACGAGTTTTTAAATGAATGGTATAAGGAGCATCATTAAGCCTGCAAACTTCGCTATATATCATTATAACAAACTTTTTGAACTGTTGCCTCTATTGCGGTTTAAATAAGGCTTCATCATTTTTCACAATAACCCTTTAACTTACATCGAATGAAATATTTGCTCTTAGTTACCTCTTTGTGTATCTGCCTGATGTTTTCTGGCAAGGCATCAGCTCAAAACAGCTTTGTTAAGGTAAACGGCCAGCATTTTATCCTGAACGGGCGGCCTTACTATTTTATCGGCACCAATTACTGGTACGGCGGTTTGCTGGCAGGCGTTAAGGGCGAACAGGGTAAGGAGCGCTTAAACCGGGAGCTGGATGCCCTGCAAAAAGCAGGGGTAACCAATTTACGGGTGCTGGCAGGCGCTGAGGGCACATCCAAAAATGATGAGCAGGTTCCCTACATTTTACAGCCGGCGAAAGGCAGGTATGACCAGAAGCTGCTGGCCAGCCTGGATTACTTTATAGCGCAGCTGGGCAGGAGAAACATAAAGGCTGTCATTTACCTCACCAATAACTGGGACTGGAGCGGCGGCATGGCGCAATACCTGGGCTGGAATGGCTACGGGCAGCCGCCTGTTCCGGGCGGTGTGGGCTACGGGGCTGCCGGCGGCAATAACTATTTTCAATACTACGCTGCCTACGTAAGTAAATTTTATACCTGCGATGCCTGTCAGCAGGATTTGAACAATCATATTAAATTTATCCTGAATCATAAAAACAGCGTCAGCGGCCTGCTGTACAAGGATGACCCCGCTATTATGGCTTGGGAACTGGCAAATGAGCCGCGTCCCATGGCGCCGGCCAGCACCGAAGGCTATAAAAAATGGATAGCCGGTACTGCAGCCTATATCAAATCCATTGATAAAAATCATCTGGTAACTACCGGCAGCGAAGGCACTATGGGTACCGATGGCAGCATGGACCTGTTTGAGCAAACCCATGCCACGGCGGGCATTGATTACCTGACTATCCACATCTGGCCAAAAAACTGGGGCTGGTTTAAGGACACCTCCATTGTGCAGAGCATGGCGCAGGTAAAAAGCAATACGGCCGAATATATGGCCAGGCACATTACCATTGCCCAAAAGCTGAACAAACCTATGGTGATTGAGGAATTCGGACTGCCGCGCGACAACGGTTCTTTTTTAATTAACAGTACCACCGGCTCCCGCAATGAATATTATCAGTTTATATTCAGCCAGCTGGAGCAAAACATGCATAATAACGGCCCGGTAGCCGGTGTAAACTTCTGGGGCCTGGGCGGCTATGCTAAAATTAGCGCTGCACGCCACCACTGGCGCAAAGGTGATGATTTTACCTGCGACCCCGGCCAGGAAGAGCAGGGCCTGAATTCCGTCTTCTTTTCTGATGCTTCAACCTGGCGGGTAATCACAGGGGCTGCAAAACAGGTAAACGGAAAATAACTCATAACATTGAATTTGTGCATTAAAGCTGCCGGGCATTTAAGCCTTGCCTCATTTTTCTCTGCATCTTCCCTTGATGCTTTCCTGAATAAACGGGATATTGCCTCATTAACCAATTAAAGATGAGAAAGCTGATATTGCCCTGCCTGCTGGGCACAGGCTTGCTGGGCGCTGCCTTTACCGGCACCCGGAAAGCTGTACCGCCCGCTGCCAGAATCATAACCATTCACAATGCCGGAGGGCAAACCCTGGGGTACTCAGCTGCTTCGGGCATTCATATTTTACATGCGGGCAAACTTTCCTTCAAAGACCTGAATAAAAACGGCAGGGTTGATCAATATGAGGACTGGCGGCTGCCGGCCGATATCCGCGCCCGTGATCTGGCCTCCAGATTATCCGTCAGGCAGATTGCCGGCCTGATGCTTTACAGCAGGCATCAGCCGGTGCCGGCAGCCGCTGCGGGACCTTTTGCCGGTACCTATCATGGTAAGGTGTTTGCCGAGAGCGGTGCGCTGCCCTCTGATCTGTCTGATCAGCAGGTGGAGTTTTTAACGCGCGACAATGTGCGGCATGTGCTGGTTACCTCCGTACAGAGCCCGGCCATAGCTGCCGAATGGAACAATAATATGCAGGCGCTGGCCGAAGGCACGGGCATGGGCATACCCGTTAATACCAGTACCGACCCCCGGCACGGTATTGTAGCCTTTGCCGAGTATAACGCCGGTGCAGGCGGGCAAATTTCCATGTGGCCGGGTTCACTGGGCATGGCAGCCACCTTTAACCCTGCTTTGGTTGAACAGTTTGGCCATATTGCCGCTGCCGAATACCGGGCGCTGGGCATAGCCACGGCGCTGTCGCCGCAGGTTGACATTGCCAGCGAGCCGCGCTGGGCACGGGTGAACGGCACTTTTGGCGAGGGCCCGGCGCTGGCTACCGATATGGGCCGGGCTTACATTGATGGTTTCCAAACCTCTGCCGGCAGCAGGGAAATAACCGGCGGCTGGGGCACCGGCAGCGTAAACGCCATGGTAAAGCACTGGCCCGGAGGCGGCTCGGGCGAGGGCGGCCGTGATGCGCATTACGGGTATGGCAAGTATGCTGTATATCCGGGTAAAAACTTTAAAAACAATTTTATGCCCTTTACTGAGGGCGCCTTTAAGTTAAAGGGTAAAACCGGTACTGCCGCTGCGGTAATGCCTTACTATACCATCTCTTATAACCAGGATACCAGGTATGGTGAAAACGTGGGCAATAACTATAACAAGTACATCATTACTGACCTGCTGCGCAACAAATACCATTATGACGGCGTGGTGTGTACCGACTGGCTGGTTACAGCTGATGAAACGGCAGTTAATGTTTTCCTGACCGGGAAATCATGGGGTGTGGAGAAGCTGACCGTGGCTCAGCGCCACTATAAAGCCCTGATGGCCGGGGTAGATCAGTTTGGCGGCAATAATGAGGTGGCTCCTGTGCTGGAAGCGTATGCCATAGGGATTAAGGAGCACGGCGAACCCTTTATGCGCAAACGCTTTGAGCAATCGGCGGTACGCCTGCTCAAAAATATGTTCAGGGTAGGTCTTTTCGAAAATCCTTACCTGAACCCTCAGACATCGCAGGCTACGGTCGGCAAACCGGAATATATGACAGCCGGTTACCAGGCACAGTTAAAATCTGTGGTGATGCTGAAAAATAAAGAGAACGTGCTGCCGCTGCAAAAAAATAAAACCGTTTACATCCCGAAACAGTTCACGCCGGCGGGCCGTAACTTTTTAGGGATGAATACCCCTGAAAAGCTGGATTATCCGGTTAGCCTCAACATCATCAAGAAATACTTTAAGGTAACCGATGACCCGGATAAGGCCGATTATGCCCTGGTGTTTATCAACAGTCCGGCAAGTACGGGCGGTTACAGTGATGCCGATGTAAAGGCAGGCGGCACAGGCTACGTGCCCATCAGCCTCCAGTACGGGCCTTATACTGCTACCGGGGCGCGGGCCAGAAGCATTGCCGGCGGCGACCCGCTCGAAACCTTTACCAACCGGACTTATAAAAATAAAAGCATCACGGCCACCAACGTTACCGACCTCGGCATGGTAACCGATACCTATGCTAAAATGAAGGGCAAGCCGGTTATTGTATCAGTTTTAATTAATAACCCCATGATTTTTTCGGAGTTCGAACAGCAGGCCGGCGGCATCCTGGCTCATTTCGGTGTGCAGGACCAGGCCCTGCTCGACATCATGACCGGCGCTAAGGAACCCTCGGCCCTCCTGCCCCTGCAAATGCCTGCCGATATGGCCACCGTTGAAAAGCAGGATGAAGACGTGCCGCTGGATATGAAGTGTTACAAGGACTCAGAAGGCCATACCTACAACTTCGGTTACGGCCTGAACTGGAAAGGGGTTATTCAGGATGCCCGG
>CAXTAP010000119.1:0-8516 GCA_964241965.1 uncultured Mucilaginibacter sp.
TAAACACATATCCTTTGTAGCCGCCGCAGTCCGTCTTCATATAATCGCCGATGCGCTTGTAAGTAGCCTCCAGTTTTGTATGTGTGCCCAGGCGCTCGCCATATTCGGGATTAAACATAATAATGCCGGGCATTTCGGGTACTTCGGTATCGGCAAAATCACAAACGTCAAACTCAATCAAATGTTCTACCCCGGCGGTTTTAGCATTGCGCCTGGCAATATCAACCGCATCGCCGGAGAGATCAGTCGCAATGATTTTAAAACCGGTTTCCTTTCTGCCCTTATCCTTCAGCTTGCGGCGCTCGGTAAAAAATACTTGTTCGTCATAACCCATTAAGTGCATAAAGCCATAGTTCATCCTGAAATAGCCGGGGCTTTTATCGGTAGCCAGCAAGGCCGCCTCAATGGCCAGCGTGCCCGAACCGCACATGGGGTTAATGAAAGTGCTTTTTTTGTCCCAGCCGGTAGCCATGATGGTAGCTGCCGCCAGCGCCTCCAGCATAGGGGCCTTGCCCGGTATTTTACGGTAACTGTGCTTAGCCAGGGTTTCGCCGGAAGTATCAGCAAATATTTCGGCCTTATCATCCTGCCAGTACAGGTGGATAACCGTTTTATTTTGCTCCGGGCCCGAGTTGGGCCTGATGCCTTTAACGGATTTGATACGGTCAACAATGGCATCCTTTACCTTTACATTGGCGTAAAGCGGCGTCAGGATGTGCTCATTGTTTACATTGGATGTAATGGAAAAATAGCCGGCAAAATCAATCAGTTTTTCCCACTCCAGCGTTACCAGTTCATTGTACAGGTATTGCGGGTCGGGTGCGGTAAAGCTTTTGAGCGAGTACAGCACCTGGCTGGCGCAGCGAAGATTTAGGTTCAGTACTATGCAGTCATTAACGGTGCCCCGCAGTTCGAGGCCGGTGGCAAAGGCCCGCTGCACGGTAAAACCCAGTGCTTCTACCTCCTGCTGCAGGTAAGGCGAAAGCCGTTTATTGCAGGTAATTATAATTTTACTTTCGGTATTAAAAACTTCCATCGAGCCGGCAAATTTATGATTAAAATATGCCTCATTTACAATTCAATGCATTAACTTTACGTTTTATAAGCAAATCAAATGGAAATTAAAGGAAAAGTACACGAGGTATCGCCAACCCAGCAGGTTACCGATAGCTTAAAGAAAAGAGAGCTGATACTTGAATATATTGAAAACCCCCAATACCCTGAATACCTGAAATTTGAGGCCATTCAGGACCGCTGCAACCTGCTTGACAATGTGCGCGTGGGCGATGATGTAGAAGTTTCCTTCAACCTGAAGGGCCGCCCCTGGACAGACAAAACAGGCAAGAAAACTTATTTCAATTCCCTGCAATTATGGAAAATAAGCGTTTTAAGCGGCGCTAATAATAACACTGCCCCTGAGTACGCTCCGCCGGTTGACCTGGGCTCATCACCTGATGATGATGATTTGCCGTTCTAAAGGCTTTGTTCAACCTTGTTAAAATAAAAAATCTTAGTCTTTATTATTATAGCCCTGCTTGTTGTACAAGCAGGGTTTTTTTGTCTGCACCGGAATTTACGGAATTAAAGAATTGACAGGATGAGATCATTTAACCAAAATTTAAAATACTCATTATGATATTTTTAATTATAAGAAAAACAGACGGATTAAATATATAACTGCATTTAATTCTGCCAATTCTTTAATTCCGTAAATTCCGGTGCAGGCAAATTGTTAAAAATTGTTAAAGCGCTGCCAGGCACTTTGTAAAGAGATATTTTTGTAAGAGCAGATGAAAAAAAGAAGTATCGGCCTGATTATCGGATTAATGGGATTTGCCCTGCTGGGGGTAATTGCCATGCAATGGTATTTTTTACGCCAGAGCTATAACCTGCAATCCAAATTGTTTGACCACGATGTGAGCGAGGCTTTAAGCAGTGTGGTTAATAAAGTTACCCTGCAGGATGCCAACAACTTTTTAAATCATAAAGCCAGGGTACACAGCGAAAGCCGCAACCGGTTACAGTGGGTTAAAACGCTGGATTCGGGTAAGCTTGGTGCAGCCGGCAGGCGCATACCGGCAGGCATGAAGGCGGAAAAGGCCGCCCATGAGCAAAAGATAGCCTTGCTGAAAGACAGCCTGAACCGTATGCTGCAGCATAAGAAGCAGGAGGACGAATTGGAAAAGGCTATTAAGAGCGGCTCGTTTGTGCGCATTAAGTACGAAGAGTATGTAGATGAAAATGGTATTCTGGTACAGCATATAGCCCCGCCCGAGGCAGTGCACGAAACCCCGGAAGACAGCAGCCGGCCGCTTCACAAATATGATATTAAGGCTTACGAGTACTTTGACCCCATATTAGGGCGCCAGCAGGTGCAGATTAAGCAATTAAACCCGGCCTGGCAGCGGGCGCAGCTGCGCAAGGTTAAGGAGCGCGAATTAAGGCAGATACGCAGGCTGCTGGAAGCCGACTCCATTGCCAGCGTGCCAAATGTGCCGGCCGCCGCGCCGACGGCTGTTTTCCAGACGCTGGCCGAGGAGTACCAAAAATCAGATGAGCCGTTGCGCAAGCGCATCAATGCCATGTGGATTGATTCACTGCTGCGGTTTGAACTGCATAACAAGGGGATCAGCCTGCCTTTCAGCTACGATGTTTCCAACGCCAATAATGATTCGCTCATTTTTTCCAACGCCTCGGAGAAGGATGCTGACAGGCCGCATTTTGTGGCTGCTGATACTTATGAAACGCCCATCTTTGGCAAGGAGGTCATTAACGATCCCGGCCGGCTGCGCATTTACTTCCCTGATAAGGATGCGCACATCCGCAGCATGATGACCTATACTATATCCATCAGCGGCGGTTTGCTGATGGTGCTGCTGATTTGCTTCGGTTACACCATATTCTCAATCCTGCGCCAGAAAAAAATATCAGAAATGAAAACTGATTTTATCAACAACATGACGCATGAGTTCAAAACGCCGGTGTCCACCATTATGATTGCCAGCGAAGCATTAAAGGATGCTGATGTGGCCGCCGATACTAAGCGCGTTGGCCGCCTGGCCGATATTATATATGAGGAAAACGAGCGCCTGGGCAGCCATATTGAGCGCGTACTGAACATCGCCAGGATTGAAAAAAATGATTTCCGGCTGGACGTTGTTAAGATTGATATTAATGAATTAATCACCACCGTGCTGGATAGTATGCAGCTGAAGCTGCAAAAGCATGAAGCTGACGTAACGCTCCATCTCAATGCGGCCAGTGCAGTAATTAAGGCCGACGAGCTGCATTTCTCAAACGTATTGTATAACCTGATTGATAACGCCATTAAGTACAGCAACGGAAAACCGGATATTACCATCAGCACTTTAAATAAAAATGAGCAGCTGATTATACGGGTAGCCGATAAAGGCATTGGCATGAGCCGCGACCAGCAAACCAAAATTTTTGAACAGTTTTACCGGGTGCCTACCGGTAATCTGCACGATGTTAAGGGTTTTGGCCTGGGGCTGAGCTATGTGAACACCATTGTAAACCGGCTGGACGGCACCATCAGCGTAAAATCTGAAAAAGACAAAGGCTCGGACTTTGAGCTTAAATTTAAAACGGCCTGATACCTGCAACTGCATGAAAAAAATTTTACTGGTAGAAGATGACCCGAACCTGGGTTTGCTGTTGCAGGATTACCTGCAGCTGAAAGGTAAGTTTGATGTAGTGCTGTGCAAGGATGGCGAGGAGGGCTTGCAGCAGTTTACCAAAACCAACTTCGACCTGCTGATACTGGATGTAATGATGCCTAAAAAAGACGGATTTACGCTGGGCCGCGAAGTGAGAAAAATCAGCCCGCAGGTACCCATTATATTTGCCACAGCCAAGGCCATGATTGAGGATAAAACGCAGGCGTTTACTCTGGGCGGCGATGATTATATTACCAAGCCTTTCCGTATTGAGGAGCTGCTGCTGCGCATTAACGCCCTGCTTAAGCGTGTGGCCGGCGAGGAAAAACAGCAGGAAACCAAGCCTACCCGTTTCCGGATTGGCAAATATGATTTTGATTATACAGCACAGCTTATTTATTTGCCTGCCTCCGGCGCGCAGCAAAAGTTGAGTACCAAGGAGGCCGAACTGCTGCGCCTGCTTTGCCTGCGCAAAAACGAAGTGCTCACCCGCGAGGAAGCGCTCCTCAACATCTGGCATGATGATAATTACTTTAACGGGCGCAGTATGGATGTATTCCTCAGCAAACTCCGCAAATACTTAAAGGATGACCCGTCGGTTGAAATTATCAATGTGCACGGCCGGGGGTATAAGTTGCTGGTTGATTGATTGATTGATTATTGAAGATTTTTCTGGTTCGTGAATAGCCATGCAATATTACAGAGTAACCGCCAATGAGGATGTACTTAACATCGTTTACGTTAAGCTGATAAATAAAACCCCTGAAATCTTCATCAAAGAGGTTCCCCATTACTTGCGCGATCGTATTTTGAAAGCTGTCCTGTCTAACCGCGGCGGATTGCTTTCGGGATAATTGTAAGCAATACTATTTAAATAATTGGCAGCGGCCAGCCTTTCCTGCCACGTTATTTTTTATAATACTGTGCGTGCTGAGAGGCTTTCTCGGCACTTTGTGCCTTAAGGGCAGTGCGGTATAATCTATTGAACGCCATACCTCAAGCTTAGGGTTTTTATCTTGTAACACATTTGTTAACTCCAAATTTAGGGTTATCAGCTTTTAATAAATAAGTTTGCTCATAACATTTACTCTAACAGCTGACCTAACATGAAAAAAGCTCTATTAATTACAGGATTGCTGATGGCCGGCCTCGGCGGCAGCGTTTTGGCGCAGGAGGCCGTTGACCAGGCAGTGGTTCAAAAAATCCGCCATGAGGGCCTGCAGAACTCGCAGGTAATGCAAACGGCCTTTTACTTAACCGATGTATCCGGCCCGCGGCTGTCTGGTTCGCCCGAACTGAAGCATGCGCAGGAATGGGCTGTAAATAAATTTAAAACCTGGGGCCTGGCCAATGTAAAGCTGGAACCTTGGGGCAAGTTTGGCAAGGGATGGGAAGTGCAGAAAAACTATGCGGCTATCACTGCCCCTTACTACCATGCCATTATTGCCATACCCAAGGCATGGACAGGCAGCACCGGCGGCCCGATTAAAGGCGATGTGGTGCTGATTAAGGCAGATACCAGCACCGACCTTAACCAGTATAAAGGCAAGCTTGCCGGCAAAATTGTAATCTTTGATAATGCTGCCAAGCTAAAGGCAGATACTACGCCTGATTTTATACGCTATACCGACCAGCAGCTGGCCGAAATGGCTAATGCCACGGCACAGCCTGCTGCCGTACGCAACCCCAATGCAGCTAACAGCCCGCAAATGATGGCCCGCAGGCGAATGTTTGTCATGCGTGCTGCCATTAACAGGTTTTTGGCAGATGAACATGTAGGGTTGGTGCTGAGCCAGGCACGCGGTACGGATGGTACAGTGTTTACCACCAATGGCGCATCATACGCCGATACAGCTAAAATGGCCGCACCCGAACTGGAAACCAGCGGCGAGGATTATAACCGCATTGTGCGCCTGCTTAAAGGCGGCATTGCTGTGCAGATGGAAGCCGATGTGCAGACCAGGTTTTTAACTGATGATTTACAGGGCTATAACGTAATTGCCGAAATACCCGGAACAGATAAAAAGCTGAAGGAGCAGGTGGTGATGATAGGCGGCCACTTTGACTCATGGCATGGGGCTACCGGCGCTACGGATAATGCAGCAGGCAGTGCCGTAATGATGGAGGCTATGCGCATACTGAAGGCCATTAACTTTAAGCCGAAGCGTACTATCCGGGTAGCATTGTGGAGTTCGGAGGAGCAGGGTTTATTTGGCTCTCGCGGGTATGTGGCCAGCCACTTTGGCGACCCTAAGACGATGGAGATGAAGCCGGAGCAGCAAAAACTGTCGGCCTACTATAATCTCGATAACGGTACAGGTAAAATACGGGGTATTTACCTGCAGGGCAATACTGCTGCCGGCCCTATCTTTAAAAACTGGCTGGAACCCTTTGCCGATCTGGGCGCAGCCACCATTACCATCCGCAATACGGGCAGTACTGACCATGTGGCCTTTGATGCCGTGGGCATTCCCGGCTTTCAGTTTATTCAGGACCCCATGGATTACTTTGCCCGCACCCATCACAGCAATCAGGACACTTATGACCGCCTGGTGGAGGACGACCTGAAACAGGCAGCCACCATTGTAGCCTCCTTTGTATATAACACCGCCCAGCGCCCCGAAATGATGCCCCGCAAAGAGCAGCCTAAGGCCACAGGAACGAATTAAGATGCTGTGAGAATTGGGTATTTATAAAAAACTGTATTGTACAAGGCAAACGGTTTTGCCTTGTACATCAGGGTTTGAATGATGAGCAACTATGATAGATAAGGCCTTTTACATCAGCGGGGGTTAAACCCCCGCTGATGTAATGTATCCGATTCAGAACGCCTCGCCCACATCAATAAACAGGCCGTTGGAGCCTTGGCGGCCGAAGCCGTAATCAATGGCAATGTTGGTGCGCGATACTTTGTTAAGCTTAATGCGCAGCCCCGGCCCGATAGCCGGCTGTATAGCTTGCAGCCTGGTGCCCGGCGCAGCTGAAAGCGACTCGGCATTGATGAATACCACGCCTCCCAGCAGGCCGTTGCCCGTAAGCGCAAAGCGGTACTCACTCTCCAGATAAACCATCTGCGCCCCCCGGAAACGGCCCTGAATGTACCCCCGGCCGGTAGCCGAGTTCTGGTCCCAGGAGGTGCTGGGCAGGTCCAGGTAGGGGGGGCTGCCGGTAAGGGTAAGCCAGTTATAGCTCCAAAAGGCAATTACATTTTGCGAACCGGCCGGGAAACGGTAATACCGGCGCACATCAATCAGCAGCGAAGTCCAGGTGTTGGTGCTGCCCAGAAATTTATCGCTCCGGCGGTATTGAATGTTGGCCAGCCAGCCGTTGGAAGGATTAATGGAGGCGTTGCGCGAGTCGTACAAGGTATTCAGCGTGTTGCCTGACGACAGGGTGTGGCTGCGGGTGCCATAAGCCCGGTAATCATTATAAGCGCCGTTAAGCGGCCCCTGGTCGGCAATGTTCCAGTGGGCATCTATAATGTATCCTGCGCCTGCATAAAAATTGCCGGCAATGTGGCGCAGGGCAGTTTCATAAAACCGGGCGAAGGAATAATCCATGGGGTTCTCATTCCTGATATTAGCGTTGCTGCCCAGCCCGAAGGTGCTTTGCGGGTATTTATAAAAACGGTAATCGCCCAGAAAATTCCACTGGTTGCTTTTAGACCAGATGCTGGTTTGTACAGGGATGGTGAACTGTTTATTCTGAGTGTAATCAGTACTGGCAATGATAGTGGACACGCGTGACTGCGGCGCTGTGCGGAAGGCCACATTACCTGATAGCACCAAAGCCAGCCTGGAAACCAGCGTATAACCCAGGGCCGGCACCACAGAAATTTCGGGCTTAGTGGTTACAGAATCGTTTTCAGGAACGGGCTTGGAGTGAAACAGCTGGCGAAGCACATCAGGCAAATCTTTTTGAGTAATGCCCTTAGCCGATTTAACAATGGTATCTTTTACCGGCGAGTTTTTATTAGCTGGTACAATAGTAGTAATCGGCACCGACTTATTATCCTGCGCCTGCAGCCGGGGTGCAGCAAAAAGGATCGATAATAAAAACAAGGTCAGGCAATGTTTCATTGACAGGGGTTGGCGCAAGGCTGCAAGTAACAACTAAGTTACCGCATTTACCAAACGCGAACAAAATTAAAAATTTGATACAGAATGCACCGCAGGTTGCTGTATAATTTGTATAACTAAAAAATACCTTTTACACAAGTAAGGCCATGAATATTGTTCATGGCCTTGCTGATTATACAATCGCAAAATAAGCAGATTATTACTTTGCTGCAACCTTACGGCCGGCCCTGCGGTTCATATCGTCAACGCTGATGGTGATGGCGCGGCCAATCGGCTCCTTGCCCCGGTAGGTAATTACTTTCAACTGCACGGCATCCTCGGGCACAATAATTGCCTGGGTATATTTATCATAAAAACGGTCGGGGTCGCTATTGTCAAAGCTATAGTAGATGTCCAGGCCGGTAATCTCGGTGCTCAAGTCAACCTGCAGTTTATTGTCCGCCGTTTTACTTATCGAAAAAATGGGGTCGTACAGGCTGGGGGCGTATTTAATTTCGGCTTCGTCCAGGCGCTTAAACTGCTGCTCTACACGGCCTGCAAAGTTTGGCCAGCTCTTACTGGCCTTTGGCGACCACAGCGTTTCTGAAATAGCCAGCGCACGCGGGTAGGTCATATATTCGGCATGGCGCATGTTATATACCTGCTCGGTCCAGAGGTTGGCCTGACCGCCCTTGATGTACTGCGCATCCACACTATCAGGCACCGGCTCAAACATGTAGGCCTTGTTCAGGCGCAGGGTAGAATATACATGCGGCTCAAT
>CAXTAP010000120.1:0-8123 GCA_964241965.1 uncultured Mucilaginibacter sp.
GCCTTGCGGTAACCGGCTTTGAACGAATCATGGCTCACCGGGTCGCCGTTATCCACGCCAGCCAGCGTGGCCTCGCCGCTCAGCTTAAACTCTATATGGTCATCGGCATCGGGCACTGCATTGCCGGCGGCATCCAGTACGCGCACGGTTACAAAGCTCAGGTCCTTGCCATCGGCCTTGATCAGGCTGCGGTCGGCCGCCAGCTCAATGCGGGCCGGCTTGCCGGCGGTTTGCACCTGCGCAGTCAGCACCGTTTTGCCGTTGCGGCGTGATACCGCCCGCAGCGTGCCCGGCTGGTAAGGCACCCGCCACAGCACATGCAAATCATCGCCCTGCTTTTTACGTACGCCTAACGATTGCCCGTTCAGGTACAGCTCCACTTCATCGGCATTATTATAGTAAGCCCAAACATCCACCGTTTTGCCGGGCTGCCAGTTCCAGTGCGGCAGCAGGTGCAGTACCGGTTTGGCAGTCCACTCGCTCTGGTACATATAATACTCATCCTTCGGGAAACCGGCCAGGTCAATAATGCCAAAGTACGAGCTTCGGGCAGGCCAGGTATAGGGCGTAGGCTCGCCCAGGTAATCAAAGCCTGTCCAGATAAATTCTCCCGACAGGTACCCGTATTTCTTGATCAGCTTCCAGGTTTCCTCGTGGGTTGAACCCCAGGGCGCCGAAACGTTATCATAAGCCGAAACGGTATAATCATCATTCATCCTGCCCAGGCCGTTCTTCATCTCCTTGTTGTTCGGCCAGCGGCGTATGCTGTCCGACGGCATATCATATACCCCGCGCGTTTCCAGCGCCGATACCGTTTCGGTGCCGATAAATTTCATCCCCGGAAAATCCTGCTGAAACCTTTCATACAGCCGGTGATGATAGTTAAAGCCAACCAGATCCAGCGCGCCCGATTTGATGATGTAATTACCGGGGTAAGGCTGGTCATTAGCCGCGGTTACCGGGCGGTCATCATACCGGCGCACCAAGCCGGCCAGTTCCCGGGCAATGGCGGTTCCGGTACTGTCGCCCTGCTCCGGTATTTCATTGCCGATGCTCCAGATGATAATGCTGGGGTGGTTGCGGTCGCGCAGCAGCTGGTCGGTTAAATCCCGCTGATGCCATTCGTCAAAATAAAGGTGATAGTCATACTTAACCTTAGGCTTGCGCCAGCAGTCAAACGCTTCATCCATCACCAGAAAGCCCATCTGGTCGCATAAATCGAGCAGTTCGGGTGCGGGCGGGTTATGCGAGGTGCGGATGGCGTTGCAGCCCATAACCTTCAGCAGCTGCAGCTGGCGTTCAAGCGCACGGGTATTTACAGCTGCGCCCAAGCTGCCCAGGTCATGATGATCACATACCCCTGATATTTTAAGGGGCTGCCCGTTTAGGGTAAAGCCGCTGGCGGCATCAAAGTTAAAGTAACGGATGCCCAGCGGCGTAGTGTATTCATCAACCAGCTTGCCCTGCCGGTAAATTCTGGTTACGGCATGATACAGGTATGGCTCATTAACCGACCATAGTTTAGGGCGGTTAACGGTAAAAAACTGGTTGGCCGTAATTAAGGTATCATCCAGCCTTAACCCCTCAATGCCCGAAGATGCAACAGCCAGGCCCCGCGCATTGCGGATGATGGTTTTTACCGTTACAGCCGCCGGGGCGCCGGTAGTATTCCTGATGCTGAGCCTTAGCCGCACCGTAGCCTGCTCATTGCTCACCTTGGGGGTGGTTATGTAACTTCCCCAATGGTCAACCGCTATGCGCTGCGTGGTAACCAGCCACACATTGCGGTAAATGCCCGAACCTGAATACCAGCGGGAATTAGGCTGCACGGAATTATCCACCCTTACGGCAATACTGTTCCTCCCCTGCACCAGGTAGGGCGTTAGCTCATACCGGAAGGAGATATAGCCATTCGGCCGCAGGCCCAGGCGGTGTCCGTTAATCCATACCTCGCTTTTTTGATACACGCCGTCAAAATCAATAAAAATCTGTCGGCCGGCCAGGTTATCATTCACACTGAAGGTTTTGCGGTACCAGCCGATACCGCCGGGCAGGGCGCCGCCCTCGGGCGTAGCCGGGTTGCTCAGGCTGAACTGGCCCTCCACGCTCCAGTCGTGCGGCAGGTTAAGCTGCCGCCAGCCGGCATCATTAAAACCGGGCTGCGAGGCGCGGGCATCATCGCCGAGGTAAAAGCGCCAGTCGCTGTCAAAGTCGGCAACGGTACGGGCGGCCTGGGCCAGCGCCTGATAGCCTGCCAGGCATACCAGGCTAACCAGTAACAGATATTTGCGGAATACAGAAATCATTACAAATACAGGTTTACAAAGGGAACACAAAGTAAATTAAATATTATTGATTTTGTGAGGCAGCTACCGCAATGTACCTCAAACAGCCAGCAACATACCAAAGACATTTTACGGCATTCTTATTGCGCTATTCGCCCTGTAAATTAAACAACAGAATAATGAATATCCAGACAGCCATATTTGCCGGCGGGTGCTTTTGGTGTACCGAGGCTGTTTTTCAAAGTGTTAAGGGAGTGCGGGCGGTAACATCAGGATATACTGGCGGCACTCAGGCCAATCCTACCTATGCGCAGGTATGTAACGGCAACACCGGCCATGCCGAAGCGCTGAAAATTGAGTTCGACGCAGATGAGGTAAGTTATCATGATTTGCTGCTGATATTCTTTAAAACACACAACCCTACCACCTTAAACCAGCAGGGGAACGATGCGGGCACCCAGTACCGGTCGGGCATATTTTACCTGAACGATGAGCAGCGGCGGCAGGCAGAAGCCATGATAAGGAAGCTGACGGACGAAAAGATTTTTGACAAAAAGATTGTTACCGAGCTTGTGCCGGCTACCGAATTTTATGATGCGGAGGACTACCATCAGGATTATTTTAACAATAATCCGTCGAAACCTTATTGCGCCTTTGTTATTCAGCCCAAGATGAATAAGTTTGCCCGTGAGTTTACCGGTAAAATTAAGCCCGAACTGCTGCAATAACCGGGTGTACAATTATACAGGCATTAAAACTATGGCAAAAATAAACATCAGTTTACTTGCAGGGCTGCTGCTGTTATCGGCATGTGCAGCCCCCAAACAAACGGCCAGCCTGAACGCGCCGGCAGGCAACTCCTTAACCAATACCGGCAAGGTTTGGTCGGCCTTGTGGCAGCAGCGTGCTGCTGAGTACCAGGCTCTGTGTTTTCAGGCCTACAACACGGCAAAGCTTCGCCTGGACGAAGCCCTGTTACACAAAGGCTCCCGCCCCCTGGCCGTGATTACGGATATTGACGAAACCGTGCTGGATAACAGCCCTTACGATGCACAGCGTGCCATTAGCAACCAGGAATATACAGCCGCCACCTGGAAGCAGTGGACCGCCCAGGCCGTTTGCGATACCGTGCCCGGCGCCCCTGCGTTTTTAAAATACGCCGCCTCCAAAGGTGTAACCATATTTTACATTACCAACCGCGATGAGAATGAGCGTGCAGCTACCCTGAAAAACTTAAATTTATACCGGCTGCCCTTTGCCGATGACAGCCACCTCACCTTAAAAACAGGCACTTCGAGCAAAGAAGGCCGCAGGCAGCAGGTGACCAGGGATTATGAGGTAGTCCTCCTGTGCGGCGATAACCTGCCCGATTTTGATGCGTTGTATGATGACCACCCGACTGAGCAAAACAGGGCTGCCGCTACGCAGCAGCTCAGGCAGAAATTTGGCAGTAAATACATTATTATCCCTAACCCCTCGTATGGAGATTTTGAAGGTGCGCTGTTCAATTTTAATAATAAGCTAAACCAGGGGCAAAAGGATTCTGTAATCCGTTCAAAAATAAAGCTGGCCGGGCCATAGCATGTTAAGTTTTCGTTAAGCCATTACAAAGCCCTCAGCCATTCGTTACTTTTGGATTGTTTAACAGCTTTTTAATGAAAAACAAGATATTAATATGGTTAACCCTATGCCTTGCGCTCAACAGCACAGTGAAGGCACAGCTTCCGGGTAAAATCAATTCAACCAGCCGGGTACTGTTACCCAACGGCTGGAAACTCAGCCCGGCAGGCCGCCATTACCTTCCCCTGGGCGATTTACCCCTCAACATGCAGTTATCAGCCTCGGGCAAACTGCTGGCTGTTACCAATAACGGGCAGAGCACACAATCTGTACAGCTCATTGACCCTGTAAATGAACTGGTACTTGACCAGAAGGTGTTAGGCAAATCATGGTACGGGCTGGCCTTTAGCCGTGATGAAAGGCATTTATACGCCTCCGGCGGCAATGACAACTGTATTCTGAATTTCAGCATTCAAAACAACAAGTTAAGTACGCCCGATACCATAAGGCTGGGGCAGCCCTGGCCTGCCGGCAAAATATGCCCTACCGGTATGGCAATCATCCGGAACAACCAGTTACTATACACAGTCACTAAGGAGGATAGCTGCCTGTACACTATTGAGCCGTCTTCGGGCCGTATCCTGCATAAAACCAAATTACAGGCAGAAGCATACAGCTGCATACTCTCGCCGGATGAAAAGACTTTATACATTTCACTGTGGGGAGGCGATGCCTTAGCCGTTTATAACACAGCATCGCAGCAAATAATAGCTTCAATCAAAACAGAGAGCCATCCCAACGAGATACTGCTAAATAAAAAGGGCACTGTTCTTTATGTGGCTAACGCCAACGATAATTCGGTTTCGGTTATCAGCACCGTTAGCCTAAAAATTACCGAAACCATATCTGCCTCCCTTTACCCTACCCGCCTTACCGGCTCCACAACCAACGGCCTGGCCCTGTCAGCCAATGAAAAAACCCTTTACATTGCCAATGCCGATAACAACTGCCTGGCCGTGTTTGATGTAAGCCAGCCGGGCAACAGCCACAGTATGGGTTTTATACCTGTTGGCTGGTACCCTACCAGCGTTAAAACAGCGGGCAGTGTGTTACTGGTGGCTAACGGCAAAGGCTTTACCTCCATGCCTAACCCAAAGGGGCCGCAGCCTGTACGCAAAACTGATAACAGCGGCTACCAGAAGGGAGCCGTTAACAGCCGCGAGCAGTATATAGGCGGCTTATTTAAAGGTACGCTTTCATTTATTAATGTGCCGCTGCCGGAGCAGCTCAAGGTATATACTAAACAGGTATATGCCAATACGCCGTTTACCCCTGAAAAAACCCTGCTGGCTCCCGGTGAGGAACACAATCCCATTCCACGCAGGCCGGGCGAAAAATCGCCCATCAAATATGTGTTCTATATCATTAAGGAGAACCGTACCTACGACCAGGTTTTAGGTGATATGCCGCAGGGCAATGGCGATACCTCGCTGTGTATCTTTGGCAGCCGTATCACCCCAAACCATCATGCCATAGCCAGTGAGTTTGTGCTGCTGGATAATTTTTACGTAGATGCCGAGGTAAGCGCCGATGGCCACAACTGGAGTACGGCCGCCTATGCTACTGATTTTGTGGAAAAAACCTGGCCTACAAGTTACGGAGGCCGCGGCGGCAGTTATGATTTTGAGGGGACACGGCTTGCCGCCTATCCGCGCGATGGCTTCATCTGGGATTACTGCAAGCGGGCAGGTATTAGTTACCGCACTTACGGCGAATTTGCCGAGGATGGAAAAACTTCGCTGAAATCGTTAAGGGGGCATCTCTGTATGCAATCGCCGGGGTTTGATCTGAATATCAGGGATACCAAACGAGTGGAAATATGGGCGCATGATTTTGACTCGCTGCTGGCTGCTGATGCAGTGCCCCGCTTTAATACCATCCGTATTTCCAATGATCATACCAGCGGGCAGCGCAAAAACGCCATATCGCCCATTGCAGCCGTGGCCGATAACGACCAGGGCATCGGGCAGTTTTTGGAGCACCTGTCAAAAAGCCCCATCTGGAAGGAATCAGTCGTATTTATCCTGGAAGATGATGCACAGAACGGGCCCGACCATATAGATGCGCACCGGTCGCCGGTATTTGTAGCCGGCGGTTATGTGAAACGTAATGCTGTAATACACCAGATGTACTCTACCTCCGGCGTATTGCGCACTATAGAGCTGATTTTAGGCTTGCCGCCCATGAGCCAGTATGATGCCGCCGCCCGGCCCCTGTATGAATGCTTTGCCGGCAAGCCCGATTTAAGATATTATATTACCAAGCCTGCCCAGGTGGACCTGGAGCAGCGCAACCTGGCCGATAATGAAAGCAGCAAACGCTCGCAATCATTTAACTTAACGAAGGAAGATGCCGTGCCGGATTTGCTGCTGAACGAAGTAGTTTGGAAATATGTTAAGGGCGAAAAAGCCGTAATGCCGGCTCCCCGGCGCAGCGCCTTTGTATTACCCGGGCAGAAAAAGAAACAGGATGACGATTAACTTGTTGCTTTGGCAGTAGTAAACGAACATGCCGTACCATGAGAGTTATTGAAAATGAATTTCTGAAAGTTACCATCAATCCGCAGGGGGCCGAGTTAAATTCTATTTACCATAAGGCGGCGCAAACCGAACATTTGTGGCAGGCCGACCCGCAGGTTTGGGCCTGGCATGCCCCTAACCTGTTTCCGGTGGTGGGCGGCCTGGTTGATAATCAGCTTCATGTAAACGGGCAGGCTTACCCGCTGCAGCGGCACGGCTTTGCCCGGCAATCCGCTTTCCGGCTGGTTGAGGCCGACCGCAAACGTGCGGTATTTTCATTAGCTTATGACGAAGACACGCTCAGGATTTATCCGTACAAATTCAACTTTCAGGTTATTTATGATTTGATTGACAATGCCCTGCGCGTCACCTACAAGGTAATCAATCTGGACGATCAAACCATTTACTTCTCCGTGGGCGGCCACCCTGCCTTCCGGGTGCCTTTTACCAATGAGGACGCTTATGAAGATTATTATTTGGAGTTTGAGGTACAGGAGAACCTCAACACCCACCTGCTGTCCGCCGAAGGTTATTTTACCGGGGAAACCGAGCCGGTAGCGCTTACCCATCATCAGCTGCCCCTTACCCGGCACCTGTTCGACAGGGACGCTTTGGTGTTTAAGAACCTGCATACCCGCCAGGTAATCATCAAAAACCATAAAAATGAGCATACGCTCTCGGTAGAGTTTCCTCATTTCAATTACCTGGGCATCTGGGCCAAACCGGGCGCCGATTTTGTTTGTATTGAACCCTGGCTGGGCTGTGCCGACTCCATCCCGCCCGCGGCCGACATCAGCCAAAAGGAAAACATACAGAAAGTAGTTGCCGGGCATGTGTTTGAGGCGGCTTTTTACATCAGTATTTAAAATATTTTTTTTGCAAAAGCTGAACATTTGCCTTGCTTCAGGTAAACCGGGCGTGTGCACCTGTGCCTGATGTGAAGTACAGCGGGAGATTGCTTTGTACCCCGCTATTATAATTAATAACTATTTTGCAGCTGTTTAAGGCATCTCCCTGAATTTTATGAGCACTGACCAGATTATTATATACCAAACCGCCGACGGGCAAACGGCTGTTGATGTTAAACTACTTGAAGAAACCGTTTGGCTTACCCAAGGCCAGATGCAAAAGCTTTTTAACCAAACCAAGCAGAACATCAGCTTACACATTAATAATATTTTTAAGGAGGGCGAATTAACGTCAGAGGCAGTTGTCAAGGAATCCTTGACAACTGCCTCTGACGGAAAAAAGTATTACACCAGGTATTATGAACTGGATGTTATTATTTCGGTTGGTTACCGGGTTAAATCTCAAAGGGGCACCCAGTTTCGCATCTGGGCCAACCAGGTATTGAAAAATTATTTAATAAAGGGATATGCCGTTAACGAGCAAAAATTAAAGGAAAAAACAGCGCAGCTTGATGCTTTAAAGCATACAGTACAGCTTTTAGGCAGCGTATCGAGGCATCAGGAGTTGACTGCGGATGAAGCTACGGGCCTGCTGAAAGTAGCGGATGGTTGATTTCATCATTACTGCCTGCTGTGAGTCATTATGTTCCATGCTGGAAGAGCAATTTAATTTTTTGCCTTATACTAGTGCATTAAAAATTGAGCGAATATTAAATGATAACCACTTCAAAATAATCCCAGCTGCGGGCTGTCGCCTGTTTCCAGGTCATCGGGGTTGGTAATTTCAAAGC
>CAXTAP010000121.1:0-7862 GCA_964241965.1 uncultured Mucilaginibacter sp.
AATTTGTTACGAAAGGCTTTTAATCTCATTTATAAAGGAGGCTACCAGGCTACCAGCATTGATGAAATTATAGCTGAGACCGCAGTAACTAAAGGTGCTTTCTTTTATCATTTCAAAAACAAAGAAGATATGGGACTGGCTATCATCAATGAAATCATGTACCCGGGCTTAATGCCCTATATGAACCAATCATTAGGCAGATCTGGGAATATCAAAGAAAATCTGTATCACATGATGGAGCAGCTTTTGCTGGACAGTACTTTTTTTGATGTAGACTACGGTTGCCCAGCCGTGAATTTGATTGAGGAGATGGCTCCGCTTAACCCTTTATTTAAAAACGCTTTGGTACATATTATCAGGCAGTGGCATACGGCTATTGTTACTGCCGTTATTTACGCACAACAGCAGGGGCAACTCGGTGTAACGCAAGATGCCGACAGTTTGGCAACTTATATAATTGCTGGCTATACTGGTATAAGGAATACGGGCAAAGTGTTGGGTCAGGCATCTTATCTGGCCTATCTTGCTGAATATCATAAATTCCTTGAACGCTTAGATTAATTTTTGCATCTAAAACATACTAAATGGTATCTTAAATTTATATAGCCATACATGTATATACTATTACTTCCTCTTCACTCTTTATGGCGCTGGCTCGTACTCATTAGTCTGGTTTCTTCTGTTTATTTAAGTTATCATGGACTTAGGTATAGAAAAGCTTTTACGGTTACGGCCAACAGCGTACGCCATTGGACGGCTACCATCGCACACATCCAGTTACTTTTAGGCATGGCAGTTTACCTGCAAAGTCCGGTAGTAAAATACCCTATGTTAGATAGTCCCTTTAAATTAATGAATGAGCAAACCTTCTTTCGGTATTATCATCTTTTAGCGATGTTGACAGCAGTTGTTCTGATTACTATCGGCTCTGCCAAGGCAAAAAGGGAAAAGCAGGATTTGCAAAAATATAAAACGATGCTTATATGGTTCGGTTCAGGCCTTCTGATTGTTTTGCTGGCTATTCCATGGCCGTTCTCACCACTGGCTGGCAGACCTTACATTAGAAATTTTTAAACCGCTGGAAGGTATGCATCCCGGCACCCCAGTCAAAAGAATAGCCATTACATGAAATCTTAAAAAACTCTCAGTCACAAATAAATGAATTCATTAATCAAAACTCCCGTTGGCCGCCTGCGCTTGCTGGGTTACCTGGAGGGTACCTCCCTGTTATTATTATTGTTCGTAGCAGTACCACTCAAATATGGCAGCCATGATCCGGCACTGGTGAAGGCGCTTGGGCCTGTTCACGGCCTGCTATTTTTAGGTTTTATAATCAGCGCGTTGAGCGTTGGCGTGGAGGAGCATTGGAAGTTTAAAGAAACTACCTGGAAGGTGCTGATCGCCTGTATCATCCCTTTCGGTACCTTCTATATTGACCGTTACATATTGAAAACAACACCATTAAGAAAAGGTTAGAAATCTACTTATTACATCTTTAATCCTTGAGTGTGCTTCAGTTCTACAGCATGTCATTGATGTGATTAAAGCAAGCTAATAACGGCCGGCATCGCAATTGCACATCCGGCTACTTACCAAAGCCAATAACAAAACCCATACGGAAGAGATAATCGCTGCCGGCTGCAGAAACTATGTCATCATCAGGCCTGGTGTACTTACAGATAAGCCTGTATCGGGCAGATATACTGTTTATCACCAGTTGACAAAAGATATTGAAGTTAAAAGCATAGCTAAGGCAGATGTTGCCGGTTTTTTAGTTATAAAGGCAGAAGCTCTTGCGACTGGCAACTATATAATATTGATGGGTGCTATTTACTTTTTTTGCTTAACAGTACTTAATATAAAGGAATGCTCAAACAATGGTCATTTAAGCTACGGCATGTATAGAAGCTATCTCATAAATGGCAAATGAGTAGCTTTGCGATGTGAGTGAGTTAAACGGCAAGCAGTGGAAGAAGATCAAAGGCCTGGTACCGGAGGGCACCAGGCGGGTAGCCGGCAAAGGCAGGCCATGGCGGGACAAGCGGCAGGTGCTGGAAGGTGTACTCTGGGTATTGCGGACAGGCGCACCCTGAAAGGACCTGCCAAAATAGACAATACAGAAGCATTGACCACATATTTTTCGAAACTTGGTGACCAAATATTCTGTAACACATTAACCACCCTAAGTGAATTTTACTATAAGTAGTTGAATTGCTTATCACACCATGCGATGACCGAAAAAACACAGAATGATGGGTCAAGGACTCCGTATGCTCCAGTTAACACCCGGTCATGGGGTTAGAAATAGCCCTCTTTTTTAAGAAACGCGGTCCATACCACGTAAGCTTCAGGTTTTAAATGTAAACCTTCGTAAGTGTACTTCGGATCGAGACGGTTATTTGAATCAAGAAAGAGCGGGTAAATATTAACAAAAGTATAATTGCCAGGTTGCGCATCTCCTTTCAACAATTTATTTAAAATTAGAATGTGTTCCTGCTTATCATAGTGTTGCGGAAAATGTGGAATCGTTGGATTTACCGGCAAAACACTTTGCACATAAATTTTGGTGTAAAGAGACTTACTACGCATTTCCCTTACTATCTTAAGATAGTTATCTGCAATAACCACCTCCGGAATATCCTTACCAATATCGTTGATGCCTATAAGTATGAAAATTTTTGACGGCTGCCTGTCGTCACGTCTTTCAACCGTTTTAGTATCCCGTAAGTAACATCACCGGCTATTCCACGATTGATAACGGTGGAATCGTGAAGCACCTTTTTCCAGTCGCCCATTTCTGTGATGCTGTTTCCTAAAAACATCACCTTTCCGGTTACTATAGGTTCTTTATTAAATTGCGCTATTCGTTGCGGGGTATGCTCAGGTATAAAAGGATGGTATCGAACAAATTTTGATTGGTAACCCGGTTTTGAGATTTTGCCAAAAATGGGATTACCAGTAATATTATAAAGAGATTCTTCATGACTCAATGTTTTGTCAATTAAGATTAATATATATTAATCGCTGTTATATGTAAAGGGTTTGAAAGCGATGGCAAAAGCAAATTAACTTATTTGATTTTATTAATGGATTTTAAAGTAAGTGCCTTTTTTAATTGTTCCAGCGAAGCGGCGCTTTTTACAGTGATATATTCGGGCTCTCCGGGGATGATATCTACGTAATTGTCCGAAAGCTGTGCAGCTTCCATTCCGAATGATACGTCAACCTTTGAGGCAAGAACGGGGCAGGAAAGTTTTAAGACGTAATGATCGCCTTTAACCGAGAGATCGGAAAGTATCGCAGCTTCGGGAAAGTGTAAGTCCTTTGGCTTCTGAAAATAAAGATTGTTAGCTGATAACACCTCACTGTTGTTTCTAATCACCTTAAAAGAAAGGAAACTATGATCTGCATTGTAACCGGCAGCGTTTAGTTCTTCTTTCGGCAATGTTAATGCTACAGCACTTGACAGCGCTTTTGCGGTATAGCTCATTTTATCAGACTTCAATATCTTTCCGCTAAGATCCATTAATTTCCATTCAATCGAAACAGGCTGATCTACTGTAAGATCTGAAACTACGAAGACGTTTACGGCATTGCCTATGTCAACCGGGGATACCAATACAGGCGAAAAAAAGCGCCTGGCATAATACATAGCCGCTTTAGGGCGACTATTGTAATCAATACCTGCCCATGATATAACCGGCCAGGTATCATTTAGTTGCCAAAATAAAAATCCCATAGAAAAGGGCTTGCGGCGACGCATAGCTTCCGCGTAAATTTTCAGGCTTTCCGCCTGGGTAAGCTGGCTTAGATAAACAAAAGAGGCAAAGTCGGCCGGTTCATGAAATTCAGTTTTAACGATCTTGGCAATGACAGTATTCCCATTCACAACAAAATTTTTCTGATGACTATTCATGACCGGGGATGTGACCGTACGGTCTTCCGGCATGGTAAACTCATTAATAGTGGCCACATCCGGGAAGCCCTGGATACCGGTTTCGCTAACAAACCTGTCTTTATAACCTGCCTGCTCTTCTATGGACTTGTTATTCCACCATACTTCGTAATTATGCCTGTCGCCGGATGTGTAAGTGGCCGTTTGCTTTTCAAAGTTTGCAGTAGGTGAACTGGGTGTATAAGATGCCTCCGGACTAAGCTCCTTAACTATATTTGGCACAAGCCCGTAAAAAGTCATAGCGTAATTGGTATAAATTTTCGGCGAACTGGGTTTCATTTTTTCCATCAGGGGTTTAAACATATCAGGGATCACCGCAACGGATGGTTCCACATTCATTGAAATTTCATTATTGCCGCCCCATACCGCAATACTCGGGTGGTTGCGCAGGCGTCTCACTTGGTACTCAACCTCTTTCTCTACATTATCACGTAAGAACGCCGGCGGTGTAGCATTGGCGAACATAAAATCCTGCCATACCATGATTCCGAGATCATCGCACAAATTGTAAAACGCCTCGTTTTCGTAGTAACCGCCGCCCCATAATCTCACCATATTCATGTTCGCGTTTATCACAGCATCCAGATAATGTTTATAGCGCTGGGTGGTTACCCTTGTCGGAAAATGATCGAAGGGAATAATATTTGCGCCTTTTGCAAACACCGGGATACCATTTACTATAAATTCAAATTTACGTCCTGACGAGTCTTTTGCTGTATTGAGTTTAACCGATCTTAGCCCGGTTTGTACGGTTCTGGAATCGGCAGCACGTCCTGCAGATACCAGCGTTGCGCTGAAATGATATTTTGGCTGCGCTCCGTAACCATGCGGGTACCAAAGCTCAGGGCTGGCAATATTTACAGGATAGTTGATGATGTTTATTCCTTTATGCAAGCTGACAGGGTAATTGATTTGCTGTATATTAACCTTGTTTTTGCCATAAGCTATTTTTAAAACCGCAGACGATTTTGCGGCTGCCATCACTTCTATCTGCACGTTAATATTAGCTGCCTGTTGTGTAATATCTGTTTGTATTATGCCCAGATCAGAAATCTTGGCATCTTCCCAGGTTTGCAGGTAGACCGGCTGCCATACACCGCAGGTAACCAGGCTGGGGCCCCAATCCCATCCACCTTCATAAGCCGCCTTACGCACATAGCTGCCCTGAATCAACTTTTCCGTAAATGCCTTGGCTATCTCGTTAGTAGTATCGGCACCATCCTGTTCCTCAGGGTGTACTTTTTTAAGCCGGGCAATTTCTGGTTTCAGCCGGTGGAACACAATGGAGAGCTTGTTATCGCCTGGCTTTAGATAGGGCTTAACATCAATGCGCCACTCGCGAAACATATTATCTGCCTTTAACAGCAAATGGCTGTTCAGGTAGACATCTGCAAGGGTATTAAGTCCCTTGAATACCAGTTCAATATGTTGGTGCTGCAAAAGGGCCTGCGTAGCGTTAACGGATTTCCGGTATTCCCATTCGGTGTTCTCTACCCACTGTACTTGTTTTTCGTTGTCACGGTAAAAAGGGTCTGGAATGAGCTGATGTGCCAGCAAATCTGTATGTACCAAACCGGGCACTGTAGCCGTATGCCACTCGGCTAGTTGCTTTTTGTTACCGTTAAATTCATGAAACTCCCAGCCTGTATTTAATGATACGTTTGTTGTTTGCGCATAAGCGGCGTTAGTCGCAACAAAGTAAATAAGCAGCGCTGCTGTGATTGATCGTAAATTAATTTTCATCCTGTAGCGATTTTACAATTGGTAACACAATTATATACCGCCCATAGTGAATGCAGGTGCCACTTTGCATAAATTAAAGTGGCACTTAATTATATCATTGATTATCAGTAAGCAAATAATTATATGAATTCCGTTGGGGTTTTACCGGTAACCTCCCTGAAGGCACGGTTAAACCCGGTTTTGCTGTTAAATCCGCTTTGGTAAGCTATGTCCATAATAGTTTGCTGGCTATGGTTCTTATTTCGCAGTAAGGCTATTACATGCTGTATGCGGTATTCCTTGATATAAGTAAAAAAGTTTTTATCCAACTTACGGTTCAGGGTCTGTGACAGCAATAGTTTCCGGACTCTCATTAGGTCGCTTAATTTCTCAATGGTCAGTTCAGGGTCGAGATAAGGCTTGTGGCTCGTCATAAACTGTTCAATTTTTAATAGGCAGCGCTCAAGATCATCATCTGGTTCGCGAACCGGATTTATGACTTCTACAAAGACAGGAATACTTCTTTGCCAGATGCCCAACACAACTAATAAAAAGGTTTCAATGATGAAACAATATTCATTGGTGATTATCGGGATAATAGTATTTAACGGCGGCTTTGAAAAAACAGCAAGCAAGGTTTTTACAATAAATTCTGTTACCTGAAATAGTAAGATTACGATCATCCAATTAATTGTGATCGTAGCCGAAACTGTAGAGTAGTTTTCTTTAATGAGGTGCTGATGACTTTGAAGCGTGCGGATACAAATGTAAAAGTAATACATGATCAGCCCTATCATCAATATCCACATCATAATGTTATAACGGGCTGTGAATAACGGTGCTGGCTGAAACGGTAAAACTAAAAAGATCAGCACAGTCAGTAGGATAAGCGGAAGGTAAATATTGAACTCCCGCCGTTTGAGAAAACCCTCATTTGTAAGCGACTTAATAAATAATGAGCAGGTTATAATCATGCTCGTTCCGATAATCGCTGCCAAAAGACCTAAAACGTCATAACCTGATATCAGCATCAACTCATCGAGCGTAAACTTGAGCATGAAACACAATAAAATGACAATCAGTATCCTGTCGCTTAGCTTGAGCGGCTGTTTAAGGAGGTAGATTAATAGCATCCCGGTTATTGCCAGTAAAATTCCAATAGAAATCAAAAAATGCATTTGCTTAGATTTATTGTAAATATCGTTGATAGATTATTAAAAGCGACGGTAGAAAAACTACCTTTCTTAGCGGATGGATAAAGCTTAAAATAATGGCAAAACAAGCATAGCTATAAGAGCATGTTTAAATTTCAGTGTGGGTGAGATTGACAAAAAGTGAATTAGTCGTGTTAATAGTTAATCACAACAAAAACAGATTAACGATGCAGACTAAGTTTAGTGAGCTAACTGATTCACAGCGGCAAGTTATAGAAAAAGAGTTAAACCAGCATCAGCAGATGCGTAAAAGGAAGTATAGTATGCGCACGGTGATGAATGCCGTTCTTTGGCTGACACGTACGGGCTGTCAGTGGCGTAATTTGGATGGGCGCTTCCCCTACTGGCAGTTGGTACACTACTACTTTCACAAGTGGACAAAAGCTGGCGTGTTAGCCAAATTACTGGCCTGCCTGGTTAGCCGGGAACGCAGGCGATTAAGCCGCAATGTGCAGCCCTCGCGGGCAGCGATAGACAGCCAGAGCATCAAAAAAGGGGGTTTTATTACGTTGGATAGTGGCCTTGAAGGTGGCAAGCAGGTGAATGGCCGCAAGCGGCATTTAGCCGTAGACTGCCAGGGACTACCCCTTGCCATAGTGCAAACGGCTACAAACGTGCATGATAGTGAAGGTGGGTATGAGCTGCTTTGGCAGATAGACGGAGCATCGCCTGAAAACATGCAGGTAATATGTGCAGACAAAGCTTACTGGGGCAGCTTTGCAGACACTGTAGAACAGGTTTACCACTGGCAGATAGACATCTCTCAAAAGCCGCCCTCAGCCAGGGGTTTGTGCCGCAAAAAGGCCGCTGCCAAGTAGAACGATTCTTCGGCTGGCTGAACTTCTACCGCAGGCTGAGCAAAGATTATGAGAAAACAGCGACCGTTGCCGTCTCCTTTATCCAGCTCGCCCTCATTAATATCATTATCGCAAGATTATGCTAAACCAAATTTAAACATGCTCTAATAGCGG
>CAXTAP010000122.1:0-7610 GCA_964241965.1 uncultured Mucilaginibacter sp.
TTAACGAGGCATAACTTCATAAAGGCTTACCTCAAAACCATGCACCCAACTGGTGCATGGTTTAAATGATAACTATTACAATTATTCTTTATCTCAACTTTTTGAAATGAAAATGTTTAAGAAACTGATAACCATAGCAAGCGTTGCCGCATTGTTTGTGTTTGCCGGCAAGGTACAGGCCCAAACAGCGCCAACGCCTATAAACCAGTGGCGCTTCGGCATCGGCGCCGAAACAGGCGTAACCACCGGAAACCTGCATGATTTATCCAAGATCACCCTGGGCGGAACCGCCCGCCTGCAGTATGACCTGAACCAGTTTGTGTCATTCACGCTGACCTCCGGGTTCGACAATGCCTTTGGCAAGATAATTAATTCCGGGGTAAGCGATGTAAAATACCCGTCGCTGGGCCTGGTGCCGGTTAAGGCAGGTGTTAAGCTTTATGGCGAAAACCGCTTTTACCTGAGCGGCGAAGCCGGTGTTGCCTTTGAAACAAGTTACAACAAGGATGCCAAGCTCGACTTATCACCAGGCATCGGTTACTCATTCCCTAATGTGGACTTGAGTGTGCACTATGATTACCTGTCGGGCCAGCAGAACCCTTATGGCATACTGGCCATCCGTTTGGCCTATGGGTTCAAACTGTAAATAAAGCTAAACCTCTGAAAGGCCGTATCACAACTGGGTGATACGGCCTTTTTATTTGCATATCTTTTTAATAAGCTATTCAGGAATGACTACTAAAAAATAAAATCCCGTCATGGCAAAGAATGTAGCCATCACCATCCGTGCAAACCGGGCTCACCCAACAGCCCCGTAGGCCGGAAATCGCTTCGCTGACGCTCGCAAAGACGGACTTTATTACTTTCTATAAAATGTTTTAAAGGTGCTTCTAAACAGCTGTCTGCGAATAATGAAGGCATCAACAGGCAAAGCCGGGCAGGTATAAGCATCCGGCCTCATCTGTTTCCATCAGCAACGGTCCGTGGACACAATTTTGTCAGTGTTCATGAACGTTCATGAACGTTCATGAACGTTCACGGGTGTTCATGCCTCCGTGAACGTGAACACCTGGCCTCCCTTTTACCGGAACCCAAAAACTTTCACTGATAAATGAACTCACCGTACTCCGAGCGGATGGTTACCTGTTTGGTTTCGGCATTCTCCACGCGGCCGATAATCTGCGCATCTATATTAAAGCTCCTGGATATGGCTATCAGATTTTCCGCAATGCCGGCAGGCACATAAAGCTCCATGCGGTGCCCCATATTAAACACCTTATACATTTCCTGCCAGCCCGTGCCCGATTCCTCCTGAATAAGCTTAAACAGCGGCGGTACGGCAAACAGGTTATCTTTAATCACATGCAGCCGGTCAATAAAGTGCAGCACCTTGGTTTGCGCCCCTCCGCTGCAGTGTACCATGCCATGTATCTGGCTGCGGTAATTGTCCAGCATCTGCTTAATTACAGGTGCATAGGTACGGGTGGGCGACAGTACCAGCTTGCCGGCAGTAACCTGCTGCCCGTTGCCGATATCGATCAGGTCGGTCAGCTGCCTGCTGCCCGAAAACACCAGATCAGCAGGCACGGCGGGATCAAAACTTTCCGGGTATGCCGCCCCTACCTGTTTGGTAAAAACATCGTGCCGGGCAGAGGTTAACCCGTTGGAGCCCATACCGCCATTGTATTCCTGCTCGTAGGAGGCTTGTCCGTACGAGGCTAATCCCACAATCACATCACCTGCGGCTATGTGGTCGTTCGAAATTACGTCGCTGCGTTTCATGCGGCAGGTAACGGTTGAGTCAACGATGATGGTGCGTACTAAATCGCCCACATCGGCAGTTTCGCCGCCGGTAGAATATATGCCGATCCCTGCATCGCGAAGCTGCGCCAGGATTTCCTCCGTGCCGTTAATAATGGCAGCAATCACTTCACCGGGTATCAGATTTTTGTTGCGGCCGATGGTGGACGACAGCAGAATATTATCCGCAGCGCCCACGCAAAGCAAATCATCCAGATTCATGATGATGGCATCCTGGGCTATGCCCCGCCAAATGGTGGTATCGCCTGTGGCCTTCCAGTAAGTATAGGCCAGCGATGATTTGGTACCTGCCCCGTCGGCATGCATAATATTGCAGTAATCAGGGTTGCCGGTGAGTATATCTGGTATAATTTTACAGAACGCTTTCGGGTAAATGCCTTTATCAATGTTCCGGATAGCATTATGCACATCATCTTTTGATGCTGATACCCCTCTGAGGTCGTATCTTTGCTGAGAAATCATGCTCAAAGATAGAGCTTCGCCTTATTCTTAAGCGGTAAAATAAAAATATTGCTGCTCATTACTGATTTATGAAAATAGCACCCACCCTTAAAGCAGGCATTAACAGCTGGCGTATCAGGCAAAAGAACCAGCGTAACTTTTTAATTTACTGCAGTGTACTGGTTGGGCTTGCAGGCGGTTTGGCCGCGGTGACCTTAAAATACCTGGTGCAGTTAATGGAGGGTATAAGCCGCAGTATTTCCGGTCATTTCGCTTACCGCATCATCTATATCTTCCTGCCGGCGCTGGGCATTCTGCTCACGGTTGGCTATCAGCACCTGATCAACCGCGATCATATGGAAAAGGGGATAGGCAATGTGCTGGCTAATATTAAAAAGAACAAGTCAAACATCAGGTTTAATAATACCTATGCGCACCTCATCACCAGTTCGTTAACAGTGGGCTTTGGCGGCTCGTCGGGGCTGGAAGCGCCTATTGTATGTACAGGCGCTGCCATCGGGTCCAGCTTCGGGCGATTATTTAACCTGAGCGCCTACGAGAAAACAGTGCTGCTTGCCGCCGGCGCTTCGGCTGGTATTGCGGCGGTTTTCAACAGCCCGATAGCAGGCGTACTGTTTTCGCTCGAAATCCTGATAGGTGAAATTACCATACCTACGTTTATCCCCTTGCTCATTGCCTCTGCCACCGGCGTAGTGGTGGCCAAAGCGCTGAATTCAAGGCAGCTTTTCCATTTGGTTACCGAGGGCTGGGTGCTCAGCGCTTTGCCCTTTTATATTTTATTGGGCCTGTTGAGCGGCTGGCTGGCAGTATATATTTCAAGGGTTGCCGAATGGCTGGAGAAAGGTATTCTGCTCCGGTATAACCGTTATCTGCGTGCGCTGGCGGGCGGCGTATTGCTGGGTGTAATCATCCTGATATTTCCGCCGCTGCTTGGCGAGGGCTATCATGATGTGCAGGAGGCCTTAAACGGAAACCTCGAAGCTTTAAAGGAGGGCACGCTGTTTGGAGGCTTGTTGGCGCATCCTGCCATCATGGCTGCCTTTATCGCCGCATTGGTGCTCATTAAAATTGTAGCTACCGGCATTACCTTAGGTTCGGGCGGTAACGGAGGTACTTTTGCGCCTACCATGTTTACCGGCGCTTTTTTGGGGCTGCTGGTTGCCTATGGCGTTAATCAAACCGGTATGATCCATCTTAACATGAGTAACTTTATCGCTGTGGGGATGGCCGGCGCCTTAAGCGGTGTATTACATGCCCCGCTCACCGCTATATTTTTAATTGCCGAAATTACCGGCGGCTATGTGCTGTTTATACCGCTCATGATTGTATCTGCCATATCCTACATTATAGCCCGCCTGTTCAATGAGCATAACATGTACTGGGAAAACTTAATTCACGACCGCGGCATTCATCCCGATCAGGACGACCATATGCTTAACGTCATCAGCCTGGAAAGCATCATTAATAAAAATTTTACAGCGGTAACTAAAGATACCCCGGTTAAGGATTTTTACAAGATTCTGGCAGAAAGCAAGGCAAACGTATTTGCGGTACTCAGCGCTAATCAACAGTTAGAGGGTATAATCTGGATGGATGAGATACGCAAGCAGCTTTTTGATGCCAATATAGCCAACGCCAGGGTGGCCGACATTATGGCGCAGCCTCCGGTTGTTTTGGAGGATACACAGCCGATGAGTACCGTGATGGAAATGTTTGATATATATGATGTATGGCGGCTGCCAGTAACCAGGGACGGCATTTTTATCGGCTTTGTTTCCAAATCGGCCTTGCTGAATATGTACCGCCAGGTGTTGATACAGCAGCACAGGGAATCAGATTTCTTTATGCATACCCCTGCAGCCGGTCAATAAAAATGCGCCGTTTTGAAAACAAAGCTAATTTGCTCTCAAAACGGCGCAGCATATGTACTGTTATAGTGAGACGCTTATTTCAGAAAAAGCAGCTCCCTGAACTTTGGCAGCGGCCATAAGGAATCGTCCACCAGCTGCTCCAGTTTATCCACGTGGTAGCGGATCGGCTGAAAGTAGGATTTTACCTTTTCATCATAAGCTACCGCTTTTTCGTGCGTATCCTCAATATTGTTGGCCTTTTTGCGCTCCTCCACCATCTGGTCGTTATTGGATTTGATGAAATTAATGTGCTCGGCCAGCTTGTTGATGATGTTCAGCTGGGCAGTATAAGTGGTATCAGCCAGGCCTAAATCCTTCAGCCCCTTAACATTATCAACCAGTTTGGTTTGGTAATGCACGGCGGCGGGGATAATTACGCTATCCACCAGCTCGCCCATTACGCGGGCTTCAATCTGTAATTTTTTATAATATTCCTCCAGCAGAATTTCGTGGCGGGCATGGGCCTCACGTTTGCTGAACACACCAGTTTCTTCAAATAAGGCTTCTGTTTTTGCGGAGATCAGTGCATCCAGTGCCTTTGGCGTGGTTTTGTAGTTGGATAGGCCTCTGGCAGCGGCCTCCTGCTCCCACTCATCGCTGTAACCATTGCCCTCAAAGCGGATAGATTTCGATTCCTTGATGTAGCGCTTAATAACAGTTAGCAAGGCAACATCTTTTTTCTCGCCTTTTTTAATCAGGCGGTCAACCTCAAGCTTGAATTTCTTTAACTGATCAGCAACGATCAGATTCAAAATAGTCATCGGGCTGGCCGAGTTGGCTGATGAACCTACGGCACGCAGTTCAAACTTATTACCGGTAAAAGCAAAAGGCGAAGTACGGTTACGGTCGGTATTATCCTTTAATATCTGCGGTATTTTAGGGATGCCCTGCCACAGAGAAGCTTCGTCCTTAATTTTTTTACTGATGCGGGAGGTTTCAATCTCATCAAGCACATCATTCAGCTGGCTGCCCAGGAATATGGAAATAATGGCCGGGGGAGCCTCGTTGGCGCCCAGGCGGTGATCGTTATTTACAGAGGCAATGGAGGCCCGCAGTAAATCGGCGTGCTCGTAAACCGCCCTGATGGTATTTACAAAAAATGCAAGGAACATCAGGTTGTTTTTAGGCGTTTTGCCTGGCGACAACAGGTTTTTTCCTGTATTCGTAATCATTGACCAGTTATTATGCTTGCCTGAGCCGTTGATGCCGGCATAAGGTTTTTCGTGCAGCAGTACCTTAAAATTGTGGCGCTTGGCTACACGCTCCATCAAATCCATCAGCAATTGGTTATGGTCAATAGCCAGATTGATTTCTTCGTAAATGGGTGCGCACTCAAACTGCGAAGGCGCTACCTCATTGTGGCGCGTTTTTAGCGGGATGCCCAACAGCAGCGCCTCGGTTTCAAAATCCTGCATATAATTATATACGCGGGTAGGTATGGAGCCGAAATAATGATCTTCCAGCTGCTGGTTTTTGGCCGACATGTGGCCAAACAGCGTACGGCCGGTCAGGTACATATCCGGGCGGGCATTGAACAGGGCTAAATCAACCAGAAAGTATTCCTGCTCAATACCCAGAGAGGCATTCACCTTTTCAATGCTTTTATCAAAATAGTGGCAAACCTCCACAGCAGCCTTGTCCATTACACTTAATGCCTTCAGCAGCGGTACTTTGTAATCAAGCGCTTCGCCGGTGTAGGATACAAATACAGTGGGAATGCAAAGCGTCTTACCAATCAGAAACGCCGGCGAGGATGGATCCCAGGCGGTGTAGCCGCGGGCCTCAAAGGTATTGCGGATGCCGCCGTTGGGAAAGCTTGAGGCATCGGGCTCCTGCTGAGCCAGCGCATCGCCGCTGAACTTTTCGATGGCGCCATCAGAAGTCGGCTCAAAGAACGCATCATGCTTTTCGGCGGTTGAACCGGTTAACGGCTGAAACCAGTGCGTATAATGCGTAGCGCCCTTGCTCATTGACCAGGCCTTCATGGCTGAGGCAATCTGCTCGGCGGTATCACGGGCAATAGGCTCACCGTTATCAATGGAGTTAATGATGCTCTGGTAAGCTTCCTTTGACAGATACTCGCGCATTTTCTTTTTATCGAAAACATTGGCGGCATAGTATTCAGAAATTTTGTCTCCCGGCGCTTTAACCTCCGGATTTACCCTGCTTAGAACAGCTTGCAAAGCCTGAAATCTGATATTTGACATTTTTTTGGTGAATTATGAAGCAATTTTCATCAAAAATAGAAATTGCCCTGTTAAAAATGCCTTTTGTAAATATTTTTTGTAAAAAAGTAAGCAAGCAATAACGAAATTATAACAGCTCTGCATTCAACCATTTAAAAGTTGAAAAATATACTATAATCAGTGCGTTGTTAAATCAGTAATAAATAATTTTTCCAACTGATGTTTAGCAAACAATTATTTGTAATTTTATATTATAAACAAAATTAAATTCTTATTATATGATTAATTCAAATTTTAATTTGTACAGTACCGGGTGGCTCGATATTGTATTCAGCAATCGCAACAAAGCCTATGGCGCTTATGAGCTCAGGCAGCAAAGTAGTAATTATACACTCAGGGCGCTGGCCATTACACTGTTTATTTTTGCTGCGGGCATAACCCTAATAACCGTATTGCATAAAAAGGTGCCTGACGTTAAAGTGACGGTTGTAACCATTACGCCGCAGCCTATTTTACCGCCGGTAACCAAGAAGGAAGAAATCCATGCTGCCAAAGTACAGCACCATGTTGTTGCGACAAAACCATCAGCACATATTTCCAAGCAGGCGCTGCCCATACCCGAACCGACGAATGATATAATACCGGATGACCACTTCACGCCTCAAAACAAAATAATTGAACCGGGCCTGGACAACAGTAAGGGCGACAATACCGGCCTGAAAACTGTGATTGACGGGCCGCCGGTTACCGGCACAGGCGAAGGCAAGAGCGTTGAGCAGGCCGGGAACACCACTGCCTATGATGCCGGGGGCGTAGATGTAATGCCCGAGCCTGCCGGCGGTATGGCAGCCTGGGCCAGGTTTTTACAGAAGAACATCCGCTACCCTGACACTGAGGCCGAGGGCAAGGTTTACCTGAGTTTTATTATTGAAAAAGATGGCAAACTCTCAAACATCGTGCTGGTGCGCGGTGTTAACCCTATGCTGGATGACGAAGCGCTGCGCGTTTTAAAGATAGCGCCTGCTTGGAAACCGGGCCGCCAGAACGGTCAGCCTGTCCGGGTGAAATATAGTATTCCAATTGTATTCCAGATGAGTCAGTAACCACTTGCTCTGCCGGGACGTTTTTTTATATGCCTACTTAACAAGGGCGCTGGCAACAGCGCCTTTTTTTGTGCGGCAGGTGTTCACGTTCACGGAGGCGTGAACACCCGTGAACGTTCATGAACGTT
>CAXTAP010000123.1:0-7556 GCA_964241965.1 uncultured Mucilaginibacter sp.
GTATTACACAGCCGGGAGCGGCGTGCTCGGCAATAGCCTCTTGCGCAATAGCATCAATAGGCTGTAAATTTGCAGCCTGAATGCCGGCGGCTTCAGGTATGGTGTATTGCAGGCGCACTTTGGTAGTGATAAAGCCGCTGCCCGCAGTATACCTGGCCGAAAAATTCTGAGGCAGGCGCTGGGTGAAAGCAATGCCGCCAAAAATAGCCTGTGCAGCATCAGCAGTAGCTATGGCCGTTTGGCGCTGACACCAAACGATGGGTGTTTTTACGCTGTCCAGTTTACTCAAAATGTTTCCGTTGCCAAAAACACTGATAATTACAGTTTTTAGCTTATCTACCGAATTGATGAACTTTAAAACCTGCGGATTGTTTAAATCAGCATCAGCTAATTGCAGGATGAGGGTATTGTATAGCTTTAAATCATTAGCCAGCTGCATGGTGCCTGCCGAACCATATTTGGTAGCATCAAAAGGCTGTACCCGGGTATATTTATTAAGCAGGCTGTCGAATACAGCGGCATTGCTGTAGGTAAAATGGATGCTGGCAATTTTAGCGGTTTCCAGATGAGTAACAGGGATAACCTGCTGCTGATTATTGAGCAGCACCGTACTTTGCTGTGCTGACTGCTCTTCTTTCAGATAATCAGCCGCGGTACCGGTTACCGGCGGGATTTGCGCACAGGCAGCGCTTACCAACATTATACTGCCGCTCAATAAACCGAGCAGCTTTTTCCATTTATTTATGCTCATACACCTTTTCGCCGTTCACGTAAGTTTTCAGCACTTTAGCTTTATACAAGTCAGCGCCTTTAATTTTCATTATGTCTTTATCCAGCATTACAAAATCGGCATACTTGCCGGGCTGAAGACTGCCTTTTTCATGCTCCTCAAAGTTGGATTTGGCCGCCCAGATGGTCATACCACGCAAAGCCTCTACCCGGCTCAGTGCGTTTTCGGGCTGAAAGCCGCCTTCCGGGTTACCTTTAAAATCTTTGCGCTCCACTGCGGCATAAAAGGTATATAGAGGATTGATATCTTCCACCGGCATATCGGTACCCAGCGGTATCCAACCGTTTTGCTGCAACAGTTGCTTATATATATATGCTGATTTTAAACGCCTGGCACCCAAACGCTGACCTGCCCAATACATGTCCGAAGTAGCATGGGTAGGTTGTACGGAAGGTATAATATTATTATCGCCAAATAAATGTACATCGGCGGGGTCTACCACCTGGGCGTGTTCAATACGCCAGCGCCGATCGTTTTTCCCTTTCAACACACCGGCATATATTTTTAGCATCAGCCGGTTGGCCGAGTCCCCAATACAGTGAGTACACATCTGAAAGCCTTTATCGGCAATCTTTTGCGCCACTTCCTGAAAATGCTTGGGGTCGCTCAGTAAAAAACCTTTCCAGCCTTTTTGGTCACTGTAATCCTGCAGCAGGCAGGCCCCTCGTGAACCCAAAGCCCCATCAGCATACACCTTAAATGCCCGTACATCTAACCCCGGCGTTTTAAATACGCCCCGCTTAAACAAGTAATCAAAATTTTCAGGACTGTCGGACAGCATTAAATAGATACGCATTTTTAAGCTGCCCTTATGCTGCAAAGCCGCAATAGTATTTACCATAGGGTAAGATACGCCTGCATCATCTACCGTGGTTAAACCTACTGCAAAACAATTGCGCTGGGCATCCAGCAGGGCAGCTTCAGTAAGCTGATCTGTAGGTTCGGGCATTTTGTGAGTTACCAGGCCTACGGCATTATCTACCAGTATACCCGTCAGCTTGCCGTTTATGGTTTCAATCTCGCCGCCGCTGATTTTTTGACCGGCTTTAATGCCGGCAATATTCAGGGCCGCCTGATTGGCAATGGCTGCGTGCCCGTCTATACGGGTAAGCACTACCGGGCGTATAGGAAACAGGGAATCCAGTTTGGCCTTGTTCGGAAATTGCTTGGTTTTCCAATCGTTCTGGTCCCACCCGCGGCCGATAATCCAGCCATCAGTGTTGCGCTTGGCATAATTCTGTACTGTATCCAGCACGGCCGGCCAGCTGTTGGTACCCTCCAGTTTGGCTTCCTGCAAGCTTAGGCCGTAGCGGTAAAAGTGCGTATGGGCATCAATAAAACCCGGATAAATGGCTTTGCCTTTGGCATCCACTACCTCACGGGCCATATATTTTTTTTGCAACGAGTCGGTGTTACCTACGGCTACAATTTTTCCGTTGGTTACCACCAAAGCCTGAGCTACAGTAAAGGCGCTGTCTACCGTATAAATGGTGGCATTTTTCACCAGAAGATCGGCATTATATTCTTTTTTCTGACAGGCTGCCAACACCAGTGCAAACAGCGCAGGCCATAATTTTTTAGTGCTCATGCTCAAAAAATAAACAAGTACGAATGTAAACGCAAAGCTATATACAAGGTTACAAACATAAAGTTGTGCAGGCAAAATAAATAAATTGCGTCCGGGTTGGATATGAATGTTGCCTTAAGGTTTAATTTTTTTTGTTTTTAGGTGAGAGACTGATACCAGGCGGCCGGTTAAATTGCAGGCAATCGTAAGGTTAAGGCATTATTAATGTAAAGATGTAGTTATTATACAAGCTTATCGCAACTTAAAACAGAGTACCCGTGCACTCCTAAAATAAGCATCCTTTCAAAACTTACCTGCCGCCCTAATCACTCAGGAGTAAAAAGTGACTACAAATATAAAATCAACTCCCCATAACCTGAAATAACCTTAATTTAGCATCGAAAAGAAAGAGAAGGATTTGTTACATGTCTGATATCATACAGCTTTTACCCGATGCCGTTGCTAACCAGATTGCTGCAGGCGAAGTAGTGCAGCGCCCGGCTTCGGCCGTAAAAGAGCTGTTGGAAAACGCTATAGATGCAGGCGCCGGCAAAATACAGCTGATTTTAAAAGATGCCGGCAAATCGCTGATCCAGGTGATTGATAATGGCTGCGGCATGAGCCAGACGGATGCCCGTATGTGCTTTGAACGCCATGCCACCTCCAAAATACGTAAGGCCGATGATTTATTTGCCATCCGGACGATGGGCTTTAGGGGCGAAGCCATGGCGTCTATTGCCGCTATTGCCCAGGTAGAACTGAAAACCCGCCGCTATGAAGATGAGCTGGGTACCTGCCTGATTATTGAGGCCTCGGAAGTGATGAGCCAGGAGGCTTGTGCGGCCAGTGCGGGTACGTCCATCTGCGTAAAAAACCTGTTTTACAATACGCCCGCCCGCCGTAACTTTTTAAAAAGCAACTCGGTGGAAATGCGGCATATACTGGACGAGTTTCAACGCATAACCCTGGCCAATCCGCAGGTGTTTTTTACCCTGCACCATGACGGGCAGGAAGTTTACCACCTGCCGCCGGTTACTTTAAAACAACGTATTGTACACCTGCTGGGCAACAACTATAACCAGCGCCTGGTACCGGTGGAAGAAGATACCAGCATTGTAAAGCTGCGCGGATTTACAGGCAAACCCGAGTTTGCCCGTAAAACGCGTGGCGAGCAGTTCTTTTTTGTCAATAACCGCTTTATTCGTGATGCCTACCTCAATCATGCCGTAACTACCGCTTATGAGGAGTTACTACCTGATGATAGCTTTCCGTTATATGTATTGTTCATTGAAATTGATCCGGCTAAGATTGATATTAACGTTCACCCCACCAAGACGGAAATAAAGTACCAGGATGAAAAGGCGTTGTATGCCATCATCCGCTCGGCGGTGAAGCGGGCGTTAGGCCGTTACAATGTAACCCCAAGTCTGGATTTTGAGCAGGACAGTGGTATTGACCGCATGATCAGCCCTAAGCCGCTGGACCAGATTGTGCCGCCCAGCGTAACCTTTAATCCTGATTTTAATCCTTTTGCCAGCCCGTCTTCGTCCAGGCGCGAAATACCGTTTTTACGCGATGTAGCCGAGCACCGGCAGCCGGCAGCCGTACCGCACAACTGGGATACGCTGTATGAGATCAGCAAGAAAGATACCTACCGCCAGGAAGAACTGCAGGTACAGCAGCAAATTGATATAAATGATGAGACGGTAAGTAAAAGTAGTGAGCGGCAATTGTTCCAGATTCATAACCGGTTTATCCTGTCGCAAATTAAATCAGGCTTTATGCTCATCAGTCAGCAGGCAGCGCATGAGCGGGTGCTATATGAGCGCTTTTTACAGCAATTGCAAAACCACTCGGGCGTGAGCCAGCAGAGCCTGTTTCCGCAAACGGTTACTTTTAACGGCAGCGATTTTGAGCTGCTGCGCGAACTGCTGCCCGACATCCGTGCGCTGGGTTTTGACGTACGTGAATTTGGCCGCAATACCGTAGTAGTAGAAGGCATTCCGGCAGATTTAAACAAGGCCAATGAACATGCGTTGCTGGAAAACCTGCTGGAAGGATTTAAAAACAATTTGGCTATACTAAAGTTAGATAAGCGCGATACGCTAGCCCGTACCCTGGCCCGCAATGCAGCGATAAAAGCCGGCACATCCTTATCATTAGAAGAAATGAACCTGCTGATTGATCAGCTGTTTGCCTGCCAGATGCCAAACCTGGCCCTGAATGGAAAGCCGGTCATCAGCACCTTTACCTTAACAGAATTATTGGATAGATTTGAAAAGTAGCCTTGCCAGGGCTAAGCACCTATGAATGCATACCGACAAAACCCATTGGCCAACTTAACGCCGGTGGTTAAAAACATACTGATATTAAATATCATTTTTTTCATCGCCAAATATACTATTCATCCGCAGGGGCATAGTTTGGATGAATACCTGTCAGCCTATTATTTTAATTCTCCCAACTTCAGGGCCTGGCAAATAATTACTTACATGTTTATGCATGAAGGTTTCATGCACATCTTTTTTAACATGTTTGCCTTATTTGTTTTCGGGCCGGCCTTAGAGTACATGATGGGCGCCAGGCGCTTTATACAATTTTACTTTATTACTGGTATAGGAGCTTTATTGCTGCAATGGGCAGTGCAGGCCATGCAGGTTCATAGTATTACCGGTGGTTTTATGGTTTATCATAAAGATATAAGTGTCTTTGCAAATCAGCCGGGTTATGAGCAGTTACAGAATATTTATAGCGGTGTTATTTTAGGCGCTTCAGGTGCTATATTTGGATTATTGGTTGCATTTGGTATGCTGTTTCCGAATGTGGAATTGTTTATCATGTTTATTCCGTTGCCGGTAAAAGCAAAATATGCCGTAATCGGGTATATTTTGATTGAATTATATTCAGGGTTTGCTCAAATGAGCGGCGATTCAGTAGCACATTTTGCACACCTGGGCGGGGCACTGTTTGGTTTTATTTTGGTCAAAATTTGGGGCTTACGTAAACCGAACAATTTTTTTAATTAATGGTAGTTATCAAATAAAGCGAGGACATATTTTATGAGTACTATCTGGCAGGAGATACGCGCTAAGATGCTGTATTCCGGAAGTAAAATTGGTGTACTGATCGGCATCAATGTGGCGGTATTTTTACTGATCAATGTCGGGTCGGTCCTCGAGTTTATTTTTACCGGCGTAAGGCATGGTTACATTGAAACCTATGCCAACGATTTTTTAGCCTTAAGAGCCTACCTGCCCGGCCTGGCTACCCGTTTCTGGACACCGCTTACCTACATGTTTATGCATGCAGGTTTTTTTCATATCCTGTTCAATATGCTTTGGCTGTACTGGATGGGCCAGATATTTGAAGAATATTTGGGTACCAAGCGTACGGTAGGTTTATATATAATGGGCGGTTTGGCCGGCGCCTTATTTTTTATAGCAGGCTTTAATTTAATTCCTGCTTTTGCCGAAGACGTGCTTACCCCTGTAGTAGGCGCTTCGGCCAGTGTAATGGCTATTGTGGTGGCTACCGCTACTTTGCTTCCCAATTATACCATTTACCTGATGTTTTTGGGCCCAGTGAAACTCAAATGGCTGGCTATAGCGTATGTAATTATTGATTTTATTGGTATAGCAGGCGCTAATGCAGGCGGCGAACTGGCGCATTTAGGTGGCGCCTTGCTGGGCTTTATTTACATTAAACAATTGCAGCGGGGCCACGACTGGAGCCAGCCGCTTAACCGGGCATTTACACCACCCAGTAAAGTTAAGGTGGTATACCGCAGCACTTCGGGCTATAGCCAGCGCCCGGTGGCTAATGCTTACCCGGGCCAAGATGAAATAGATCGTATTCTGGATAAGATTTCACACTCGGGATATAAAAGCTTAAGCAAGCAGGAAAGGGATACCCTGAAACGCGCCAGCAACGCTAATGAAAAATAAACGGAAAAGGCGTCTTTCCTTTTTTAGCCGGTTCATGTTGTGGCTCAATGCTTTGCTATGCCTGGCCTTGCTGCTCAGCTACCTGTCGCCGCATATTGATCCGCGCAGCAACAGTTATGTCGCCTTTTTTGGGTTAGCCTATCCGCCATTACTGCTGTTTAATATATTGTTTGTTATCTATTGGTTACTGTTCAGCGCCCGGTATGCGCTGGTATCGCTGGTTGTCATACTTATCGGCTGGAACAGTTTGCTTAATCATGTAGGCTTTCATCATACCGCACGTTTAACCAGGCCGGACAGCGCTTGCATACGCATGATGACCTACAACGTGCATGAATTTAAACGGTACGGCGCTAACAATGACAGCTGGACCCGGCATGATATTTTTTCCATCATTAATGAGCAGCAGCCCGATATTATTGGCATACAGGAATTTTATACCCGCTGGAAAGGCCAGTATGCCATTATTGACTCCATTAATAAAATACTCAACAGCCGTTATTTTTATTTTGCACCAGCTATATCCAGCGGCAGGGATGCCGTAGGAATGGCCATCTTTTCAAAATTTCCAATTTTTAACCAGGGAATAATTCAGCTATCTGATGAAAGCAGCGAAAATCACTGCCTGTTTATTGATATTAAACATAATAACCAGATGTTCAGGGTATATAGCATCCACCTGCAATCCATAAAATTAGGGCCGGCAGATTATGGATTTCTGGACAGTATAAAAAAGAGGCAAGCCAGTTTCAGTTCCTCCAAACGTATTGGCAGTAAATTAAAGCAGGCCTTTATTAAGCGCAGTGCACAGGTGGCTATGGTAAAGCATCATGCCGCACAATGCCCCTATCCTTATATTATTTCAGGCGATTTTAACGATACGCCATCTTCTTTCGCAGTTCATCAGCTTAGCGAGGGCATGAAAAATGCTTTTCGTGAATGTGGCCGGGGCTTAGGCCGTACCTATAACGGCGATTTCCCGAATTATCAAATCGACTACATCATGGCCAGTCCGCAGTTTAATGTAGAAGATTATCATGTAATTGAAAAAAAGCTTTCCGATCATTACCCGGTGTATAGCGATTTGCTGCTGCAGGGCAAATGATAGCTCTAATGGCATCTCAAACCTTGTTTATCTCGTGCTCCACTTAAACCATTTGATACCCAAAGTGGCAAAAATTAGTATATAGCCTAAAGTAAGCAGCACCATCAAGGTATCGTCTGATGTCCAGGATGCTAATTGCATGCTATGCAT
>CAXTAP010000124.1:0-7302 GCA_964241965.1 uncultured Mucilaginibacter sp.
GATGGCAGCGCCTACCATATCAATCTGTTTCCTCACGAGGTGGCTGATACCGTTATTACCGTGGGCGATCAGGACCGGGTGGCCGGGGTAAGCAAATATTTTGACCACATCGAGGTTAAAAAAGCGAAGCGGGAATTTGTAACGCATACCGGCCGCATCGGCAGCAAGCGCATCACCGTTATTTCAACAGGCATTGGTACCGACAATATAGATATTGTGCTGAACGAGCTTGATGCCCTGATTAACGTAAACCTCGGCACCCGTATGGTAAACGCCGTACTGCGGCAACTCAGCATCATCAGGATAGGTACATCCGGTGCGGTGCAGCCGGATATACCGGTGGACAGCCTGCTGGTTTCTTCCGCAGCCTTCGGGCTCGATGCGCTGATGCACTACTACGAGCAGCACCTTACCGAGGCCGACGAAACGCTGCTGGCCGGTTTCAAGGCCCTCATTCCGCCGCAGTTAGCTATTGCGCCTTACCTGGCAACGGCCAGCAGCCAGCTGTTGCAGCAATTGGGCAGTGGCCTGCAGCAGGGCATTACCATTACAGCGCCCGGCTTTTATGCGCCGCAGGGCCGGCAGGTAAGGGCAGTGAACGCTTACCCGAACCTGATCGGCAATCTGCAGGCGTTTGAGAATGCAGGCCGGCGCATTACCAACCTGGAAATGGAAACCGCCGGTATCTATGGTCTTTCGGCAGCGCTGGGGCACCGCGCTATATCTTTTAACATTATACTGGCTAACCGCATCACGCAAAAGTTCAGCAAAAACCCTGTGCAGGTTATGGAAGGGTATATAGAACACATTTTAGGCAAACTGGTACAGTCAAGCTAACGGGCGCAGGCAAACATCCGCCCGTAAAGCCTGTTAAAACAGGAGTATAACTTAGCCTGATTATGATAAAAACTTACGTATTTCTGCCGTTTTACGCCAAGCTGGCATTCATACTGCTCGCTATTGCTGCCCTGGGGTTTTTTGTTGTGGAAGGCAAGGAAATTTTAGACCCGCTGCTTTTTGGTTTTTTGTTTGCCATTTTGCTGCTGCCCGCCGGCAACTTTTTCGAGCACAGGTTTAAAATGCCGCGCAGCGTAGCCTCGTTTACCTCCATCCTGCTGATGGGCCTGTTCATTTACGGCATTATTTATCTGGTGGGCAGCCAGGTAGCTAACCTCACCAACGACTGGCCGCAGCTCAAGCAGCAGGTTTCAAACTCCGCCGCTGACTTGCAGGATTGGATTGCCGATACGTTCCATGTAAATAAGCACAGCCAGACAGCCTATGTGCGTAACGCAACCAATAAGATTATGGCATCGGGCACAGCGGTGCTGGGTACAACCTTTGGCGCCGTATCGGGCCTGGCCTTGTTTTTCGCCTTCATCCTCATCTTTACTTTCCTGATTATGATTTACCGCCGCCTGCTGTTCCGCTTTGTGCTGCAGGCGGCAAGCCCCGCCTACGAACCCGTTGTTCACGATATTATGGAGAACATACAAAAAGTATTGCGCCAGTATATATTAGGTTTACTTTTGGAAATGACTATAGTGGCCGGTGCGGCCTGCGGTGCGTTCTTTTTAATCGGCGTAAAGTATGCAGCATTGCTGGGTATCATTACCGCCCTGTTTAACATTATACCCTACATTGGCATTTTTACAGCGCTGCTGCTCAGCACCGCCATTACCTTTGCCACCGGCGCCTTAACCAAAGCGCTTGTGGTGGCCGTTTGCGTTATCGGCATTCATGCGGTTGATGCTAATTTGCTGCTGCCCATGATTGTGGGTTCCAAAGTGCGCCTTAATGCCCTGATTACCTTTTTAGGCATTGTGCTGGGCGAAATGATATGGGGCTTGTCGGGCATGTTCCTGTCTATTCCAACCATCGCCATCCTTAAAATCATCTTTGACCGGGTGCCCGATATGAAACCCTGGGGTTACCTGCTGGGCGGCGATTATGAATACAACACGGCAGCTAAGGAAGACATGAAAACAGAATAGCGGTGGCCGGCCCGTGGCTCATAGCCTGCCTGATGCGTATAAACACAGTAATGCCATAAGCCATGAGTATTAAGATGTTGATAATCAACACCCAGTTCAAGTCGGCCTCTTCATATCTGGCTCTGGTACAAATGACCAGCAGGATGATAAAACTAATGAGCAGCAGGATGGGCGCTGCCAAAGCCAGCTTATTATCCGTATTGAGGTAAACATGTTTTAAACCGCCGGCATCGCCTGTTAAAAAGGGCAGAAGCGCAATCAGTATCAGAATAAAAAATAGCCGGACCAGTATTTTGGCGGCTGCCTTGCTGAATTTCATAACAAGCGTAAAAATAAGCAACCCGTCAGGTTTTGCCTAATTTCTTTTTGCTGCGCAATAGGCAGGCGTTCCCTATATTCGTAACCAGAACTTAGGATGATTAACATGATAAGATATATTTTCGGCTGCTGGCTGATCGCCTGCCTGATGCCTGCCATTGCCCGGGCGCAGCCTCTGGCTCCGGCTGCCTTTACCATTGTTCCGCTTGGCGTAAAAGGCGGCATTGATGAAGGTAACCTGTCGGCCTACCTGATAGCTCCGGCCGGTACGCGTCAATACATCTGCATGGATGCCGGCACGCTGCATACCGGCATTGAAAAAGCCATAAGCAACCGGGTATTTAATCTACCGGCAGAGCAGGTGCTGCGGCAGTATATCAAAGGGTACTGCATTTCACATTCGCACCTGGATCACCTATCGGGCCTGATCATCAATTCGCCGCAGGATACGGCCAAAAACATCTATGCCTTTGCCGGCTGCATCAGCACCTTTAAAACCCATTATTTTACTAATGAGAGCTGGAGCAACTTTGCTAATGAGGGCGAAGCGCCGCAATTAAAGAAATACACATATCAAACGTTAACTCCGGGCGCACCGGTTAACCTGCAGGGCACTGCTATGCAGGTAACGGCTTACCCGCTAAGCCACTCTAACTTAATAAGTACCGCCTTCCTGCTAAAAAGCAGGCAGGATTATATACTGTACTTAGGTGATACCGGAGCCGACGAGGTGGAGAAGAGCAGCAACCTGCAGCAGCTGTGGCAAACCGTAGCGCCGCTTATTAAGAATAAAAGCCTTAAGGCCATCATGATGGAGGTTTCTTTCCCTGATGAGCAGCCCGACAAGCTGTTGTTCGGCCACCTTACCCCCCGCTGGCTGATGCACGAATTGCAGCAGCTGGAAGGTTATGCCGGTGCAGGCTCGCTTAAAGGTTTTAACATCATTGTTACCCATGTAAAACCGCCTGAAAAAAGCATTGAGCGGTTAAAAATGCAGCTGAATGCCGAAAATAAATTGCATCTGCATTTAATCTATCCGGAGCAGGGCAGAGCGTTGAAATTATAGTTATTGAATATCGCTTCAGGTGGCAGCCCCACCCAAACCCTCCCTGGAAGGGAGGGCTTTATGAAACTTTTACTTAAAAGTCTCCCCTACCGGGGGGAGATTTAGAGGGGACTGTCATCTGGAGTTACACTAAGATTCATCTGCCAGCCGCCTTTTCCCTTTCCCAATTCCCCGTAAAAAGCTATCTTTGCCCATGCAAGAGAAAATCCTCATTCTCGATTTCGGCTCGCAGTTTACCCAATTGATAGCGCGCCGGGTACGGGAGCTTAATATTTACTGCGAAATTCACCCCTTTAACCACTTTCCCGAACCTGACAACAGTGTGAAGGGTGTTATCTTGTCCGGCAGTCCGTATTCTGTAAGGCAGGCCGATGCACCGCAGGTTGATTTGGCGCCCTTTCACGGGCAGATGCCGGTTCTGGGAGTGTGCTATGGGGCGCAGTATATGGCGCAGCACAACGGCGGTGAGGTACTGCCCTCCAGCACCCGCGAATACGGCCGCGCTAACCTGCACTACATTGACGAAGAAAGTTCGCTGTTTAAGCTGATCCCGGCGTTTTCACAGGTGTGGATGTCGCACGGGGATACCATTGCGCAGGTAGGCAACGGGTTTGAAATCATTGCCAGCACCGATACTGTAAAGGTGGCCGCTTACCAGGTAAAGGGCACGCAAACCTACGGCATACAGTTTCATCCCGAAGTAACGCACAGTATTGACGGCAAACAGCTGCTCCAAAATTTTCTGGTGGACATTTGCGGATGCCGGCAGAACTGGACTCCCGATTCCTTCATTGAAACGACGATTGCTGCCCTGAGGGAAAAATTAGGTAATGACAAGGTGGTGCTGGGCCTTTCGGGCGGGGTGGATTCATCAGTAGCGGCGGTGCTGCTGCACCAGGCCATCGGGAAAAACCTGCATTGCATCTTTGTGGATAACGGCCTGCTGCGCAAAGACGAATTTGGATCGGTGCTGGACTCGTACCAGCACATGGGCCTGAACATTAAGGGCGTGGATGCCAGGCAGCGTTTCTATGACGCACTGAGCGGCCTCTCCGACCCGGAAAAGAAACGCAAGGCCATAGGGCGCGTATTTATTGAGGTGTTTGATGATGAGGCCCATCAGGTGCAGGATGTAAAATGGCTGGGCCAGGGCACCATTTACCCCGATGTTATTGAATCGGTATCGGTAAAAGGCCCGTCGGCCACCATCAAATCGCACCATAACGTAGGCGGCCTGCCCGATTTTATGAAGCTTAAGGTGGTGGAGCCCTTAAACACGCTGTTTAAGGATGAAGTACGCAAGGTAGGCAAGGCCCTGGGTATTGATGATACCATACTGGGCCGCCACCCCTTCCCGGGGCCGGGCCTGGCTATCCGTATCCTGGGCGAGGTAACGGCAGAAAAGGTTGCCATTTTACAGCAGGCCGATGCCATTTACATCAACAATTTGCGCAGCGCCGGTGTTTACGATAAGGTCTGGCAGGCAGGCGCCATCTATTTACCGGTACAATCGGTTGGCGTAATGGGCGATGAGCGGACTTACGAAAACGTGATCTGCCTGCGTGCGGTAGAATCACTGGATGGCATGACTGCCGACTGGTGCCATCTGCCCTATGACCTGCTGGCCAGAATATCAAACGAAATCATTAATAATGTTAAAGGGATTAACCGGGTTGTGTACGACATCAGCTCAAAACCGCCGGCTACCATTGAGTGGGAATAAGCGGCTGTGGCTGCTTGCTATGCTGATAATCGGCGCATGTTCTCCGAAAGTTCGGCCGCCGGTACAAAAACCGGCTGCGGTAACCGAGGCTGCCCCCGCTGCCGCCAAACCAACCGAACAGGTAACCGAAGTTGCCCGGCCGGCAAGGCAGGCGGCTGCCAAAACCTCAGTAATATCCCTGCTGCTGCCCTTTGATCTGGATCAGTTAGCCTCGGCAAGAGGTTTTACCAGAGCCGGGCAGCGCAAGGCCAGCCTAGCCATTGATTTTTACCAGGGCTTTAAACTGGGGCTTGATTCGTTAACCGGCAAGGGCTACAGCTACCAGCTGCGTATTTATGACAGTAAAGACCAGCCTGCCCAGGCACACGCCTTAGCGGCCAATACCGCCATACGCAACAGCAGCTTAATGGTAGGCCCGGTATTCCCCGAAGATGTGCGGGCGTTTGTAACCATACCGGCACTGCAGCAAAGGCCCGTGGTATCGCCCCTGGCACCTACCGCGCCTGCCGCCTATCATAATGCCGGTTTAATAACCGTAGCCCCTCCGCTCGAATACCATGCCCGCGCTGCCGCCCTGTACCTGTGCCGCAACCTGGGTGCCAGGCAGATATTTGTGCTGCGCTCCGGGTACAGCGAAGAAAACAAGTATGCTGCCCCTTTCCAAAAGATGGTTGACAGCCTGGGGCGCAAAAAAATCAAGGTGGTGGTTTTAAATGTGGTGAGGGGAAATTTATCGCCGCTATCAGCGCAGCTATCGCGCACGGCCGAAAACTATTTTGTGGTGCCTTCCACCAACCAGTCGTTCCTGATGGTTACGCTGCACTCGCTGGATACCCTGGCCAGCCGTTACCCGGTGGTGCTGTTCGGCCACCCGAACTGGAGTAAATTCTCCTACCTCCATGCTGATTTACTGCAGCGCCTGAAAACCCATATCACCAGCGCCGACCGTATCAATTACCGTTCGGCAGCCGCGGCCGCCTTTATCAGGGCTTACCGCAACGCTTACCATCATGAGCCTGCCGAATATGCCTTTAAGGGTTTTGACGAGGCCATGTACTTTGGCGAAGTGATTGCCAATGATCAGATCGGCATCAATAAACTGAATACTTTCGATTTTACCGGCTTGCACAACAGCTTTCACTTTATAAAAAAACCTGGGCAGGGCTGGATAAACGCCCATGTAAACTTGTTGAAATATGTTAATTTTGAGTTAAAACAGGTAGAATGAAGGCCCTTAATCAGCTCAAAACTTTCCAGCGTTTACTCAGCGAATACCCGGCCGATGGACAGCTCAGCAAGTTTCTGCCTGCATTTTACCGCCAGAACAAGCAGATGGGCTCAACCGACCGGCGCGTTGCCAGCCGGCTTATTTACAATTACTTTCGCATTGGCAAGGCCCTGGCCGGCCATCCGCCGGAGGAGCGGCTGCTGGTGGCCGAATTTTTATGCAATACCCAGGTGAACTCCTTTTTGCAGCATTTTAAGCCCGACTGGGCAGCGGTAATTCACTACACTGCCGACGAAAAGATTGCCCTGATTAAGGCTGCCTACCCGGATTTTAAACTGAACGACGTGTACCCCTGGGCAACTGCGCTTTCGCCCGACGTTGACCCTAAAGCCTTTTTGAAATCCTTTTTTCATCAGCCCGATCTGTTTATCCGCATCCGCAAGGGCTTTGAGCAGCAGGTAAAGGCCGCCCTGAAAAAGGCGGAGGTAATGTTTAAGGATGAGGGCGAAAACTGCCTTGCGCTGCCCAACGGCACCCGGCTCGAAACCTTGTTTAATAACCAGCACTGGTTTGAGGTGCAGGATTACTCATCGCAGCAAACCGCCCGCTATTTCAGGCCGCAGCGGTGGGAAAAATGGTGGGATGCCTGCGCGGCCTCCGGCGGCAAATCGCTGCTGCTGCATGAGCAGCAGCCGGACCTGAGCCTGGTGGTGTCGGACGTGCGCGAATCCGTACTGGCCAACCTGGATGAACGCTTTCAGCAGGCCGGCCTGCGGCATTACCAGAAGAAGATACTCGACTTAACCCAGAATCCCGACTTCATCCTGCACGATTATGCCTTTGACGGCATCATCCTGGATGCGCCTTGCACCGGCTCGGGCACCTGGGGCCGCACGCCCGAACTCATTAACCAGTTTGATGCGCACCGCATCCAGTTTTTTCAGCGGCTGCAGCAGGGCATTGCCCGCAACGT
>CAXTAP010000125.1:0-1947 GCA_964241965.1 uncultured Mucilaginibacter sp.
CTAACAATGTGCTGGTTAACCCCGGCGAATACGGCATGGCCATTGCCGGCGGCGATCATAATTCAATTATCAATAATACTATATACGGTACGGCTCAGTTTTTTACCAATGTGGGCTTGTATGTAAATTCAATTAACGGGCACAGGGTAACCAATGCTACGGTTACCGGAAATCAGATAAACTTTTTCAACAGCGCTAATTACAGTAACAGCTGGTGGTTGTCGTCAAATGCTGATAAACCTTACGGCTGGGATGGCCCAACCAATACACTGGGCGCAAATATCAATGGGTCAATTTTACCCTCCGTTATTATTACAATGCATTAATACCCCGGTTATTTAATTTTAAACCCCAAAGAATGAAAATATTTGCTTCATTCTTTGGGGTTTCCTTTTTGAGTTACGTTTGGCGTTGGCAAAACACTTATAAGCCAACATCATTAGCATTGAGCGGATGTTCAATGATATGTCCGAATTTTAAGGCAAACCCCAAAAATACGTTCGCGCCGGAAAACGAATTATTTTGAAGGATTGATACCATGTCTTTATGAATACCGTTAGCCGCAAGATTTGCGCTTTGCAGCAACCGGTCGCTGCCCAGATAAACCTCAAAATTTGGTATTTTGTACATCGCCTGTAAACCAAAATTAAATTTTCTGAGATTATCATAACTGGTGGTGGCAGTCAGCGTAAAATTATTATACCTGAACGGATTAACCAGCGCTGCTATAAAGCCATTATAAAATAATTCCTTTGAAAATACCAGTGTCGGTGAGTATTTGACCGGATATTCATCCTCTGCCCGGAAAGTTCTGTTAACGCTGAACTCAAACCGGCCATCTGTGGGCGTGGTAAATGAACCTGTTGTTAAATTATTATGGATGATTGAATTAACATGATGATAGATACTGTCTGTTCTTCCTTTGGCAGATAAAATGGTTACCGTTTCTGAGTTATCAAACGCAAAACTCTGCGAGCGCCTGTCCCAGTGAATAAAACCTAAATCTTTCACATTGGCCTGCAGGATAAAGCCATCATCGCTGCGGTAAGCGGTACCTATAGAAACTGATGCCCCCGGATTTCTTAAATCCGGCGCGGCATCATGCCGGGTTATGTTGTAGCCGGGTGTATAGCTGCTTAAATAAGTGCCGCGCAGGCCAATGCCTACTTCATCGGCAGCGTTATTAAATGTTGCGCTTGAATAATCAATATTTACTTTTTTATACAATACGCCAAGCAAAGCGCTAACCTTTATACCCAATGCAAACTGCGGATTAATTTTGCGCCGGTAGGTTACGCCTAACTGGTAGTATGTTTGCGAGTAGGCGCTGCCGTTAAAAATATTACTGTAGTTGGTTTGATTAAAACCCTGCGAACTGTTCAGCAGTGCGATTGATTCATCAGATACTAAAGCCTTACCTTCCGTCCGGATCTGAATCGATAAGCCAGCTTCCTGATTATCACGCAGGCTGGTAAACATCTTCAGCATAATAAGGTATAGGTTTGCATCGGCGCTGACTCTGCTGTATTTACCCTGATTAATGAGCAGGCCCGTGTTATCCAAGTGGCCGTAAAAAAGCTGACTTTTGAGAGAGGCCTGAGCATCGCCGCTTAAAAAACTGTTTGCACTGAAATTCGGAACCAGAAAGTTAGCGGCAAACTGCCTGCTGCTGTCTGGAATAAATGCCCGCTGAGCAGGGTTTTCAAAGGAGTCGTATAATGTACCGGTATTGTATTGTGAAAACTGCTGTGAAAAAGCTTTGAAAGCAAAAACATTAAGGCAAAACAGGAGTATAAGTTTATTCATTGATCGCGGTGTGCTGTGCTGTTACAACAGCAATTACGGTATTTTTATGTGTTACAAGCTGAAATGCCATAATTATTCATTTGAATGCACTTAATTAAACATTCAGGCAGGCAAATCCTTTATCAGAAAAATATATTACGG
>CAXTAP010000125.1:2047-7296 GCA_964241965.1 uncultured Mucilaginibacter sp.
CCTTTTGCCTCTGAACGTTTGTTAAATATTATGCCAATGTCCTCTGCTCAGCTGTGTGGTGCTATTGCTATATTTTTATTTGCAGAAACGGGATACAGGTATAAATCAGCCTTTCCTGTATTCCAATGGTACTAATTCTTAGATTAATCTCATGAATTCACTTAATTAATGTGTCATTTCAAAATTACGCTATATTACGTTAAGTTAATACCACAAGCTTATTGCTGATGTCAAGGCCCGGCTATACAATCAGTTTATCTCAAAAGCTTCAATTTTTTGAACTTTATGCAGATAAGGCAATCAGCAAAAAACGGGCTGATGTTTACTTACGTTATCCGTTAACTACATCGCCGCCGTTGACATGAATAATCTGGCCGGTAATATATGAAGCATCATCCGAAGCTAAAAACACATAGGCCGGGGCTACTTCCGATGGCTGGCCGGCCCGCTTCATTGGCGTTTCCTGACCGAATTGTGCTATTTTTTCCTCGTTAAAAGTAGATACGATTAAAGGCGTCCAGATAGGGCCCGGAGCCACGCCGTTTACCCTGATTTTTTTAGCAGTTAAATTGGTGGCAAGTGAGCGTGTAAATGATACAATAGCGCCTTTGGTAGATGAGTAATCAATCAGGTTAGGGGATGAGCGGTAGGCGGTAACCGAGGTGGTGTTGATGATGCTGTCGCCTTCCTGCAGATGTTCCAATGCTGCCTTTGAAAAATAAAATTGTGGGAAAATGTTGGATTGAAAGGTATCTTCCAGCTGGTTGTCCGTTATCGCTTCCAGGTCTTTTTGCGGGTGCTGAACGCTGGCGTTGTTTACCAGAATATTCAACTTGCCAAACTCATTAATTGTTTGTGCAACGGCCTGCCTGCAAAATGAGCTGTCTTTAATGTCACCCTTAATCAGCAGGCACCTGCAACCGGCATCCTCTACCAGTTTTTTTGTCTCCCGGGCGTCCTGATCTTCATCTAAATAGACAATGGCGGTATCGGCGCCTTCTCTGGCAAAGTGTATGGCAACGGCCCGGCCAATGCCGCTGTCGCCGCCGGTAATAAGCGCTGCCTTGCCCTGCAATTTGCCGGATGCCTTATAACCGGCTTTTATATATTCCGGCTTTTGTGCCATGGCCTGTTCACTGCCTGGCTGGTAATCCTGCTTCTCACTTCCCGAAAATTGGCTTGATTCCTGTTCCATCGTCGTATTAATTTACAGGTTTAACCAAAAGTTTATATATCAGGTTTGTGAAAAATGAATTTTGTTCACAGCGTATTCAGTTCAGCCGGCTTATAAGTGCTGATTTTGCTTAAATCGAGCACCACAGAGCCGCCCTGGCCCGGATAAAATGCCGGTACAAACTTGCCGCCCCATACCATTTCATTATACTGGTAAGATGTACGGGACCATACGGTTTGAGAAAATGTATCATCGAACGCACGAACCAGAATCAGGAAGGTTGCCTGGCTGTTTTTCAGATCATCAAGCGTGATATTTTTAAGCGGACTGCTTTCATCCAGCGGATGCACAACGGTCCAGCTTAAGGTTAAAATCTGTACGGTGCTGCGTTCCAGCGTCAGCGGAAAAAAACGCCTGATTGTTTTGCCGTCAACCGTTTCATTGTAAGATATAATGAGTTCTACCGCCAAATCAAGCAACAGGTTAATTCGCTTATTGGCCAGTCTGAACATCAGGCCGTTAATGTTATCCTTATAGGGGGAGATCAGCAATTTATCGCTATAAATCAACTTGGCAGACGGGCGGGAAAAGCGGCCATACAATAAGCCTGTTGCCAAAGCAAAGGCCAGCAGGCCAACCATTGACTCAAAGGCCGCCACAGAATTGGTGGGTATGCCCACCGGACTGATATGCCCGTAACCTACCGTACTCAGTGTTTGAGCAGAAAAGAAAAACGCATCTAAAAATCGCCTGAAGGGTGTTACCGCATCAGAACCGGCCAGATTTTTTGGGCCGAGCAGCATATAGATTTCTGCAAAAACGATATTAGCAATCAAGTAGCCGCTCAGCACCATAAGCCAAAACCTGCTCCAGCTCATGGCAATAAGGCGATGATAATTGTTGGATGTGTTTGAAACGCCAAGTCCCTTGCGCTTAACATTCAGGGAGCCGTCGCGGTTAACAATACGTTCAGTAATGGTCTGGTTGCCAAAACCCAAATCATCTTCGGGCCGTGTTGAGTGCTTGCCGATTGCCATGTAATATTCTCAGGTGATAATCAATGTAAAAATATACATACGCATTTGTTTTTGGTAAAAACAATAGTCATATTTGTTCAACAGTAAAATGAAGGCGGAACTCAATAACAGCAGCTGGTGGCTTAACGAGTAATATCGTGAGGCAATCCTGTGTTATTGGTTAAGATATTTTAGAGGATTGTCATTACGGCAATCCTTTTTTATTATATCCGGTTAACTGCAGGTAAATTATAAACTGTACAATGCCAACCCGGTTTACAGCATAACAAATGAAAGCGATACTTAATCATTTATTCGGGCATAAAACATTTACGCGGGAGCAATCGAAAAATATTCTGACCAGTATTGCACAGGGACAATACAACAATTCGCAGGTTGCAGCTTTCATGACGGCCTATTGTATGCGCAGCATTACCGTAGATGAACTGGAAGGCTTTCGGGATGCTATGCTGGAGCTTTGCCTGCCGGTAAATTTACAAGCCGATAACCTGATTGACCTGTGCGGTACAGGAGGTGATGGCAAAGATACCTTTAACATATCTACCCTGGCATCTTTTGTGGTAGCCGGTGCCGGTTACAAAGTGGCTAAGCATGGTAATTACGGTGTTTCGTCGGGCTGCGGCTCTTCCAATGTAATGGAGTACCTGGGCTATGTTTTTACCAGTGATGAAAGCCGCCTGAACAAATCAATGGAACAGGCCGGTATTTGTTTTTTGCATGCTCCCCTGTTTCACCCGGCCATGAAAACGGTAGCGCCCATCCGGCGTGAACTGGGCGTGAAAACCTTTTTCAATATGCTGGGGCCTATGGTTAACCCGGCCAAGCCGCAAAATCAGCTGATGGGGGTTTATAACCTGGAACTGGCCCGGCTGTACGCCTATCTATACCAGAAATCAACCATTAACTACACCGTACTTAATGCGCTGGATGGTTATGATGAAGTTTCGCTCACCGGAGATTTTAAAACCTTTTCAGCCGCAGGCGAAAAAATAAACAGCATAGAGGCTTTGGGCTTTACAGCCATTGATGCTAGTTCAATTACCGGCGGGCACACAGTGCCTGAGTCGGCTGATATATTTATCAAGGTGCTGAGCAAACAGGGAACCACCGAACAAAACAATGTAGTGCTTTGCAATGCGGCGCTGGCCATCAACACAATCAATCCCCAGAAATTATTTGCCGATTGTTTTTATGAAGCAGAAGCCTCGCTGTTAAGCAACAGTGCCTTCAATAGTTTTAACCGCTTACTTGCCAGCTGAAGCCATGAAAATTAAAGTGTGCGGATTAAACGATGCAGTAAGCATTGAGCGGCTAACGCTTTTACAGCCTGATTATATGGGTTTTATTTACTATGCTGGGTCTCCAAGATTTGCTGCACAAGTAAACTATGGCCTACTAGCTGCTTTACCAAAGAACATTGAACAAACAGCCGTTTTTGTTAATGAAAGCGCCAGCCATATCCACCAAATGATGGCTGATTATCGTTTCAGCGCTGTTCAGCTGCATGGCCATGAGAGTCCGGAGTTTTGCGCACAGTTCAGGGGGCAGGTTAAGGTGCTGAAAGCATTTGGCATTGACGATGATTTTGATTTCAGCGGCCTGTTGCCGTACGTGGATGCCGTTGATTATTTTTTGTTCGATACCAGGTCCGGCGTATATGGAGGTTCGGGTAAAACGTTCAACTGGGAGTTATTAAACCGTTATACGCTGGATGTACCTTTTTTTTTAAGCGGAGGCCTCAGCCTTGTAAATATAGAAGATGTAAAACAAATCACACATCCGCAGTTTTACGGAGTTGATTTGAACAGCCGGTTTGAAACAGCGCCGGGAGTAAAAGATATTGATAAATTAAAAAGGGCTTTTAACAGCCTGCGCTCAGCATCATGAAATACGGAGTTAATGAACAGGGCTATTATGGTGATTTTGGCGGTGCCTACATTCCCGAAATGCTATACCCTAATGTGGAAGAATTAAGGCAGCAGTATTCAGTCATTATTAATGATGCGGATTTCAGAGCCGAGTTTGATTCTCTGTTGAAAGACTATGTAGGCCGGCCTTCGCCCTTGTACTTAGCCAGGCGTTTATCCGGCAGGTATGGCGCTAACATTTACCTCAAGCGGGAAGATTTGAATCATACCGGTTCGCACAAAATCAACAATGCCATAGGGCAGATTTTGCTTGCGCAGCGGCTGGGTAAAAAGCGCATCATTGCCGAAACAGGTGCGGGCCAGCATGGTGTGGCCACGGCTACCGTTTGTGCCTTAAAGGGCATTGAATGCGTAGTTTATATGGGCGAAGTAGATATGGAGCGCCAGGCCCCTAACGTAGCCCGCATGAAAATGCTGGGCGCTACTGTTATACCCGCTACTTCGGGCAGTAAAACATTGAAGGATGCAACTAATGAGGCCATGCGCGACTGGATTAATAACCCGGTTGATACACATTATATCATCGGTTCGGTGGTGGGGCCGTACCCTTACCCGGAAATGGTGGCTAAATTTCAGTCTGTTATTTCGTTTGAAACTAAAAGGCAGCTGCTCGAACATACCGGCCGGGAATTGCCGGATTACGCCATAGCCTGCGTAGGCGGCGGCAGCAACGCCATGGGTATGTTTTACCACTTTTTAGATAATGAGGACGTAAAGCTGATTGCTGTTGAGGCTGCCGGTAAGGGTGTAAACAGCGGTTTCTCTGCAGCCACATCAGTATTGGGCCGGGAGGGCGTGCTGCACGGCAGCCGTACTATATTAATGCAAACCGACGACGGGCAGGTGGTTGAGCCTTATTCCATATCGGCCGGACTGGATTATCCGGGTATTGGCCCGCAGCATGCGCATTTGTACAAAATAAAGCGGGCACAATATGTAAGCATTACTGACAATGAAGCGCTGAACGCCGGTTTATTGCTTTCGCAGCTGGAAGGTATTATTCCGGCCATTGAATCAGCACACGCACTGGCGCAGCTTGAAAAGATGCAGTTCAATGTAAATGACAACGTGGTGATCTGCCTCTCCGGCCGGGGTGATAAGGATTTGAGC
>CAXTAP010000126.1:0-7250 GCA_964241965.1 uncultured Mucilaginibacter sp.
GGTTTGGGTGGGGCTGATTGGTTTAGGTCCCCAATTTCAATAAAACTCCGGCTCTTACAGCCCCGCTCTTGGCGATGCCTGTAAATTATGCTATACTTGCTTTCAAAAAATTTTTACCCTCCCAATGATGAAGTTCAATATCGCAGCCGGCTTGTCGCTGGCTTTTATGGCAGCGGCCGTGAGCAGCCGGGCGCAGCAGCAGGGGGCCGCAGCGGCGCCGGCTAGCAATTACAGTTACCAGGAGGCTTTTGCCCCGCTGTTCTACACCAAAAACGGCAACGAGTTCAGGGCGGCCAGCGGCGAGCCGGGCGCCCGTTACTGGCAAAACCGGGCCGACTATACCTTAACCGCTCACCTGAACGACCAGACCAATGAAATTACCGGCACCGAAACGGTAACCTACACCAATAACAGCCCGCAAAAGCTGGGCTTTTTGTGGATGCAGCTGGACCAGAACCTGTTTAAGCAGGATTCGCGCGGGGCGGCCATCCTGCCGCTGTCCGGCAGCCGCTACAGCGAAAGCACGGCGCAAAACGGCGGCGGCTATAAAATAAAGTCGGTCAGCATCGAGGTTAACAAAGTAACCACACCGGTAAAATACCTGATCAATGATACCCGGATGCAGCTGTTTCTGCCCAGGGAACTGGCGGCAGGCGGCGGCCAGGTCAGGATTAAGGTGCAGTACTCCTTTATCGAGCCTGATTACGGGTCGGACCGCACGGGCATTCAGCAAACCAAGAACGGGAAAATATTCGCGGTGGCCCAGTGGTATCCCCGCATGTGCGTGTATGATGATGTGCTGGGCTGGAACACCCACCCTTACGACGGGCCGGGCGAGTTTTACTTAGAGTACGGCGACCTCGACCTGAGCATCACCGCGCCGGCCAGCCACATTGTGCTGGCCTCGGGCGAGCTGCTGAACCCGCAGGAGGTTTATACCCCTGCGCAGCAAAAGCGCTGGGCACAGGCTGCGCAAAGCGAAAAAACGGTAATGATCCGTTCGGCTGCCGAGGTAACCGAGGCGGCCTCGCGCCCGGCAGGCAAAAAGGAGCTTACCTGGCATTTCCGCATCCGCAACGCGCGCGATGCCTCCTGGGCATCGTCCGCATCGTTTATCGTAGATGCCGCCAAGATGGATCTGCCCAGCGGCAAAAAGTCGATGGCTATTTCGGCCTACCCGGTTGAAAGCGAGGGCGACAACGCCTGGGGCCGCTCCACCGAGTATGTAAAGAAATCCATCGAGTATAACTCGTCTAAATGGTTTGAGTACCCTTATCCGGCGGCTACCGCCATTGCCAGCAACGTGGGCGGTATGGAGTACCCGGGCATTGTATTCTGCGGTTACCGCAGCAAGGGCGGCAGCCTGTGGGGCGTGAACGACCACGAGTTCGGCCACACCTGGTTCCCGATGATTGTAGGCTCCAACGAGCGCCTGTACGGCTGGATGGATGAGGGTTTCAATACCTTTATCAATACGCTGAGCACGGCCAGCTTCAACGGCGGCGAGTACGCCCCTAAAAAACCGCAGGATATGCACAGCATCGGCGCCTACGTTACCAGCCCCGCCCTGGAGCCCATGCTTACCGAGCCTGCCGCCATGAAGGAAAGAAACATAGGCGTGCTGCTGTACTTTAAGCCCGGCATGGGCTTAACCCTGCTGCGCGAGCAGATTATGGGCCCCGAGCGTTTTGATTTTGCCTTCCGCACCTATATTAACCGCTGGGCGTTTAAGCACCCTACGCCCGATGATTTCTTCCGTACGATGGAAAATGCGGGCGGCGAAAGCCTGCAGTGGTTCTGGCGCGGCTGGTTCATCAGCAACTGGAAGCTGGATGTTGCCGTAACTGATGTAAAGTATGTGAACAATGATGCCTCCAAGGGCGCGGTAATTACCATCAGCAACCTGGAGAAGCTGGCCATGCCGGTGGTTTTGGAAGTGAAGCTGAAAAGCGGCAAAACCGACCGCGTTAAGCTGCCCGTTGAGGTATGGGAGCGCAACAGCAGCTGGACCTTCAAATACCCCTCCACAGAGGAAATCCAATCCGTAACCTATGACCCTGATCATGTTCTGCCGGATGTAAACCCGGCAAACAATGTCTGGCCCGCAGCGGCGCAATAACAAAACAGTAATACCAAACCCGGCTGCCAGCCGGGTTTGGCGCTTTAAGGCTGTTTGGCCGCGCTGGTCAGGCAGCTTTATTTAACACTTTCCCGCCATCATAATTAAAACCATTGCTTGCCCCGGCGGGTTGTACTGATGAATACGATTTTAATATGAAACTTAGCTGCTCAATACTGATATTAATTAGCTGCCTGGCTGCAACCGCCCTGCAGGCGCAAACCCTGCGCGGCACCGTGGTGGAGAACGGAACCAACACCCGCATGGGCGATGTGCTGATACGCGATTTAAACAACAAGCAATTGGTGACTACCGATGAAAAGGGAAATTTTATCATTAAGGCTGCCGTGGGGCATTCGCTGATATTCTCATCGCCGGGTTATGTATCAGATACTTTATACGTGGTTGACCTGGTTACCAAGCAGATTAAAATGCAGAGCCAGAGTATTGCCCTGCGCGAGGTCACCATTAAATCATCATCAAACGGGTTTAACCCGCAGGCCGAATACCCGGAGGTGTATCAGAACAGCAAGGTATATGCCCTTTCGCCCAGTACCTGGTTCGGCAAATCGGGCAAGGATGCCCGCCGCCTCAAGCATTATTTTACCCGCGAGGCGCAGGAGCGGCACATTGACTCGGCCTTCAGCCGGGTTTATGTGGGCAGCCTGGTGCCCCTTAAAGGTCAGGACCTGGACGATTTTATGACGATGTACCGCCCGACCTATGCCTTTTTACGGAGCAACACCGGCCCCTCGCTGGTAGCCTATATCAATGATTCGTACCGCAAATGGCAGGCCCTGCCTGCCGATAAGCGCCACCTGCAGCGGCTGACTGCACAGTAATATTATACCCTGATCGGGTACTTAAAGCGATTTGGCCCAATCCTCGCTGTTGACAACCTCCGCTTGCAGCGGGAATATTTTGGTTATCAGCCCCTGGTGAATTTCCGGGTCGGGGTCGGCGCAGCAGTCGCCAAGTATGGTAACCCGGTAGTCAATATCGGCAGCCACGCGCAGGGTGGACAGCACCACGCCGGCGCTGCGGATGCCGGCCAGCACCAGGTGGTTAATGCCGCTGGCATGTAAGATGAGGCTCAGGTTGCTGCCGGCAAACGAGCCGTAGCGCTTTTTGTCGATCACTGCATCGCCGGGCTTAACCTGTATCTGCGGTATCAGGCGGCTCTGTTCGCCGGTAAACAGGTTGTGCTCCTTTACTTGCTGAAAGAAAGGCATGGTGTTCACGCCGATTTCGGGGTGGCCATCCTGAAAGCCTACCTTGGTAAAAATTACCTTGATGCCGGCCCGGCGGGCCGCATCGGCGGCCTGGTTGCTTAATTGGGCCAGGGCATCAATGCCGGGCAGCTTATCGGCTATGCCCACCTGATAATCCATAATCAGCAGGGCGGTTTGAGCGGGGTTCGTTGTGTTCATCCACCTATTAATTCATAAACCCGGCCTATTGTTTTATCCCGGACGGTAACTTATCTTCCCCGGTTATACATGCCTGTGTAACATTTGCAGGAAAACAGTATCTTAGTAAAAAACCAAGCTATGAAAAAGACTTTAATGATTGCCCTGTTTGTAATAGGGAGCATTGGCGCCGTACTGGCTGCCATTGCAGATTTAAACGGCAAGTGGACAGGTACCGTGGTTGGCCCCGATGGCAACAATTACCCGCTCACCTACAACTTTAAGGCCAGCGGAGCCACCCTGACCGGCACCACCGAAACCTCCTTTGGTACCGCTACCATTGACAAGGGAAAGATCGAGGGCGACATAATCACCTTCAGCACCAGCCTTAACGGCATGGATCTGCCGCAGAAGGGCAAGGTATATGCAGACTCGATAGGGCTGGATATTGATTATAACGGCACCATGCTGCATGCCACCCTGAAGAAGGCCGCCGCCGCTAAATAAACAGGCAGCCCAAAGCCCGGCAGCCAGCCCTCCCATAGCCGTATGCTGTTTCACCTGCTTCAAGTGTTTTGTGCGAAACGCTTGAAGCAGGGTTTTCTTCGTGAATTTGGCTGTAACCGGAACACGAGCTGCAAGCTCATGGCGGCAGGTTATGCATCTCAATGGTGGTGCGGTGAAAACACCGATCACAGTCAGAAAGATTTATATGGTTGATAAACACAATTACTAAGCTATGACTTATAGAAATTGGACTCTCATACTAACATTTTTTGCATTATTTTTAACTTCACTAATTTCATGTAATGACAATCAAAATAAACAATTATTAGAAATCTCCAAGAAGAAAAATATTAAAGAGCAGGCATGTAATGTAAACAAATCGGCGAAATTATTTCTAGATTTTTGGGGGCAAATGCTTGAGGATGAATTCTATTGCGTGAGGGCTGAATTGATGAAATCTAACAAAATAGCTTACAACCCCATACAAAATGAATTTTATTATATTATAAATGGTGATAGCTTGATGATTGAACCAAGGTTTTCAAAAAAGAAGTTATTGAAAGTCATTCTGAATGTTCCTGCATTCAAGTCCTATGAGTCTTATGAATCAATTAATAATGGAGTAACTTTTCCTCAAGAAACCGTTTCCAAAAAATCTATAAATATTATACAGGGATACATGCTGTCCAAATATGGTAATCCGATTAAAAACAAAACAAAGGATGAGTCTTTTTTGGGAATACTTCAAGGGCATAATGAAACATTCAAATGGGCTGATAATACAAAGTTTATAGTTCTCACTAAATCTTTATCTCCTGTATATAAGTCCTATCAAGTAAATCAAAGCAATGGTATTACTACAACAAAATATAAAATTTTCAGATATGAGGTAGATAAAATGACTTTAGAATATATTGATAGTGATTTAGAAAAGTCGCTAAACAAAGAAAATGACAAGGACGAAAAAATAAAAAAAAGTAAAGAAAATAGTGAATTGAAAAATTTATAATGAAATCAAAGTTGGAAAATTATGATGATCGCCTTATCCGCTGGCAAGGAATATATATCAATCAATTATCAATTACTAATAACTTTTTACAAGTAACTTCCATTGGATTATTAGTTTATTTTATTAAAAACGCATGTCTCTTAAAAATTGAAATAGGTTATTCATCTATCGCTGTTTTTTTGGCATTCATTTCTGCTATTGTAGGAGCATTAATATTGTTATGTAGATTATATGATTTTCGTATTACAAGTATTATTATACGTTTGAGAAAAGAATTTGATTCTCCATTAAAAGTTAATAAGTTCAGCCGACCAAGCTGTCGTAAACAAATCATTGCGGTTATTACTATACTATTTTGCAATTTGAATGTACCGCTCATTCCTTCTACAACCGAATCAAAATCAAAATTTATAGAAAATTTTCATAAATTAAGAGAGCTATCACATACGCTTGGAGTAGTAACACTGCGGCTTACTAAATTTCAAACTGGATTCATTATGCTTTCAATTTTGTCATATATATTGCAGGGGCATAAATAATTTCTCCCCCCGCTGACGCAAGCTTGCGGCTCCTGCTCTTTTCCTGTTTGCATTTAAATTATTACTTTAACGGCTGCTATCTTATATGATACAGGCAATTTGAAATGAGTTGTAAGTACAAGTTCGCAGATAAAGAAGGTTTATATTTTGTAAGCTTTGCTGCGGTTTACTGGATTGATGTATTTACCCGAAGCGAATATTTTGATATTGTGGTGCAGAGCCTGAACTACTGCCGAGCCCATAAAGGAATGGAGTTGTATGTATGGTGCGTAATGCCCAGCCACGTACATCTGATCATCAGGGCAAAGCATAATAATCCCGGCGATGTGATGCGCGATTTTAAAACGCATACTTCAAAAGTTGTGCAAAGGGCCATTGCCGGGCACCCGCAGGAAAGCAGAAAGGAATGGATGCTCTGGATGATGCAAAGGGCCGGTGAAAAGAACAGTAATGTAAGTAAGCAGCAGTACTGGCAGCAGGATAATCACCCGATTCAGTTGTGGAGCGAAGAAGTGATAGCCCAGAAGGCTGATTATATACATTATAACCCGGTAGAGGCTGGCTTTGTAGCCGAACCGCATCACTGGAAACATAGCAGCGCGATTGATTACAGCGGCGGCAAAGGCATTTTGGATATTGATTACCTTTAGGCGCGGGGTCACGAGCTGCAAGCTCGCGCCAGCGAAAGGGACTCCTAATCTTCCATGGTATTTGATGGATTCAAGTAATAAAAACAGGTTGACACCAATTCCGAATCTTAGGTTTCAGCGAATGATTGATAATAATCCTGGTGGGATTTTAATAATATTACCACAACCTAAAAAGGAAAGGGTAGGCACTGTTACTGTTGATCCAGCAGAGGTTAAGCATACAGTAATACCTGATGATAAAAAGCCAAATCAATAAGATTATGAAATTACAGAAGATAAAATTAATTGGCTTGTTAGCACTAATACTGGCATTCAGCATTATTATTAGTCATTTTATTGCTGCAGTTGCAATTATTGGAATTCCAATAATAATCTCTTTAGCAACCGGATTGGTCATGTTTACAGATAATGGCTTAAGCCTTTTTATAAAAGCTGTGATTGCCTATTTATTTATAGGTTTAAATGATATTGGGATTAAGTTATTTGCTGGAGGAATACATGATTATGAAGGCTTAGGATGGATACACATGATGCTGTTTATTGGTTTGGTACCATCCTTTATTATGTTGATAATAGAAACTTTTCGTGATAAAAATTCGACTATCTGGACTAAGCTTGGTAGCATTATATTATTTGGCGCTCTGATTAGCATACACTTCCTGCTCTTTAAAAAACTGGGAGTCCCCGCTGGCGCGAGCTTATAGCTCGTGCTTTTCAGCAGTGTTGCAGATGCAGCCAGTAACGCTCACAGTAACCATTAAATTCTACCAAACAGGGAACTACGGTTTTAAACGACCGGAGCTATGACAGCGGCATTGAATACAGCCAGAATAGCATCGATTTGGTGCATACCGAGGAAGGCAGGGCCCTGCCTTCCGGTAATTCCTATATCTTCGAATATAACTTAGCCGACCACTTAGGCAACATCAGGGCTACCTTTGGGGATAAGGATGGCAACGGTTCTTTGAGTTCCCGCTGGCGCGAGCTTGCCCCGCTGGCGCGAGCTTACAGCTCGTG
>CAXTAP010000127.1:0-6822 GCA_964241965.1 uncultured Mucilaginibacter sp.
AGTAGTGAGTAGTGAGTAGTGAGTAGTGAGTAGTGAGTAGTGAGTAGTGAAAATTAACTGATATTATCAATTGTTTCAATTATTAAATATTGCCGGGTTGTGGGCGCTGGCAGCATTGAGTATGCCGCTGGCAATACACCTGTGGAACATACGGCAGGGCAAAATATTAAAGGTGGGCAGCATTGCATTAATTACCGCTGCCTCTAAAAAAAGCAGCCGCAGCTTGCGGTTAACTGATATCCTGCTGTTTATCATCCGCTGTCTGTTGCTGGCTTTAGTGGCCCTGTTGCTGGCCTGGCCGGTATGGCGGCAATACATCGCAGCTGCCAAAACCAGGGGCTGGATACTGGTACCACGGGAAATACTGGCCGAAACCTACCATAAATATCAATCTCAGATAGACTCGCTGCGAAAGGCGGGCTATACTTTACATGAATTTAATGATGGCTTCAATCAGTTAGATACGCTGCAGCTCGGGCAGGCCCTGAAAAACTCACCGCAACCTGTTCAGCAGGAAACCGGCAGTTACTGGGCGTTATTAAACCGGCTGAATACCCGCCTTAGTGCAAAAACACCGGTTTATTTATACACCAATAGTTACCTGAAACATTTTACCGGTGAAAGGCCGCAGACTGGCTTGCAATTGCACTGGCAAACTTACACGCCTGCCGATTCGGTAACCCGCTGGATTGCCCAAGCCTGGTTTACTGCCGGGCATACCATCCGGCTGGTGCATGGCACCAGCCGGCCATCCGGTACAGCCTACCAATATTATAATATTAATAACGATAACCGCAAATCGGATTTTCAGATCAGCACCAGGGCAGGCCGGGCTTTTGCTGGTTTAAAAGGCAATGATAACCCAGTGGCCATTGATACTGCCGCCTTGCGATGCTCAGTTTACACCGATGTAAATACAACTGATGCAGGTTACATAAAAGCGGCCCTGCAAACCATTGCCAGGTTTACCCGGCGTAGGGTTGCTGTTGAATCATACACCAACCCGAAGCTGATACCGGCACAGCAAAACTGGGTGTTCTGGCTGTCGGAAAAGCCGGTTCCGGTACAGCTGCAGCAAAAAGCACAGCATGTACTTAACTATGTTTCGGGCGAACCCGCAGTTGCCGATTCCTGGCTCAATACCGAAGCAGCTATGCAACCTGCAGTTACCGATCCAAAAATCAACTTGTATAAGGCTATTCGCCATCAATATGATGAAGCCGCCGCTTTGTGGACAGATGGATTTGGCAATCCGGTACTATGCCGGTACAGGCAGCAGCAAACCTGGCTGTATCAGTTTTACAGCCGCTTTAACCCGGCCTGGAATGATCTGGTCTGGGATGAACGCTTTCCGCAAGTATTGATGAAACTCATCAGCCCGGTAAATAAATATGATTTCAGCCACGACCGCCGCACATTAACCCACCGGCAAATCATGCCGCTGCCAGGCCCTGCAACTCCTTTGTCGAATCAGAATTTAATAAGGCAGACAGATTTACGGTTTTCGCTTTGGCTTATTGTTACTTTGCTTTTTTTAACTGAACGGCTGCTGGCCCATCGCCATAAAAATACGCTGCAACATGGCTGAACAAAGCGGATTAACCATCATTGAATCGTTCAGGCAGCGATGGATAGCTTACAGGCTGCTGATTAACGCCCTGCTGGCACTGGCCATCGCGGTACCTGCCGGCTGCGCCTTGCACCTGCTGCTGGGCGGGTCGTTCTGGTGGCTGCTATTGATGTTTGCAATGGCCTTTGCTGCAATCTGCCTGCATTATAATCCGTTGTTAATAAATAATATTCATGTAACCCGGTTTTTAAACCGGCAGCATCAGCAGCTGGAAGAAAGCGCAGAGCTAACGCTGCAGCCCGTTCACCAGCTAAACATTCTGCAAAAGCTGCAGCTGGCAAAGGTGGAGGCCGCCTTGCAAAACCTGCCGCTGCAGCCCGGCCCTCTGGCTAAACAACTAAGGGTGGCTGCCTTCATTACCGCTGCTGCTATTGCGGCAAGCTTTGTACTGCTAAAGCTGCCTTACCATCATCATAGGGCCGCCTATGGTAATTTTGTAAATAATTCACCGGCAGGGCCGGTACTGCCTGCAGAACGTGTCTTACCACAAATAGAGGCTGTTACTGTAAGCATCAGCCCGCCGGCTTACACGGGCAGGCCCAGGAGGGAGCAGGACAAGTTTACCATAATCGCCGAGGAGGGTGCAGGCATCAGCTGGCGGCTGAAAACCAACGTTGCCGTAAAACAAGTTACGCTGCTGCTCAATGGCAAGGATAAAATTGTTTTCAGCAGCATTAATCAAACTCCTACTCATTGGAACGCACAGGCCGCTATCAGCAGTTCGGGATTTTATCAGCTCAGTGTTGACGGAAAGCTATCCGACTTATATCAGATACGGATAATTAAAGACAGTGCGCCGGTTATCTGCATTAAAACACCTAAGCCATATACCTATATTGATGCCGGCGAGGCGCAAAGGGTTTTGATGAATGCCCAGGTAAGCGATGACTACGGCGTGGCTGATGCCCTGCTGGTAGCTACCGTAGCCAAGGGCAGCGGCGAAGCCGTAAAATTTAAAGAGTACAAACTACCCTTTCCTGCATCATTTGCCGAACACAAACCGCAATATACCTTGCAGCAGCTGTTGGATTTGCCGGCCCTCAGCATGGAGCCCGGCGATGAACTGTATTTTTATCTTCAGGCCAGGGATACCCGGCGGCAGCAAAGCCGCACCGACGTTTATACAGTTTCTATTCAGGATACTGCTCAGCTGCTCAGTATGGATGGATTGGTAACCGGCAGCAGCATCAAACCGGAATTTTTTCGCAGTGAGCGGCAGATTATTCTGGATTCGGAAGGCTTAATTAAAGCCAGAGACAGTATCAGTGCAGATCAATATAAAAACCGCTGCAATGATATTGCTACCGACCAGAAACTGCTGCGCCTGCGTTACGGCAAATTTCTGGGGGAAGAGGAAGAATCAAAGGTTGGCCAGGCAGAGGAAGGCAATGACCTCGGAAATATAGAGAACTTTAACAACGCAGCTAAAATTCTGGATGCTTATACCGACAAACACGATAATGCCGAAGATGCCGGTTACCTGGAACCGGCCATCAAGGCCCAGTTAAAAGCCACCCTGACGGAAATGTGGAAAGCCGAACTGCAGCTGAGGCTTTATAAGCCCGGCGATGCATTGCCGTTTGAATACAAAGCCCTTCGCCTGCTGAAGGACCTGCAGCAGAAGTCGCGCTCCTATGTAGCTAAAACGGCCTATAATCCGCCGCCGTTAAAGGTAGAAAAGCGCCTGAGCGGTGATCTGTCAAAAATCATTACACCGGTAAACCAGCGCAATGAAAAGCCGGCTGCTGATCCGTTTGCCGGCATAAAAACTGCAGTCGGCATATTGGAGCAGGCACGAAATGTAACGGCCCTGAATACTTATGATAAACGCCGGCTACAGGCTATCAGCGCGCAGTTAAACAGCAGGGCCGCCGCACAGCCTGGCTTATACCTCAGTGCAGTAGGCGCCATGCACCGGCTGCTTGGCAGCCCCAGGGCCAGCGCTGCAGATATAAACCGGGTTGAATCAGCATTGCAGAAAATGCTGCCGCAAGCCAAGGCCATGCCGCAAGCGGCAACGGCTGCCGCCGATATGGGGCTGGGGCAAGGTTACTATAATCAGCTCAATCATTTAAACAGATAGAGATTGATGAATCAGCGCTTTGTTATCATTCTTATTATTATCATAGCGGCCCTGTTAACTGGCCGGGCGGAATGGAGGAGGCCGAACAGGATACACCGGAAACTCCGTTTAGCGGCTTTGCTTACAGCCCTGGCAGCGCTCACCTGCCTGATTCTGCCTGTCAGCTACCATTCTTCCGCCACCAGAATCTCCGCACACCAAGAGGCGGTGTTATTAACAGAAGGCTTTAACCAGGATAGCTTAGCCGACTACTCTAACCTCAGGATTTATACTTTGAACAGAGAAATTCATCAGCGCAACCCAAAGGTTATTTTGGTTGATGCTGTTGCCTCCTTAAACAATCTGCAGCCTGCGGTTACAGCGCTGCGCATATTGGGCAACGGATTAAATGCTGATGAACTGCAACAGCTGCACGTGCCGGTCATCTATCATCAGCCGCCTGCGCCGGCAGGCATTACTTCAGTTAGCTGGACGGCTCGGTTAACCGAAGGTCAGCAGTTTCAGGTACAGGGCCGGTATCACAACACAGCTGCCCAACCTGTTAAGTTATTGCTTAGAGGTTTAAATACGATATTAGATTCGGTAACGCTGCCTGCACACAGGCAAACGGCGTTTGGTTTAAGCGCCGTTCCTAAAAATACCGGCCGGGCTGCATATAGCTTACTGGCTGTCAGCGGGTCGGATACTTCAGCAAGCGAACCTTTGCCGTTTAATACGGAGCCGGTGAAACCCATCAGGGTATTATTGCTGGCCGAAACACCGGGCTTTGAAAATAAATTCCTGAAGAACTGGCTTTCTCAAAACGGCTATGCCGCTGCGGTACGCTCTGCTGTCAGCAAGAGTAAAACGAGTCAGGAATTTATGAATATAGATAAATTTCCGCTGGACAAGCTATCCGCAGCGGCACTGGAAAGATTTGATGTGATTGTAAGCGACTTAACCGCTCTGAAAGCCTTGCCCCCTCCTGAAAATGAAGCGCTGCAGCAGCAGATCAGCCAGAAAGGATTAGGTTTGATTATACGCACGGATAGCAGCGGCCGGTCAGGCTCCTGGCTGCAAACCGGTTTTTCAGTAACGCCGCCTGCAAACAAAAAACAGGTTACAGCCGCCCTTAAAATTTCAGGCAGCAGCAAAATCACAGCAAAACTTAATATTGACGCTGGCTATGTTGCAGCCTATGGCAATACACAGCCGGTAATTACCGACCAGCAAAATCATGTACTGGCAGGCAGTCGCCTGGCGGGTGCAGGCAAGGTGATATTTACCAGCCTGACACAAACCTTCAGCTGGGCGCTGGGCGGCAATCAAAAAGATTATACAGCCGTTTGGACCAGCCTGCTTAATGCCGCCGCCCGTAAAAAACCGGCAGCCGAATACTGGCAGGTTGCCTCTGCCCTGCCCCAGATAAATCAGCCGGTACAAATCTATGTACAAACAGGCACAGTGCCTGACGGCATTAAGATTAATCAAGATAAGAGTGCGCCGCTGCAAAACTCAGCGCTTCCCTTTGAATGGGCTGCCTCAGGCTGGCCTGGGGCAGCAGGCTGGCAGCAGGCCAGCAGCAGGAATGGCACATTCTGGTGGTACGCATTTGCAAAAAATGACTGGAAAACAATTCAGAACATCCGAAAGTCAGCATCCACTTATAATTACGCGGCCAATCATCCTGCAAATACATCTGTAACAAAACTAATACAGCAAAATATTATAATTGAAGTACCAAAATTCTATTTTTATGCTTTGCTGCTGTTAAGCTGCTGCTATTTATGGGCAGAAAACCGCTGGTTAAGCTGAATCAGCATATTTTACCTGTTAACTATCACACAAATTCATCACTAAAGGAGGAAGACTTTGAAAAGAAGAAATTTTATTTACTTATCGGGCATCAGCGCCGGGGCCGTGATGCTTTCTAAATTTCAGGCAACGGCCATGCCGGTAGAACAGGAACTGGCCCCGGAAGGCATTGATGCCAGGGCTAAAAAAGAGCTGGCCGATGTAGCGCTGAACACGGCCAGATCAAAGGGAGCATCTTATGCTGATATCCGCATCGGGCGTTATCTGAACCAGGCTATCATTACCCGCGAAAACCGGATACAAAATGTAGCCAATACCGAATCTTACGGTGTTGGCGTACGGGTTTTAGCCAATGGCTGCTGGGGCTTTGCCGCTACCAATAATGTGACTAAGGATGGCGTAGCCAAAACTACAGAGCGTGCTGTAGCCGTAGCCAAAGCCAATGCTAAGATTGGCGGCAAGCCCGTAGAGCTGGCGCCGCAGAAAGGTTACGGCGAGGTAAGCTGGAAGACCCCATTGGAGCGGAACGCCTTTGAAGTGCCTATCAAAGAAAAGGTTGATTTGCTGCTCAACGCTAACGGTATTGCGATGGCGGGCGGCGCCAGCTTTGTTAATTCCAGCATATTTTCGGTGAATGAGCAAAAGTATTTTGCCTCTACTGATGGCTCTTATATCGACCAGGATATACACCGCATTTATCCAACCTTCGGTGTAACTAAGATTGACTCTGCATCGGGTACTTTTGAAACCCGGTCTGCCCTGAGCGCTCCGCGCGGCATGGGTTATGAATACTTAACGCCTAAAGATAGTGAAAAGGCGAACGGCATAGTTACCCGGTACAAGGATCGCTATGATATATTGGAAGATATTAAGAACGCCACTAAAAACGCCGGCGAAAAACTGACCGCGAAATCAGTAGAACCCGGCAAATATGACCTGGTGCTTGACCCCTCGCATCTGTGGCTGACCATCCATGAGTCGGTGGGCCATCCCACCGAGCTCGACCGGGTGCTGGGCTACGAGGCCAACTTTGCCGGCACCAGCTTCCTGACGCTGGACAAGTGGAAATCGGGCAAGTTCAACTTTGGCAGCAAAAACGTGAACATCGTTGGCGATAAGCTGCAGCCCGGCTCCCTGGGTGCCGTGGGCTATGACGATGAGGGCGTGAAGTGCGGCAAATGGGATATCATTAAGGACGGTATCCTGGTGAACTACCAGGCCATCCGCGACCAGGCCCATGTCATCGGGCTTGATCACTCTCAGGGCTGCTGCTATGCCGACAGCTGGGATTCAGTGCAGTTTCAGCGGATGCCGA